>JBBRLF010000159.1:0-11077 GCA_038231515.1 candidate division WWE3 bacterium
ACACTCTTTCCCTGCACGGGATTCAGTGCGTTTTCCACCTGGCCCGCAAGATGGAAAACGCACTGAATCCCGTGCAGGGCTTCGGCAAGCATGGCCGAGTTACGAACATCACCAAAGACAAACCGGATCCTGGCCCCATGTTCGCCTTGCAGCCAGGCCAGATTGCGCTCAACACCCGGCCTGGCCAGGCTGTCGTAAAGAACCACGGAGTTTCCCGATTGAGCCAGGCTATGCGCCAGATTGGTGCCAATGAAACCGGCACCGCCCGTAATCAGCACCTCGAAATGACTGCTTCCGCCCAGCACGCTATTTTTAATCATGAACGCTCGCCCCCCGTTACCCAGCGTCAGACCGACAAGCAATTGTCGTACCGCCATATGCGGGCGGCGAACTCCCAACAGGGATTGCAGGATGCAACTCCACTCGGATGAAGCCTTTTACGCTGCAATGTAAGTACGGAGTCTAATCGAGACGTGCGCCCTGTTCCTTGCCCGCCGTGGCCGTGTCGCGTGCATCCCGGGGCAGCTCAACGGTAAAGGTCGTTCCCTGCTCGGCCGAGCTCTCGAGGCGAATCGTGCCCCCATGAGCCTCGACAATACCCCGGACCAGAGTAAGGCCGATACCCCAGCCATTTTTACGACTCCGTTGCGCAGACTGCGTACGATGAAACACGCGAAAGATGCCGCTCTGGTCTTCGACCGAAAGAGGATTACCGTGATTGTGCACTGCAATCGCAACCCGCCGGGCTTCGGCCAGGACTGACACTGCGATTCGTTGCTGGGGATCGCCATACTTTATGGCGTTGCTGGCCAGATTCTCCAGCACCCGGCGCAGGCCGTCGGCGCTCCAGTAGCCGGCAATCTGCGGTGACGCCACGAGGGTAAAGCGGTCGTCATAGATCAGCGAAAGATCACGCAACGTATCGCGCGCAATATAGGCCAGATCGCAGAGCCCAATAAGCAAGGGCAGCTTCTGGCCCGCACGAATGCGATTGGCGTCGAGCAGATCCCGAATCATCTGATCGGCACGCTCGACGTCGGAGATAATGCGCGCGATCAGGTTTTCGCGAATCTCAGTGCGCTCGGGATAGCGCTGCATCAGCTGCGCGCTGGCCTTTACCGCCGTCAGGGGCGTGCGCAGGTCGTGGGTCAGGGCGAAGATGAATTTTTCGCGCAGCCCGCGCTCTTCACGCAGACGTTCCAGCGCGCGTTTCTGCTCGTCGGTCAGCAGACGAAAACGCCGCTCGCTTTCCTGCAGCTCCTTTTCAGCCTGTTTGCGGCTGGTGATATCGGTGATAATCACCACGCCCCCCGTAAGCTTGCCATTCATATGCAACGGAGATCCCGAAACCTGCACTACGATATCCCGGCCCAGCGCCGGACTGAACCGAATTTCCTCGCGCTGCACGTACTGCCCACGCACGGCCCGCGACGAAGCCAGCTCTTCGAAATTCAACAGCTCGCCGGTTTCAAACGATCGAATGCGCTGCCGCGCGATCACCTTCGCGCTATCGCGATTGAGCTCCGCTATCGAGGCAACGCCAAACAAGGCCAGTGCCTGCGAGTTGCAACGGGTAATGCCCCGAATGTCGCCAACGAGTACCGCGGCGGGAATGCTTTCGATGACCGCGCAAAATGCGGTGTGGTCATCTTCAAATTCATTTAATTTCAGCTTGCTCACCGCCGACGGAATACCGCCGGCGGGCGACCGTAGTCAATTTCTTAGCTTGAAAATAAAATCGTCAATATCCTGAACTCAGTTTCCGGCGGCTGGTGGCGTCGCAGCTGGCGCGGCGGCCGGTGGCGTAGCGGCTGCATCTTTGCGCTCATCACGGCTACGCTCGCGGTTTACGTGGCCTTCTTCACGATTCAGATGCTTCTGTTCAGCTTTGGTGATGTGACCGCCATTGGCGGCCGCATCGCGGCGTTCTTCCCGACGAATATGACGGTCTTCCTTGTCCAGATGCTGCGCCTGCTTGTCGGTGATCTTGCCGTCGACCGCCGCGGCGTTGTTCAGCTTCTGCTCATGCTTCTCCCGGCGAACGACCTCCGCGCGCCGTGGATGTTTTTTCGCGAAGTCGGCCGAGGCGTCGTGCGCGAACAGGCCAACCAAACCCACGACCGAAACCAGAGAAAGAATTCCTGACATATTTTTATTCGTCATAAAAGTTTCCTTTTTTTATTTTTGTTCGTCCTACAGGATTACATAAAAGCAAGCGAGGTGCCAGCCCGGGTCATCATGATATCAGCGACCTGCGAGTCCCACCGGTCCGGGGTGCTGCAGATTGCGACACCCCAGGCACGCGGCAGCCCGTACAATTCCGCCCAGCGGTAGTGGCGGGCCCTTCAGAACAGAAACATTACGTTGAAAAACAACTCCAACATATTGCCACTCACGGTAAGGGGCGAAGACCCAGCAGTCTCTGACGTGTCCGTGCCCGTCGACAGCTTGATGTAGGTCAAGGACGGACCGAACCGAAAGTGCTGTCCCACTTCGACATTTATCATCGCTCCAACCTGCACCGCAAACAGCAGCATCGACGCGGTCTGCGTACCCAGGGTTTCACTCACCGAAAAAGCCCCCAGGCCAACCAGGCCGGCCAGGGTAAGCGTGTTGGAGGTCAATAAGTTCACTTTAAGATTGGGCACCAGCCCCTTGATACCCAGAGCGTCGGTGGGATTAAGCAGGTCGGAGTGGTTGTTGTAATGAATGTTGACGAGCAAGCCGTATTTCGGCCCGGACTCATAGGCGTAGTTGAGATTGATTCCGATGTTGCTTTGAAACGTGGTGCCGATATCGCCATTGAGAAAAACCTGCCCAAAGCCGATGCCGACACCATGACGTGAGTCGTTGGGGCCCGCACTGGCCTGCGCCGGTGCGGCCTGCGCAAACGCCCGCGGCATTACCGTCAGACAGGCGATGCCAAGCACCGCCAGCATCAATGCAGCTTTTGTTCGAGCCCTGAGTAAGCCAGCCACCATAGTACGATTATGACCGATCCCGGCCCAGAGTCCAGCCTGGGGATTAGCGGATAATGGTTCCCATGCGGCTCGGATGAAAAAAGTACTGGCTGGTCTCGAAGTCAATACGCAGACAGAACCAGACCACAATCGCCTTGCCGTCGATATTTTTGAGCGGCACAAAGCCCCAGTAGCGTGAGTCATTGCTGAAGTCTCGATTGTCGCCCATGACGAACAGGCTTTCTGGCGGCACCGTAATCACATCGTAGTTGGCCGTCTGGGCATTGCTGCGGTCGAGCATAACCAGATGCTTGTCTTTCGAGCCCAGAATGACCTCGTCGAACAGCTGCAGCGAGGCCTTGTCGTAATCTGAACCTTCAGCACTTTCAATGACGTCTGGCTTGGACACCAGCGAGCGAGCCAGCGGCGAACCATTGACGTAGACGGTCTTGTCGCGCAGCTCAATGCGGTCCCCCGCCACGCCCACGACGCGTTTGATATAGTGGACCGACTCGTCTTTCGGATATTTGAAAACGATCACGTCGCCACGCGCGGGGGGCGCCCCCTTGATGATGTAAAGCGGGTGATCGGTAAACCAGTCCCAGAGAGGAAATTTCAGCCCATAGGCAAATTTATTCACAAAGATCTGATCGCCCACCATGAGCGTGGGAATCATGCTGCCCGACGGTATCTTGAACGCCTCCACCAGGCTGGAGCGAATGATCAGAACCATTACGATTGCTACGCTAAGTGATTTCGCATTGGCGATCAGCCATTCGCGACGTTTGGATTGTGCCATAGGTGAGTCTTGGCACTACCATCCTGCGACGGGCATATCAAGAAGAGCTAATCAAGGATCGTCATGCCGATTTTGCTGTCGCTATCCCCGTCGCCCTGGACGTGCTTGTGTTTGGGCCGTTTATAGACGCGGAGCCGCCCGTGCCGCGAAAGCGGCGAAGGCGGCGAGCTTGGCTGGGCGGTGGGATTACCGACCGTCTGGCTTACAAGAACCGGCCAGTAGTGAGAAACGGCACCCAAGGTGGACCTGATCCAAAAGAGCTCGCCTTTGTATTTCGAGTTCACCGACTTCGCCGTTATCGTCAGCTCGACGATATCGCCATTCTGGCCGCTCGTCTTGTCGAAGGCGAAATTCAGATTCGAGACCGTATTGTCTTCTTCCACCGCCGAAAGCTGCCAGGGGCCGCTCGTGGGTGCATTGCTGAAAAGCGCGATCGGAATCGTCTTGCTCTGCCCCAGCGGAATCAGCACGCCACGCGTGCTGGTGAGCGCGCCATCTGCGCTATATTTTACGGCATCGTCGGCACTGGGGGCGCTATTGAAATAAACCGCGCTGTTGGGTGCGCAGGGGTTGGCGCTTGCCGCCGCCGCCGCGTTCGACCAGAACCGCGCCACCTGGTAAGACAGATCGGCTGGCGTATAATAGGATTCGCCATAGCGCTGGCACATATCGCTGGTTTCCGCACCAAACGACATGGTGTCCCAAATATGCTGACTCGCAATAACCCCGTAAATGCCGGTATCCGTAAATGGGAGAGCGTCGCTCGCGGCTTCAGCCATTTCGTGCGAAGTTGTCGAAGTGAGTTGGTCGAGCTGGCTTTGTCCGCTCGCAGGCGCGCAGCGCACGATGACGGCGTAGCTAACCTGCTGGCCGTTGCCCAGCTGCACTTCAGAATGGTAGCCGTCAAAGTCGGTGCAGCTGGTCAGCCCCTGAAGCGTCACCGAAGTGCTCGCCGGATAATTTATAATGTAGAGAGAATTTCCAGTGGGCGTGCCAAACTCAGGGTGCGTGCCATCGAGCATCGAGACGAGCCAGGCCTGAATGCCATCGTCGGTAATGGTCGTGGGTGGCGCGCTGGTGACGTGCACGGGCGTGGCGGCAGTCGCAGCTCCAGCCGCGTATTCGGACATGGCCGTCCAAAACGAGCTGGCCCCGATCTGACTCGCGAATTGATCGAGCGAGCTGGCCAGAGCGTCGCCCGGAAAAGTTATTGAGGTGAAGACGGGATGCGCCAGCACATGGCCACCGCTGTCGATCAAGCGAGGCAATGCAGCGTGTGCGGCGGGATAGGTCTGCGTCGGGTTGGCCGAGTCGAACTGGGCCGTCACATCCTGCGCCTGACTCATCTTCACGACACAGGTTGCGGTTGTAGCGCTGGCGCAAGCGCCGCCCCAGCTGGTGAACGTGGAGTTGGCCGTCGGAACGGCATTCAGCGTAACCTGGGCATCGGGCGGGAAGCTTCCGCTACACATGCTGCCACAGCTGATTCCCGCGGGCGTTGAGGATACGATACCCTGGCCGGTACCCGTAGCCTCGACATTCAAACTGAAATGCGGGATATCGAGAATTGTAATGATGGTTGGGGCGTCGCATTTCACGGCGAAGTTGCCCTGCAGAAGCGTCGTATGTGAAACCGTGCCTACGGCTGACAAATGCGCCGTGCCCACGGGCGCGTCTTCATCTCTTTTACCGCCACTGCCGGCGATGATAAAAGTGGGTAACGCACCATTGGCGTCGCTGATTGAAATCGTGACCGGCTCCGAGGAGTTGTTTTGAAGAAACAGCTGGCCCACCCCGCTCTGGCAGTTGGGATCAGCAGGCGGATTCGTGCAGGCTGCCAGGAACGTCAATCCCAGCAATAGACTCAAGGGCAAAGCAATGCGGCGGCGGCTCAAACTCATGCGACGAAACCTCAAAAGATCCGATAATTAATGCATTGCATTATATCGCAGTCGAACGGCCTTTCCAACCGAAAAGCTTTGAATTATCAATATTTTACGTAAGTGTTCGCTATTACACTATTATTTGACTAAACTGCTCAACTTTAGATACCCACTCCATTTGACTTCTCTGGTTTAGTGGCCATTATTCCAGGGTGCGAATCAATAAGACCTACCTCTCAAACCGGCCGCCGCAACGAGCCTTCTGGATAGCGCTATGGAGCGCCATGGTACTTACGCTCGTCTCGCTGGTGTACTGGGACGACATTCCCGGCTTGTCCGCACTGCTGCCAGCCACCCGCGAGCAGGTGTTTGCCCGACATGAATACTGGCGCCTGTTTACGACGATGGCCGTGCATGCCGATTTTAAACACCTGGGATCAAATCTGGTGCTGTTTGGAATTTTGAGTTTCATCCTCAACGCGTATTTCGGCCTGTTGGTTTTTCCGGGGCTGACGCTGGTGCTGGGCGCAGCCACTAACGCGCTCTCCTTGCTGACCTACTCCAATGACGTGACGCTCATTGGAGCTTCGGGCGCAGTTTACGTCATGGCGGGTTTCTGGCTGGCAATGTACTTTGGAATCGAACGCTCACAAAGCGTGGCGAATCGAATCGTTCGCTGCGTGGGGTTTACGCTGGTTCTGCTGATTCCCGAGGCCTTCGAGCCTGTCGTCAGCTACCGTACCCACGCTTTCGGCTTTGGGCTGGGCCTGCTGGGGGCCCTACCCTACTTTTGGAGCAACCGGGCGCGCTTTCGGATGGCCGAGGTTGTCGTGCCCGACGAAAAAGAAGAACCGAATACTACTGAGCTTCACACCGAATCCCCTCTATAATGAAATGATGCAGATTCAGTCTTTGGGCTATCGCACGGATCTTCTGTTTGCGCGCTTTGACGGGGTGCTCACCGATCGCGGGCAATATCTTGTCGTGGCCACACCGGGCAATCCGGACTTTCACTGGGGAAATTTTCTGCTCTTCGCCAAGCCACCGGTAGCTGGTGATGAAGACCGTTGGCCCCTGCTGTTTCGCCAGGAATTTGCCCGCAACCCGCTTGTAAAACATATCGCGCTGGGCTGGCAAAACACGCAAGATCCGAAAGCTGAAGGCGACGCGTTCGTAAAAAAAGGATTCGACACTCACACCTCAGTCGTCCTGACGACGAGCTCGCCGCGAATGCCGCCAAAATTCGACCGCGAAGTTTCAGTGCGGACGCTGCGCACGGGCTCGGAATGGGAAGCCGCCACGCAGCTGCAGATCGACGTGCGGGATCCGATATTCAAGCTCGAGAATTACACGGCGTTCAAACACGCGCAGATGCTGCGTTACCAAAAAATGTCCGAGCAGGGCCTGGGTCACTGGTTTGGCGCCTACCTGGGCAGCCGGCTTGTCGGCGATCTGGGACTCTTTCTCGACCAGGGCTTGGCGCGCTTTCAGAACGTCAGCACGCATCCCGATTTTCGCCGGCGCGGAATCTGCGGCCGACTCGTGTATGAAGCCGCGACACTGGGCATGCAGGTGATGGGCGCGAAAACGTTGGTCATGGTTGCCGATGCAAGTTACCACGCGGCCCGGATTTACGAGTCAGTTGGCTTTACGCCCACCGAACGCCAGGCCGGTGTTTCACTGCGCCCGCAGCCCGATAGCCCGGACGGCGACGCGATCTTCAAGGTGATCTAGCTGCGGTTGCCGCGCGCGACCATTTTCCGAGTACGAGGCCCAGCGCCGACACGCCCGCGCCCACCAGGGCCCAGACCAGCAGCAGGCGATGATCGATCAGCAGGCCTGCGGCAATCGGTGCAAGAATTTGCGCCACGGAATTCACCGACTGGGTCAAGCCAAGGGTAACACCCTGCTCGTTACGCGGCACGCGCTGCGTGATCAGACTGGAAAGCGAAGGGCGCAGCACACCGTTGCCAAAAGAGGAGAACGTCATGGCCAGCAGCAGCTGAGGCACGGTGCCGGCAAACCCCATGGCCGAATAGCCAACGGTGGTCGAAATAAAACCGGCATGGATCAGCCGCTCTTCGCCAAACCGTTTTACGAGTCGCCCGATCAGCCCACCCTGAATGAGCACACCCAGCAGTCCCGCATAAGCAAACGCATAGCCCACCTCTTTGGGCCCCCAGGGGTGACCGCCGTGGGTAAAGCGCCGTTCAGAAAACAAGGCAAACCCCGAGGTAAAGAGGGCGAACGCAAAGCAGAACAGAAAAAACTGCTTGAGCAGCGGCGCCACCGCCGGACGTCGAAAAAATTCGCCGTAAACCGACCACTCAAAAATTCCGCGCCGGGCATTCTCACGTGCATCGGCTGGCCCGGCATGCCGCTTGTGGGTATCGCCAGGCAGAAACAGATAGGTCGCCAGGATGCTGGTCGCCGAAAGTGCGGCCGCCGCGAATATCGGATAACGATAACCATACTGCGAAAGAAATCCCGAGATCGCGGGCCCGATAAGCAGCCCCATTCCAAACGCGATGCCGATCAGCCCAAAAGACTTGGCCCGGTCTTTGGGCTCGGTCACATCGGAGATATACGCCTGCGCCAGCGACAGATTGCCCGCAGTGCAGCCGTCGATGATTCGCGAAAGAAAAATGAGCCACAGGCTGTTTGAGAAAGCCAGAATCAGAAAGCCAATAAAGGTACCGAGCTGACTCACGAGCAAAAGCGGCCGCCGGCCGGTGTGGTCCGACAGGCGTCCGAGAAAGGGCCCCGACAACAGCTGGCAAAACGCATAAGACGTTACGAGCAGCCCCACCACCGTCGGGCTGGCGCCATATTTTTCGGCATAAAACGGCAGCAGCGGCAACACGATCGTCAGACCCAGAACGTCGACGGCAACGATGAGAAAAATCGGCAGAAGATATTTCTTTTTGTTCATAAGATTCCAGCTGCATCATGAGGCACGACCCCAGGCAGCTCAAGCTTAAATAGGATTGCCTTGCGGTTTTTAACGCAATGCGTTATTTATGACCGCATGCTGCCACACGTGTTTTCGCTGCTGCTCATTTTGTCCGCCGCTCATGCTGATATCAAGGCCGGCCTGTTCACGATTGATTCGAGCTGCGCGCAACCCGAATCGTATGTGCGCGCCGCCAATGCGGTCACCGCACGCATGTCTTCGTGCCTTTCTCGCATCAACCCCGAAGTCGGCGAAGAGGTTACCGAGTTTCGGGCCCGCCACACCCAGATTCGTATCGTGTGCGCGCCCCGCGAAGCCGGCAAGTCTACGGAATGCGCGCATGCCGTGCACGGTTATCCCGAAATCGTGCTCACCCGCACGAAAGCCTGCGGCAGTCTGGAAAATACGATCTTCCACGAGTTCCTGCACGTCGCAACAAGTCTTGATGATATGACGGCTCCCCACCACAACGACAGCAGCTGCCGACGTTTTGACGCGATTTATGCGTGCTCTGAGGTTTGCTTTCCGAGTATGCCCACATTAAAAAAAGCGGGTATCGGCTGGTTTGGCTGCAAGACCTGCGTCACCGACGAAGCGGCCGCTGATCGCATCTGCTCGACACTGCCCATCGACATCGACACCGCTTTTCAGACGTGCAAGCCCAAGGGTTATAACTGAGCCCGACTGCGTAAGAAGTTTCGAACCACGGTACCCCAGTCGGCCGTTGGTGTAATGCCACCGGCATACGTAAAGTCGCATCTCGTATTGGAGTCGTTGATCATATTCCAACCCGGACTTTTTCCTGAGAAGGTCCAGCCGGCAAAAGGAATGCGCAACGACTCCGCGAGCCGCATCAGCTGAGCCGTGTCGGCCACGGTCATCTGACCGCTGGTGGGACCGAACTCGCCGATCACCAGAGGAATTGCTCGGGCAGGTTTGGTCAGCAGCGCTGCAAAGTCGCGGGCCGGATTATAGATGTGAGCTTCGTAAACGATATTCGCGCCACCACCAGCTGAGATTGGATTACCGACGTAATAGTTCACGTCGCGCGCCCAACCCCGGGTGCCGGGCACCGAAATGACGTGCGGAAAACTGCCCAGGGCAAGCTCCTCGTTGCGAATGATCTGC
This sequence comes from candidate division WWE3 bacterium, assembly GCA_038231515.1. GTDB lineage: Bacteria > Bdellovibrionota > UBA1018 > UBA1018 > UBA923 > JACQAX01. Next base: position 9,724 of record JBBRLF010000159.1, read on the forward strand.
ACCAGATTGTTGTGCTGATGCCAAATCTCAACGTCCATGCTGGCGCTGCCGCCATTGGTGGGCTCATTGCCCAGGCCCCAGAGCACGTGCCGGCGGCTGTGCAACGCCTGCACCAGCTTGAGATGAACGTCGGACGTGTAGTAGGGCGCCGCATTGGCAGCCCAGCCGTGGTTGCTTTCGCCCACCGGAAGCAGCGAGGGATTGATGCTGGGAATACCGAGCGCTTCGTGGGCGCTTTTTTCGAGCAGGTTTTTACTCGGGTCCAGCCAAGGCGTCACGATGACCTGAACGCCGGCTTTGGTACCGATGTAGTCGACGATCTCGACGATTGCACGAAGATAAGCCGGGTCATTGACTACCGCGTACTGATAATCGCCGTGGTGGGTTTCGAGCGTAAGACGAATAAAGTTGGCGTGCCAGTCATCAACCAGCGCATCGACGAGCTTTTTGACGTAACCAACTCGCGTGGCAAAGGTTGGGTCGTCCGTAATCCAACGATCATAACACGCGCCATTTGAGCGCGGATCAAACAGGTTCGCTCCGCGACCCATCCATACCTTGCCGTCGAGGTAGAGATGGTTGCCCTTCGTAGCGAGCGCACCCAACGGCACCACTTCTGAACTCGCAGCCACGCTCTGGTGGCTACTTACAAGCAGCACCGCGGAAGCCAAAATGACTAATGCTTTTAAAATAATCAAACGGGTTATCTCTCATCCGGGCAAATCTCTAAAACTTGACACAATGTGTCATACATTATATACGCTTTGGCAACCCCTAAATATTTTCTCTTTATGTTTCTGCTTATCGGCGAGGCTTCGGCCGCGGCGTAAATCGCAGCTCCGAATATTATATCGGGCAAACCGAAATTCGTTTCCATTCGAAAACCGATCGGCACGTCGTCTTTCGCCAAAGCTAAGATCCTGGCTCGTGCGGTCAAACATTTTTTTGACACTAGTAATAGCGCGCGCCGGGCTAACTTGTTATTGAGCGGTTGGAGGATTTTTATGACAACGAATCATTTGGCGTGGAGCATGGGCGGTGCCAAGAGCACTCTCGAACGACTGATCTGTGGCCGTGAAGCGAGCGACGAACAAGTTATTCCTGCGGCCAAGACCGGCACCAAGGCGGCGGCAAAAATCAAAGTCGTGATTGCCGGCGACTCGGTTAGCTTCGTCGTGCACGCCAATACGAAGTGCAGCGCGATTCAGGAGTTTCTGGGCCTGGTGACGCCTGAGCGCATCAGCATTACTGAAGGCGGCAGCAAAGGCCTGCGGCTCGGCGTCGATGCCCGGGTCATCGAGCAGTTCAACGTTTACGCCCGTCGCTAGGCGGCTTGGGCCTGGGGCCCTCGCAG
>JBBRLF010000160.1:0-11074 GCA_038231515.1 candidate division WWE3 bacterium
GCTTTCTCAGATTACCGCTCTGCCTGCTTCTACTCCACGCCGTGAGTGGAACCGGTGCGCACGCCGCGCCACCCAGAGCCTATGCCAAAAACATTGCCGAGCGTGCCGCGACCAAGCAGGAGCTGCTGCTCATTGCCGGAATTCAGCAGACGCTAGACCTCTCGTTTGAGCCCTGCTCCAACGTGCTCGAGTGCGTCCGCGTTGCCAACAAGCAGATGCTCGAGGTGCAGTATTCGAAAGACAAGCGTCAGCTGATCTTCACGCCGGTAAAACCCGGCGAAACGACGATTACGGTGCGCGACGAAAAGGGTGACATTCGCCTGATCTTGAAAACCATCGTCAGCAACAATAATTTGAAAAGGCGCGCCGCCGAACTTAGAGAGCTGCTACAAGACATTGAGGGCATCACGATCAAGATCATGGCCGACAAGCTGATCGTCGACGGCGAGGTGGTCGTCATCAGCGATCTGAATCGTCTGTATGCCGTGCTGAGCGACGAATCCTATAAGGGCATTGTGTTGAATCTGGTGGGCGTGAGCCCCGTCGGAATGCAGATCATGGCCGAGCGCATGCAGGCCGAGATCAATAAGCCCAATATCAAAGTACGGGTTTTTAACGGGCTGTTTCTCGTCGAAGGTCAGGCCGATAGCGAAGGCGAAAGAACCACGGTTCTTAATATCGCCCGCAGCATGCTGACCGGTTTTATTCTGCCCACCTATTCGCTCGACGGTCCACGGTCGCCCTATGAAGTACGCAAACCAAAAGTGAGCGACCCGATAATCGAACGTATCACGGTGGCGGCGGCCAAGCCGAAACCACCCGAGAAGATGCTTCGCATCACAATTGATTTCGTCGAACTCTCGAAGGACTATCTGCGAAACTTCGGCTTTTCCTGGATTCCAAGTCTCGATACCGGTGGCAGCGTTGCCTTTGGACAGTCCACCACTGGCGGCGTGACGTCGGCTGGCAGCGGGTCGTTGTCGGGTACGATAGGAAATCTATTTCCAAAGCTGTCCAGCGCGCAGAACGCCGGCTACGCCCGAATTCTCGAAGAGAGCGTGCTGATCGTGAAGTCCGGGCAGCGCGCCCATTTCAACCGTATTCTTGAAGTGCCGATTCAGACTGTCAATGACAAGGGGCAACCCAGCTTCAATAAGGTGCCACTTGGTCCCGAAATTGATGTGATACCGAAAGTCGTCGGCCAGACTGAAGACATCGATATGAAGATCGACTTCGGCTACAAGGGCTTTGCCGGCAAGCAAGGCTCGCTGCCGATTGTGCTTTCGCATGGCTACAAGGCTGACTCCATCATCATCAAGAGCGGCGAAAGCGCGGCAATCGTCAATGCGATCAGCAATGCGATATCCACCGCCTTCAATAAGGATCCGCCAGGTGGCTCGGTGCCGACGAATCCGCTGTTCACGCTGCTGCGCTCCAAAGCGTTTCAGAAGAGCAAAAGCCAGTTCGTCGTGTTTCTGACCCCACAAATTTTAGAGAACTCATCCGCAGGCACCGAAGACATTAAACACAAATACGGGATGAAGAAGAAGTAGAAGGGACGTCATGCCAGGTCATATTATTGCAGTCGTAGGCGGCAAGGGGGGGATCGGGAAATCCGTTTTCGCGGCTAACCTCGCCTTGGCGTATCTTATGGAGCTGCGCCAGCGGCCGCTGCTGATTGATCTGGATATGGCCAGCCTTGGCGATCAGAATCTGATTCTGGGCATGCGCCCGCCCAAGAGCGTCGTCGATATCACGCGGCATAACGCCAGCGCGTTGGACCTTAAGGCGCTTACGCCCTTCATGGCAACCACGGCCCAGGGGCTGAGCTTCATCAGCGCGCCTACTGAAGCCACGACGGCAAAAGACATGGATATGGACGGACTGGGCAAGCTGCTCAAGTCTGTGGTGAATATTTTTCCGTTCATTGTTGTCGACTGCGGTTCCAGTATCGATACCGCGACGGTGAAAGTCTTTGAAGCGGCCACCATGATTATGGTCGTTACTTCGCAGGACGTAATTGTATTGAACCAGACCAAACGGGTGCTCAACAAAATTCAGGAACATCTGTTTCCGCCCGATATGGTGCAGCTCGTGCTGAACCGGTTTACCCAAAACTCGGTAGTGCAGGCCGCGATGGTGCAGAAGAACATGGGTAAGAATATCTTCGCGGCGATTCCCGAAGATCCGGATACCTGCACAGGTTCGCTTGCCCGCAGCCAGCCGTTTGTGGCCTCTTCGCCGCAGGCCCCCATTACCCGCGCCTATCACGACATTATTCGAAAGATGCAGCAGACCAATATTCTGGCCCAGCTGGCTCAGCTCAAGAAGCCTACGGGCGCTTCGGCCAAGGTCGGCGCGGCGGCTGCTGCTGCTACGGCACCTGGCGCCGAGGGCGCGTCGAAGGGCACGAGTCCTATGGCCTCGGGGGCCAAGCCGATTGATCCGTGGACGGCGATGAAGCTGCGTATTCACAAAGCCCTGATCGAAACGATGGATCTGAAAAAATCGAATATCGACACCTCTGATCCCAAGCAAAGGGAACTGCTTCGCGAAAAGACCAAGAAAGCGATTCTCGACATCCTGACGCGCGAAGACGCCTCGAGCATTCTTTCCTCGCGCGAACAGAGCGCCCAGATGGTTAAAGAGGTGCTCGACGAAGCACTGGGCTTGGGGCCCCTCGAAGATCTGCTGGCTGACGATGCCGTGACTGAAATTATGGTGAACGCCCGCGATCAGATCTACATTGAAAAAGCGGGTAAGCCCCAGCTCGCCACCACGTTGTTCTCGAGCGAGGCGCAGATGATGAACATCGTCGAGCGCATCGTTACGCCCCTGGGGCGTCGTTGCGATGAGAAGAGCCCGTACGTTGATGCGCGTCTACAAGACGGCTCCCGTGTGCACATTATTATTCCACCGCTGGCCCTGCGCGGACCCACGATCACCATTCGTAAGTTTCCGAAGAAGAAGGTCGGAGCTAAGGAGCTCGTGGCCTGGGGTTCGATGACTCAGGAAATCGCCGACTTTCTCAGAATGTGCGTCGAGGCGCGCTTGAACATCGTAGTCAGCGGCGGTACTGGCTCGGGGAAAACAACTCTGCTCAATTGTCTCTCGAACTTCATTCCCGCCACCGAGCGAGTCATCACCGTTGAAGACTCGGCCGAGCTGCAGCTCGATCAGGACCACGTGGTGCGCCTGGAGACGCGGCCCAAGAATATCGAAGGCGAGGGCGAAGTCACGATTCGCGACCTGATCAAATGCTGTCTGCGTATGCGTCCCGATCGCGTTATTGTCGGCGAGTGCCGAGGCGGCGAAGCGATGGACATGCTGCAGGCCATGAACACGGGTCATGATGGTTCGCTGACCACCTTGCACGCCAATAACCCGCGTGACGCGATTGCCCGGTTGGAAACGCTTTGTATGATGTCGGGCCTGACGCTGCCACTCAAGGCGATTCGCGAGCAGATTGCCGCTGCCGTGCATCTGGTCGTGCAGCAGACCCGTCTCAACGACGGTGCCCGCAAAGTAACTTACATTACCGAGGTCGCGGGAATTCAAGGCGAAGTCGTGAGTCTGCAAGACATCTTTGTCTTTAAACAGGAAGGCATGGACAAGAAGCGCAAAATTATGGGCCGTTTTATTCCGAGCGGCTTTATTCCCAAGTTCGTCGAGGACATGGAAGCCAAGGGCATGAAGGTATCCCGCGGTCTATTCAACAATACCCCGCCGCCACCGCCACCGGCCGAGGTAAAAAAGGAAGAACCCAAGAAGGCGGCTGGGAAATAAACGATGGCACTCTTTTACTCACTCTTCGCCGGCCTCGCGATCTTCATGATGATCTACCATTATATGCAGCGCTTTCTGGACTGGTTTCGCTTCCAGAGCCTGGGTACCCGTGATTACATCGTCGAGGTGTGTGGCACGATGTTCATCGAAGTTACGCCGAATCAGGTGCTGGGCTACCTTATCGCCTGCAGTGCCGGGCCGTTCGTGATGAGCTTTCTGTTCTTTTTGCCCAAGGTGGTACCGGGCCTTTGCTTTGGCACCTTGCTGGCCATTATCGGCTGGAAAGTGCCCAAGCCGATCATCAATATGGTTTACCAGGCTCGCATCGAAAGATTCAACCTACAGATGGTTGACGGACTGGGACTGATGGCCAACGCCATGAAGTCAGGCCTTTCGGTGGTGCAGGCCATGGGTATTGTCGTTGAGCAGATGCCCAATCCGATGTCGCAGGAGTTTAATCTGGTGCTGGCTGAAAACAAGGTCGGCGTTACCGTTGAAGAGGCCTTTGATAACCTTGCCAAGCGTGTCAAATGTGAAGACGTCGAAATGTTTGTCACTGCCGTTAATATCCTAAAAGAGACTGGCGGAAATCTGGCAGAAACGTTCGATACGATCGTTTATGTGATTCGCGAGCGTCTAAAAGTGGAAAATAAAATTAAATCTTTGACCGCCCAGGGGTACTATCAGGGCATGATGCTTTTGATGATGCCGGTGCTGCTGGGGTTGTATTTTACCTTTTCAGAACCAGGGTTTATGGACCCCATGTTCGAGTCACCCATAGGGTGGGGAATCATGACGGCCGTCTTCATACTGGAAGTTTGTGCCTACGTGGTCATTCAGAAAGTCATCACAGTTGACGTATAATAGGATGGAAGAAAATTTTTCAGGGGGAATCTTATGCGAATGCTTTTCGTAACCGCTTTTGTGGCAAGCGCGGTGCTTGCTTCTGGCGCGTTGGCCAATGTGAGTTTGAAGAACGGTAACTTCTTCATCGGATACACGGATCTCACTCATAGCGGTGGCATCGAGCCCAAAGTCGAGCGGGTTTACAACAGCAAATCTTCGCATGACGGCATCTTCGGCTTCGGCTGGGGCAGCGACTACGAGGTTTATCTCAAAATTTCAGCGGACGGCTCAGTAGTAGTCCACGAAAATGGCGGCGGCGCGCAAAACCGCTTCACGCCACCTTCGATCAATACCGGCGAAGTGGACAAGGCAGTGGCCGACATCATGACCGCCAAGAACAAAACTGGCGGCGGCATGAGCGGCTCGCTTGCGGAGACGGAAAAAACCCGGCTGCGCAACGATGCACGTTACCGCAACGACGAGTGGGAACGGCTTTTTGACAAGGGCCTGGTAAAAGCCCGGCAAGTTGTCGTAGGCGCCACGCTCAAGAGCAACAAGTTCAGTTTTCAGGTCATTACGAAAACTAAAGAAGGTTATGTGCGCCGGTTCGACAACGGCCAGGTGCAGACCTTTGACGAGTCGGGCAAGCTGGCCAGGCTGGCAGACAAGAACGGCAACTTTCTTACGCTCTCGTATGACAAGGCCGGACATATCGCCTTCATCCAGGACAACTTGAATCGCAGAATGGGTTTTACCTTTAACCGTCTGGGCAAGGTTGAGAAGGTCACGGGCGAAAACAACAAGGTCTGCGCGTACAAGTACGTGGGCAGCGAGCTGGTTTATTCCAAGGACAGCGATGGCAACGTCTATGAATACAAGTATTCCAGCAATGGCCGCCATAACCTGGTTGAGATCAAATATTCCGATTCGACCACGCTCCAGGTGGGGTTCAATCAGGTCAATCAGAACGAAACCGTAAAGTGGGTCAAGGACCGCGACGGTTCGCTGACCGAATACACCTACGGCGGCGACAGCCCCGGCGGTATGAACTTTTCGACGGCAGTCGCGACCAAGGGTCCCGATGGCAAGGAAGTTTCGAAGAGTAAATATGAGTACTGGGAAAAGGCCAAGGTTGACGGTGAACGCTATACCTACAAGCTGGCCACCGACATCGATGGCGACAAAACCGAAACCATTTACAATGAATGCTGCGGTCTGCCTCTGGAAATCACCCGCAACGGCGACAAGACGAGCTTCGAGTACGACGTCAAAGGCCATGTGACCAAGAAGATGACGCCAACCGAAGTGACTCAGCTCGACTACGACGCCAAGAGCAGCAAGGTTTCCAAGGTCATGAAATATCCAAAGGCCGGCAAGGCCAAGCCACAGTGGGCGCAGTACGGATATGACGACAAGGGCAACCTCGTTACGGCAAACAACTCCGAAGGCAAGAAAGTCAAAATCGTTTACGATCACCAGGGCCGCATCAAGGCACTCATCGATCAGGATAAACGGCAGCTTCAGTTCTCATACAACGAAGCCAGCCGCCCAGTTGAGATCAGCGACCCCGCAGTGGGTAAGATCCAGGTGCAATATACGAATTCCGGCGACATCAAGAAGGTTGATTCCTCGGGTGGACGAAAGATCGCACTTCAAGTCACCTCAGCGTTTCAAAACCTGCTTGATATCATTCGTCCTGCAGGGGTAACGCTGTCGTTCTGATGTAACTATTTGATATTTAAAGATAAATATCAGCGATAAATACATTACAAAAATAGTCGGAATTGGTTATAATTAGCTGGTGAGGGGTAAATTTATGAAACAGTTTAAACGTACAACGATGCTACTCGGAGTTCTTGCTGCCTTGGCAGCCGGCACCACGCTGACCTCGGCCTACGCCGACTCATCTGGCGAAGGCACCAAAGGTTGCTGTGAGAAGTGCGAAGGTGCTTCGGCCGCGGCTAAGGTGGCTCCTGCACCGGGAGCGACTACAAAGACTCCCGATCCGGCACCTGCCGGTAAGGTTGACGTCTCGAAGTAAGACGCTCTTTCATAGCCTGTCAGTCAAAATCTCAAGAGCCTGGGTACTCCACGGAGTGCCTGGGCTCTCTTGTTTTTGAGAACGCCGGGGTCGGCCGCGGAACTCACTCTGTACAGCTTTTGGTCACCTCGAAATAACGGCGACACATTCGGTACAAAAACTCCTTATATTCCGCGTGTCCCGGCTGGCACCGCCGTTGCATTAACTAACTCCAAGATAGAGGAGTATTTCATGAAAAGTTTATGCAAAGTTTTGGCCCTGTTGACTGTCCTGAGCACGTTCGGCGCGATTCACGCGTCGGCTGCTGATTCGACCGACTGTAAGAACATCGATCCAAATGCCGGCGTTAAGAGCGTCCCTGGCGATGCTTCGAAAGCCCCCTCGGCACCAGCTCCCGCTGGCAAGACCGACGTTTCGAAGTAATCGAAGTTCTTTGACCAAATAAAATTGAGATGGCAGCCCGGGAGTTTGCGCAAACCCTTGGCTGCCATTTTTATTTGTCCTGCATCTGAGTTCTTCCGCCCGCTGCGCGCCTGACCAAGAAGTTTACAACACGGTGTCGTCAAGACACAAAATACCCCCGAAAAGCCTGTTTTTAAGCACTCCAACCTTGGCCCCGCCCTTGCAATTTAGTACCTCGAGAAGTTGAAGTTGATGTTGACGGTGGGCCTTACAGCCACCGCTGTTGCAGAGGAGTTGTTATGAAAAAGACACGTATTGTTATGCTCTTGATGAGTTTGTTCGCGCTGACCCCTGCCTTCCTGGGCGTTGCCTGGGGGGCTGAGGATCGGTCTAAGCATGGTGAGAAGCAGGAATGCGCACTCATGACTGCGAAGCGCCTTAAAGCGGAAGCTTCTGAGGCGAGAGTTCAGGAGAAGCGTTCTGGCGGCACTACCGGCATTAACTAATGCCTGGTGTGTTTGAGCAGACCGCTTAGCCGGCTCTTATCAGACTCTGAATGTTCGAAACCGGTCACGCGAGCAGATCCCTGGATCTCAGCGTGGCCGGCTTTCGCCATGCCCTCACTCCCACCCAAAAAGTTCACCCGCGCTGCCACCCAACGCACCGGATGCTGAATATGCGCGTGTTGAACCACGTCGCGCACGTGATCGCAGATGCGCTGCGGTCCGACATGAATCTGGCCGATAATCAGTATCACGGCCGCCATAACCACGAATTTCACTCCCAGCATCGCCAGTCGTATCATGTGAGTCCTCCGTTGCGCGATGGCAGATAGGCCAGTCGTATGGGTTGGCCTGGGCTGCCCGAATACTCATAGCGGCCAACACAGGCGTCGTGAGGGCCGGCTGCGAGCAATAGAGAGGTGAGATAGCGTTGCTTCTGGTCGCCGGCCAGAACGGTTGACGGCGGCGAGATCATGATGTCGCAGCAGTTCGCGTCGGCAAGCTGGGTGACGAATTTCGAAGCCAGAATATTGGCCAGCTCTTGAAACATCGACTTGTCATCTTCGGAGTCCGGCACCTGACTGAAGGCCACCACGCAAAGGCCTTGCTCGTCGCCGGAAACCTGAAAGGTGACGAAAAACTTCGAGTCCGCGCATTCCGAAGGCAGCACCGCGCGGGGCAGGAGCTGGGCGATGCCCAGGCCGAAGAAATCGATTTTGCGCGCAAAATAACGGCTATAGGTCTGCGCGGCTTCTTCAATGATTTTCTTAGTCGCACTATCCCGGGTCGGCCGGGCAGTTAAATCATGCTCCATGTGAGGCTCCTTTGGCCTGAGAAAGAATGGGTTCGTCGTCGGCGTCGGCCATCAGCTTGTCAACAGCGCGGACAAGGTCTTCGGCCGAGAAAGGTTTGAGAATGTAGTCACGTGCGCCGGCATTGATGGCTTCCATCAGCAGCTGCTCGTGGCCCATCGCCGAAACCATGATGATTCGCGCGTCTTTATCTTCTTCAAGAATTTTGCGGGTGGCTTCGATGCCGCCCTTGGTGGGCATTACGACATCCATCGTGACGAAGTTGGGCTGCAGCTTCTTGTACATCGAGATCGCCTCATCGCCATTGGATGCTTCGCCCACAACGGTATAACGGGCGGCGGTTAGAATCTCTTTGATCACACGACGGGCAAATGCGACATCATCTACAACGAGAGCGGTTTTGGGCATTAGACTCGCCCTCCCTTCCCAATCAGAATAGCAGGGGGTATAAAAAGCTCAATGCGGCAGTTAGTGCCGCATAGCGGCTATTTCAGGGGGATCCATGGCAAAGGTTTTGAACGCAGTATTGAGTTCCGACAATGTGAAAGCCGGTCTTGGTCTGCTCAAGGGCTGGACACTCAAAGGTAAGGAGATCGAGAAGCGGTTTGAGTTCAGTGACTTTCGCGAGGCCATGCGTTTCGTGAATGCGGTGGCGGCTGAGGCCGAGAAGGTGGATCACCATCCCGATATCACTATCAATTACAGTAAGGTTACCCTGACGCTCAGTACGCATGACGCGGGTGGGCTGACCGCGAAAGACTTCGATCTGGCGCGCGACATCGACTTTATTTGAGAATACTGACGTGGACGGACTGAATCACTCGATTTGAGGCTTTGCGCACCACGATTTTGAGCTCGCCGTAGTACAGCTCGTCACCCTCTTCGGGAATACGATCGAACTGCTGCAGCAAAAAGCCGGCGAGCGTTTCGTAGCTGCCCTGGGGCAGGCCCAACTTGAGCAGTTCATTGATCGCGTCGATTTCCATCGAGCCCTGGATAAGATATTCGCGCTCGCCCAGCTCGCGATACTGAGACGTGTCGTGGTCGTACTCATCTTTGATCTCACCGACGATCTCTTCCAGGATATCCTCGACGGTCAGAATGCCGACAGCGCCGCCGTACTCGTCCACCACGGTCGCCATCGGAATGCCACGCTTCTGCATCGTAAAGAGCAGCTTTTCGAGCTGCTGGCTCTGTGGAGCGTAATGGGCGGACTGCATGATGCGGACGATGGGTTTTTCTCCGTCCTGCTCCGAGAACAGATCGAACACATGCAACACGCCGATCACGTTGTCGACTCGCTCGTGATAGACGGGAAGACGCGAGTGCCCATATCTGGTGAAGGCCTCAAGGGCCTCCTTCACCGTAAGCGTGTCCTCGATCATGTCCACCTTAACCAGCGGAATAAGCGCGTTCTTGGCTTCGGCCTTGGAAAAGTCGAGGATGCGCTTGATCATGCGACGCTCGGAGCTTTTGAGTGCCGTTTCCTTCTGGCCATAGGTCAGCAGATAACGCAGCTCTTCACGGTGCGTGGGCTGATGCCGGCCGGTAACCAGCTCTTCGAGTGGCTGCAGCCGGCGCGAGAGCCAGTCGGTGTAGCGGCGCAGTACCCAGATGACGGGGGAGAAGAACCAGCTCGCAGCCGCGACGAGCGGAGCGATGACCGGTGCCAGGCGCTCGGCGTAACGCTGGAAGATTGTCTTCGGAATGATTTCGCCAAAAATCAGGATCACCGGAGTAAGCACCAGCACGCTGTAAAACTCGTAATGCGGCCCCAGGTTTTTGTAAACGTAGAGCGTGGTGAGCGTCGCCTGAAAGGCCACGCAGACATTCGTGCCGACCAGGGTGGTGGCCAGCACGTGTTCGGGTTTGCTTACCAGCTTCAGGGCAAGCTTGGCGCCCTTGTTGCCGCTTTGAGCGGCCTTGTGCAGGGCCAGACGGTCCGCCGAAATCAAGGCCATTTCGGAGCCCGAAAAAAAACCTTCCAGCACAAGCGCGATGAGCAGGCAAAGCACGAGGAGGCCAAGACTCATTGCACATCCCTTTCGTCGGCGATTTCACCGAAGATGCTTTCAAGGGTGTCTTCCAGGGTGACTACGCCAATCGCCTCTTCTTCGTGGGCAATCGTGGTCACGACCAGAGCCATATGGGTCTTGGCTTCCTTGAAGCGGCGAAAAAGCAACGACAGGCGCATGTTCGGCCCCACGAACATCGCACGGGTCATCAGCGACTTCACGTCGATCGCGTGCATATCGGGATGGTTGCGCAAGGCAAGGAGGTCTTTCACGTAGAGGATGCCCACGATGTTTTTCCGCGACTTGAGATAGACGGGCACGCGCGAAAATTTCTGAGCGCGAATCTCCGGCAGCACATCCATAATGCGGGCGTTGGCCGAAATGCTGAATGCCTGTGAGATCGGCGTCATCACCTCTGAGACCGTGCTGTCGTCAAACTCGAACACGTTTGTGATCAGCTTGCGCTCGGCCGGATCGACGGTACCCTCGCGATGGCCTTCCTCCATCAGCATCATGAAGTCTTCTTCGCTGAGAATGGACATCGTCTTGCTCAGGTGGTCGCGGCCTTCGGCCTTCAATTTGCGCAGCACAAAGCCAATTGCCGTGTCCATCACCCAGAGTAGGGGGAACAGCACCTTGTAGATGACGATCAGCACGTGGGAGTTTACC
>JBBRLF010000161.1:0-10860 GCA_038231515.1 candidate division WWE3 bacterium
ATTCCCTCAAACTCGATTATTTTGTTTGTGACTTTTCAGTGGCAATCCGAAGACTGCCTATCGAAAATCACTAAATTTTAGAATTAACGTGACCGTACTTTTGTACTTCCTTATTTCTTCCTATTTAGTTGTCAAAGAGCAGCTAAATCTAAAAATCTAATTCCCGAAGGTTCCGTGTACAAAACTTTCGGGCTCCTGCCTAACAAAAACTTCATTGCTGAATATTTTTTTAGTTTGGTGGAGGTGACAGGGATCGAACCTGCGACATCCAGCTTGCAAAGCTGGCGCTCTCCCAACTGAGCTACACCCCCGCAGGTCTCGACTCATCAGTCATCAAGTAACGGCGGAATATAGTGGCCCAACCCGTCGTTCGTCAACACGGAATTTGAACTATTTTCAGTTTTTTTTAAAACCGGCTCCCACACGGGTTTTGCGGACGTAATATACTCTTTGTCCGCGGTAAAAATACCGTATCAGGAGTCTTAAACCACTCAGACACAACCAGAGGAAACTCCGGTGGATTCCGAAAAAGGACCATTGGTACGGCCATTGCTTTATCGACGTTTGAAACGGCGAGGTCCCTGGCTGAAAACACGACTCAACACAATAAAAGCAAGAGCGGCCATCAAGGAGCTCCGTCGTTTCGAGACCGCTTCCAACTCTCTTCCTCGCATGCTGGGCGACATGGCCATGTTGCCCAGCATCCCACCTGCCGCAATCAGAGCTATAGCTCCACAATCAGCTTCAAATACCCGCGTTTTCCTACCTTGAGCATGTATTCGCCGGGCGATGTGATCGCGAATTTCGGATCATTAATCTTCTCTCCGTTCACCGACACCGCGCCCTGTTCGCACAAGCGCCTGAGCTGGGTGTTGCTCTCGGCAAGCTCCGGCACCGCGAAGGCGAGCAGCGTATTGGAACCGGGCGCAAGGCTTTTAAGGCTGATTTTCTTCTCGGGAATGTTCTCGGGCAGGCCGCCTTTGGCGAAAACTTTTTCGAACTGCTCGGCTTCACGGGTCGCGTCGGCCGCGGAGTGAAAACGCGTGACGATGATCTTGGCCAGGTTAACCTTGGCAGTCTTGGGGTGGAGCTTTCCTGCTTTGAGCTCGCTTTTGATTCGGTCAAATTCAGCAAAGCTGAGCATGCCGACGAGCTCGTAATAGCGCAGCATCAGCTCATCGGAGATACGCATGACTTTACCAAACATGTCCTGCGAGGTGTCGTTGATGGCGATGTAATTCCCCAGGGACTTGCTCATTTTATTGACCCCGTCGGTGCCTTCGAGCAGCGGATTCATGATGATCGACTGGGGCGACTGACTGTTCATGCGCTGAAGCTCGCGACCAACGAGCAGATTGAACTTCTGGTCGGTACCACCCAGCTCGACATCGGCGTGCAGCGCAACCGAATCATAGCCCTGCAGCAACGGGTACAGGAACTCATGGATCGAGATCGGGAGTCCCTCTTTATAGCGCTTGGAAAAATCGTCGCGCTCGAGCATCCGGGCCACGGTGTGGGTGGCGGCCAGTCGAATCAGGTCGGCGGAGCTCATCTTGCCCAGCCACTCGCTATTAAAGACGACCTTCGTGCGTGCCGGGTCGAGAATTTTAAATACCTGCTGTTTATAGGTCTCGGCATTCACCTTCACTTCTTCGGGCGTCAGCGCCTTTCGCGTCTCGCTCTTGCCCGTGGGGTCGCCGATCATTCCGGTATAGTCACCGATCAGAAAATAAATTTCGTGGCCCAGCTCCTGGAACTTCGCCAGACGATTGAGCACAACGGTGTGCCCCAGATGCAGGTCGGGTGCAGTGGGATCGAAGCCCGCCTTGATCTTGAGCGGCTTACCGGTTTTGAGCGCATTGGCCAGCTTGGCCTTCAGCTCGGCTTCAAGCAAAATCTCAGAGCTGCCGAGCTTGATCGTTTCGAAGGCTTCTTCCAGATCCACTTTCTTCAGCATCATGGCCTCGTTTTCGGTATTAGAGAAATCGTGAAACGCGACGAATCGCGGTGGCTTCGCCCGTGCGATCGTCGATATCGATGATCACGCCGTGCAGACCGGGCATGCCCTCGGCCGGCTCGTACCTTTGGGGCATTTTACTCAAAAATCGCTGGATAGATTTTTCTTTTTTCATGCCGATGACCGAATCATAGGGACCTGTCATGCCGGCGTCGGTGATATAAGCGGTCTTTGCGCCACCTGGCCCCGTGAGCAGACGCTCATCGGCCGTCTGTACATGAGTGTGGGTACCGACCACGGCGCTGACGCGACCAGCGACGTAATGGGCGAAAGCCTGCTTCTCACTCGAAGCTTCGGCGTGAAAATCGACAAGAATGCAGTTGATGTCATGCGAATCGAACCAGTCGACCCACTTGCTACCGACGGCGAAAGGGTCGTCGAGCGGATCCATATGCACCCGCCCCATGAGATTGAGTACGCCCAGCCGGCAGTTCGGCCCTTCGAGCACGGCATGCCCTTTACCGGGCACCGGAAACTGTGGATCTTCTGGAAAATTGGCGGGGCGCAGAATTCGACGGTCGCGGCTCATGAACTCGGCGATTTCGCGCTTGTCCCAGGAGTGATTGCCCCCGGTTATGAGGTCAACGCCGGATTGAAAAAGCTCGAGCGCCGACTTCTCGTCGATACCCAGGCCACCCGCGACATTTTCGCCATTGGCGACAACAAACGTGAGATTTTCCGATTTACGCATCTCGGGAACGAAGGCATGAATGACGGCCTTTCCGGCTGAAGCGACGATATCGCCCAAAAAAAGAACCCTCATGTGGCCGCTCCTTTGAAAAAACGCTCTTCCGACACGACATAATCAAGCCTGTGATCGTGCGGCTCGCGGGGCAGCTGTGGCAGCAGCTGAAACTCGTAGGACAAGCCGATCAGCGTTACGGCCTTTCGTGTGCCTGCGAGCGCCCACGCGTCGATGGTGCGGTCATAGTAGCCGCCACCAAACCCGAGCCGATGGGCATCGCTGGAAAATGCGAGAGCGGGCACCAGCACTACGTCGGGCCGAACGGCAGCGCCAGCCTTGGCCAAGGGCTCGCCGATGCCGAACGCACCGAGCTGCAGCTCAGACCAGTCGTTGATCGGATAGAAATCGAGTAACGACGACTTCGAAGCGAGGTCCGCTACCTTTGGAAAAAGGCAGGCTACCCGTCGCTTGAGAAAGAATTTATGAAACGCGCGCGTATCGA
The DNA here is from genome assembly GCA_038231515.1 of candidate division WWE3 bacterium. Lineage (GTDB taxonomy): Bacteria > Bdellovibrionota > UBA1018 > UBA1018 > UBA923 > JACQAX01. The sequence goes on from JBBRLF010000161.1 coordinate 3,205, forward strand.
CCTCGCCGTGAATCGGAAAGTAGAGCGCGATGGTCTTGAAATCCGTCGGCAGCAGCTCATCGACATGCTCCAGGAAATTCTTGTAGATCCGCTGCGAGCGTTGCTCGACTTCGCCTGCGCTCAGGGCCTGCCGACGCGCGAGCATCTCTTTTCTAACTTCTTGTTTTGTGGGTAAAACCACTGGGAACTTTCTACTTCGAGATGGCAGCCAAGGGCCAGCAGCCCCGGCGTTGCCTGCCTCGTCTTATTACGAGACGTTGCCGGCGTTATCCAGGAGGCCGAGGATTTTCTTCGACTTCTCGACAACGCGCGACTTCAACTCAGTCTGTTTTTCAATCGCATCAAAATACTTTTCGGTAATGTTGAGCGCCGTGATGATCGCGGCATGATACTGCGATCCACTTTTGGACTTCAGCATCGCTTGCTGCAAGTTCTTATTAAGAAATTCGGATATCTTCTTCACGCGCTCAGGCGAAGCGTCTGTCGCGATGTTGAAGTCCTGATCCATAATGCGAACTGAAACGGATTTTTTCGCAGCCATGGCCTAAAGTTATGCGTTATCCACGGACGGAAGTCAAATTGCGTTACAAGCCTTCGAGAATTGTGCCGACAAAACGCGGACCGTCAAAAGGCACAAGATCTTCTGGCGTTTCGCCAACTCCAATGTAAACGACCGGCACCTTCAGCTCGGAGGCAATGGCGAGAACCGCCCCGCCTTTGGCCGAACCATCCAACTTTGTGACGACTACCCCGGTGAGCGCAAGATGCTGATGAAATTCGCGCGCCTGGTTGAGCGCATTTTGGCCGGTTGACCCGTCCACCACCAACCACACATCGTGCGGCGCGCCAGGCAGCGCTTTGGTCATCACCCGTTTCATTTTTTTGAGTTCTTCCATCAAATTGAGTTTGGTATGAAGACGCCCGGCGGTATCGATCAGGCAGATATCGCTATTTCGGCTCACAGCAGCCTGGACGGCGTCAAAAGCGACCGCACTGGGGTCTGAACCTTCTTTTTGGAAAACGCCATCTGCGCCCACCCTATCGACCCAGGTCTTGAGCTGCTCGATCGCCGCAGCGCGGAACGTATCCGCAGCGCCTACGAGCACCTTCTTTCCCTGAGACTGAAAGCGCTGACAGAGTTTTGCGATCGTCGTGGTTTTGCCTGCGCCATTCACACCGATAATCATGACGACACGCGGCCGGGCATCACTCGCAGCTTCGACAAGAGGCAGCTGTGACAATAGGATGTCCGAAAGCTTGTTCTTGAGCTCAGCGCGACCGGGCAATGCGACCCCGAACGAGCTTTTGAGCGCAGCTACGACCTTTTCAGAGAAGTCGATTCCAATGTCGGCAGTCAATAGTACTTCTTCCATTTCGCCAAAAAATTCTTCGGCCTTTGCGCCCGAGAAAAGCTTGTCGAAGGTCTGCTGAAAGAAGACTTTGGTGCGGCTCAGGCCTTTGGAAACACGCAGCTCGTCGGTAAGTGGTAGCGGGGGCGCGACGGGTACGGGCGGAGCCATGCCAATGGCACCGGGGGCAGGAATAATGGAAGGAAGTTCTGATCGCGGAGCCAGCAGCTCGGGCGGGCGGCCACGCCGCCGCAATAATTGGATAAGGACGAAGACAGCCGCGACTCCGATGAGTGCCAGAAGAATACCTAGTATAATCACTAAAACTTGATTATTTTCCATGTGACCGGTTTTCCATGTTTGTCGGAATCATGCAATAGCGGAGCTAATAAAATGAAGATCCCTGCCTGGCTGAAAATACTTTTAATTCTGTTTGTGTTCTTCATCGTATTTTCGGTGCTCGGCGCTGTTTCGCCTTACATCATTCCCCTGGTACTTGCCGTTGCCCTGATACTTTTTCCAGGTGCCGACGAGGCCGCGCCAAGGCTGGTCAAAGTCATGCCGTGGTTTTGGAGCCTCGAGATTTTGGTTTCGCTGGTTTTTGTCGTCATGGATCTGGCGGGAAAGAAGCTCTTTGAAGCGGACCAGCGACAACCCACGGCGGTTGAAATCTGGTCGGGCATCATCTTGACCGCGCCTTTAATCTGGCTCCTCGCCAAGCGCCACAAAGCCTTTCGGCCGATGCTGGTCGTGGCCACTCTGGTAAATCTGGGAATCGCCGTCTGGGTTTATAGCGATGGTTCGGGAGACATCAAGGCCAAGTTTGAGCTCGCGGGCGGAATCTCGACGGAGCTGCTGGTCAGCATTTATCTGTTAATGAAAGTGCGTCCCCATAAAGTTGAGCTCGCGTAAAAGCAGAAACAGCACGAGCGCCAGCAGCGGATAGAGAAACCATTTTTTATTCATGACGCCCAGCTCTTTCATAGTGCTTCAACCACAACGGCGATGCCTTGCCCGCCGCCGATGCAGGCACTGCCAAGCCCATAGCGTTTACCACGTCGCTTCAGCTCATAAAGCAGATGCGAAGTGATGCGGGTGCCGCTGGCCGCCAGCGGATGGCCAATAGCGATGGCGCCCCCATTGACGTTGGTGATGTCGCGATTGAGTTCGAGTTCTTTTTCAACCGCCAGGTATTGCGCGGCGAATGCCTCATTGACCTCGACCAGATCCATCTGCGAAAGCTGCATGCCCGCGCGCGCCAGGGCCTGACGAGCGGCGGGCGCCGGACCAATGCCCATGAGTGCCGGGTCTACGCCGCTAATGCCGTAGGAAACCAGCCGACCCAAAGGCTTGAGATTTTTTCGAGCTGCATATTCCGCGGTCGCTACCACCATACAAGCCGCGCCATCGACGATACCACTGGCGTTACCCGCCGTTACCAGTCCATTCTCTTTGAATACCGCCTTCAATCTTCCTAGCGTTTCCAGAGTCGTGGCAGGCTTTGGATGTTCGTCGGCTGTGACGGTAGTGGTCTTTCCCTTTTTGTCCGTCGAAGAGTACGGAGCGATTTCTTCAGTAAAATATCCTTTTTCAGCGGCAGCCTTTGTACGGGTTTGTGAAAGCAGGGCATGTTCATCCGCCTGAGCGCGCGTGATGGCATATTTCTCGCCAAGATTCTCGGCAGTGATTGCCATTGGCGTGCCAGTATAGGAATCGGTCAGGGCGGCAAAAAGATAGTCTTCGACCTGGCTGTGGCCCATTTTCGTGCCGAAGCGCACGCCACGCAGCACGTAAGGGGTGAGACTCATATTTTCCACGCCGCCCACCAGCGCAAGCTCGGTGTCGCCGGCCAGCATCTGATGTTGAGCTTCGATAAGCACCTGAAAGCCCGAGCCGCAGAGGCGATTCACCGCCAGCGCTGGAACTTCGATTGGAATTCCGGACTTGAGACCAATGTGGCGCGCAACGTAGATGGCGTCGGCGGTTGACTGAAGAACAGTGCCGATGACAACGTGTTGAATCTCTTTGGGATCGACGCCGGCCTGCGCGATCGCTGCCTTGGCGCTCACCGCGCCCAGCTCAGAGGGGTTAACATCTTTAAGATTTCCCCCGAACGTGCCAAACGGAGTTCTCTTTGCCGAGAGGATAACCAGATCTCTTTCAGTTTTTTTCTGTGCCATGCCTGCCATCCTAGGCGGGATATTTTCGACTTTCAATTAGTATCAAGTCCCCTTCCACAAGGCCGATAAATTCTCTGATGCTAATGCTGGTTTGCCTCTCGTTTTTTTCGCTCAATACCATACAAAACGCTTTCGCTTGGGGAACCTATGGACACGGTGAGATCAGCGGTGCCGCGATTCGATTATTAGCTGAACAAAATCACCCGCTCACAAAATTTCTTCAGCATAACGCGGTAACTTTAAAGCGCGTGGCTGTTACGCCCGACGTGGACTGGAAGGACGCACCGCTTGCGCCCAAGGGCGGCTACCGGAAAGTTAAGAATAAAATCAGCTTCTCTGAAGAAGGACTGCACTACTTTGAGGTCGATGCCTTTTTACGTTTTGGTACTGAAGAGAATTCAATTCTTCAATTGCCGACCGACAGTTACGAGAAGTGTACCGATCGTTACCGGGCACTGCTTCGGGAGAACGTCGCGTATGTCCTGGAGTTTGACCGGAACCAGAGCTTTCCGGAAGCCTACGGCACGGCTCCTTGGCGCGTCTTACAGATCTACGACCTGGCCGTCACGGCCTTGCGCCAGGGCGCCCCTGGACGATCACTCTTTCTACTCGGCCTGCTCAGCCACTATGTGGGCGACCTGGCCGAACCCCTGAATACCACGCTTAACTTTAATGGCCGCCACTACCCAATTCCCGCCACCGGCGTGTACGCGGCCTTTGAAACCCATATCTTTGAGGGCGTGCCGGCGGGCTCGACTGGCGTCGGCGACGAGGCAACTTTTGCACTGGGCCAAAAGGGCCTGGACGGCATCACGCGGCCCCGGATACTTCCCGAGGTGCTGCGTCTGGTAAATACGGGCGCTCGCTATGTGGAACCTTTGCTGAAGACTTTTTCAGAGCAGTGCGGTCGCGCGCACGGACGGGGCCTTGCCTCGGCTGCGCGCGAAGGCATAAAGAAAGACCTGGTTTGCGAGCCACCGCTTGACCAGGTTGGCGCCCAAGAGCTCATTCGAAATTTTGCGAATACGACGGTACACGGCGCCGAACACGACTCGCAGCCCCTGACCGTGCTTGATATCGCGGCAGAACGTCTGGGCGAGGCAGCTGCTCTGAGCGCCAGGCTTTGGGCCGCAGCATATAATGAAGCAGGTCGGCCGGCGGTGGCAAATCCCTCGATTGGCTTCGAGGACCTTGGCGTAAGAGAAAACTACATCCCGCCTAACTATCTGAAGTCACATCCGTCTCGGGGCTCTGGCCGGTAGCGATCGCATAAAGCAGGCTATAGGGATAAATTCCGGTCTTATGGCCATCATTCCAGTCGATCTGCACGGCATAGCGGCCGACCGCCTCGACACGCACCGGCGCGATATCGGCCCGAATTTTGGCTTTCTCAATACGGCGCCGACGCGTCCACTCGTCCACGCACTCGGCACAGCGGCACCGAAAGCGCAGCTCAACGAAGGGAACAACCGTCGTTTCGCCACTGCTCCAGGCAATGCTCATCTCGCTATCGGATTTTTTCTGAATGCTGGTTGGCACTGGTTTAGGCGTCGTCATGAGTATGGTCATTTCTGGCACATCACCTGGAAATGGGCAAGGTTTGCCCGATGGACATGAATATCCACGAAACGTATTCTGTATACAAGAGGACGGACGAACAATGTCTATCGATACCAGCATACAGACGCAATCTTTGAGAAATGATCAATCGAAGATGCAGCTCGAGCACGAGAACGAGAAGGTCAGCAAAGAGCTCAAGGAAAAAAACAAATCTGAGCTCGAGCGTCTCGTTGAACATCAGATGGCGGTTAAGGCCGACCTCGACAAGGCTTACGAAATCACCATTTCAAATGTGCAGGACGGTCACGACAAACACCTGGCCGAAGTGCGCGAGAGCAACGAAAAGATGCTGGTCGCCGAAAAAGAAAAGGGCGAATCGGAAGTCGAGAAAGTGCGCGGACGCTATCAGGAGCAGATCGCGCGCTATCGCGAGAACAGCGAAAAGACACTCACTGATCTTATGAAAAAGACCGACGACACCGCAGCCAATATCAAGCGGGTTCGAGAGAAGGATAAGGGGAGAGCATGAGCGCATATAACGGTAACTCACGGGGTACGGGAACATCTGGCTCTAATGAATCGACCAAACGGGAAGAGATGATTCGCGTGGATGGCCGAGGGCAGGTACTTGATATGCTGCGGGCGGCGGATCCGGAGTTCCGCGAAGTTCTGCTGCGCGGGATCGAAAAGCGGGATGCCCAGCTTGCGCGCGAGCTCAGACGCGAACTCTGAGAGCTCGGTTAAACGCTGCGGATGGGCGGTAGCAGTAAGACGCCGTGGCGCAGCCCGCGAGAGCTGACGACAATATCCGCCTTGTCAAAATATTCCATGGCGGTGAAGAGTATTGCAGCGCCTGCGACGATGATATCGGCGCGGCCGGTTCCCAGTAAAGGATTGAGGACGCGTTTGGCCTGCGACTCGGTGGCCAGGGCTTCGTAGAGGTCGCCTACCATGCAGCGATCCATGCGGTAGCCATCGAGCTTTTCGGCGTTAAACTCCGTCATACCCTGACTGATTCCAACCAACGTCGTGGGGGTGCCGGCGATACCGGTCCATTCTTTTTCGCGCAGCTCGCGCTGCAATGCCGGCTCTAGCTTGCCCCACTCCCTGTTGAGCTGAAGTTCCATCTCGTCAATCGACGCAATGGAATAGGGATCGCCCTTGAGAAACATTTCAGTCGCGCGCACGCAGCCCATATTGAGGGACTGGCCATGCACTCCCTTGCCGTCGGCAGCCAACACGACGAACTCGGTGCTGCCGCCACCGATATCCATAATGGCGGTTTTGGCTGGACTCTGATGGGCCAGCAGCCCACCGACAAAACTCAGGCGCGCCTCGGTGGCACCCTCGATGACCTGTACGACAATGCCCGTTTCCGCTTTAACTCGCTGATAAAATTCTTTGGCGTTGGCCGAATCCCGGGACGCACTGGTGGCACACGCATGAACTCTGGATACTTTATGTTTATCGCAAAGCGTTTTGAATTCGTGAAAACACGCGAGGGCCCGCTCCATGGCTTCTGGTGCAAAAGTCCGATTTTGATGCACCCCCTGGCCCAGACGCACGAAACGAATGTGATCTTCAAGCACCCGGCCAAGCTGCCGGCTGGTTTCGCCGATTTTGGGCGGCTGCATCTCGGCAATCAGGAGCAGCATCGTATTGGTGCCGATGTCGATCGCTGCTTCAATCATTACGGGCTGCTCGGGGTTTTCGAGGGGAGGTGTACCCTTCTTCAAAGGACCCGGACTCTGCATTGAAATGGCCAATGCGCTGCTGACCGTCGACGAGTGCTCTTACGCGATATTTGCCGTCTTCGACTTTCGTCGTGGCAAGCACCTGAACTTCGATGGCTCTGCCGGGCAAAGCCTTTTCGGTCCAGTACCTGGTGGCTGTTTGGTTTGCCCGCTCCACATCGTGATTGCTGGCGCAGCCACTGGCGGCAAGAAGCATCACGACCGCCACAATTCCAGCATGGGTAAGTCGTTTCATTTTTTCAGTGCCCAAACAATCCTTTGAGTGCCCCACGAACCGCGTCAGCCGGCTTCTGGGCCGGCGGTGCGGGCTGCGCGGCCGCGGATTTGTCGCCGCTGTCCTTGTTGCCGCCGCCAAAAAGCTTGTCAACCAGCGCGCCGGCACCGGGAACCTTGTCGCCGAGCGCTTTTTGCACGGCTTGCTTGGCCTGAGACTGAACCTGGGACTTCGCGGCATTCTGCGCCAACTTGGAGATCGTCGAACCCCAGTCAAAACAAGGCTTGTGAATAGTGCAGCCCACTTTCGGAGAAAGCGCGAAATGCCCATAACGGGTATCCTTGGCCTGCTCGTCAAGATGAAGCATGTTGTAGGTATCAATGATGTCAAGCGTGAGATCAAGGCCTTCATCGGCCAGCTTCACAGTACCGTTGCCCTTGAGATCGAGTCCCTGATTTGGATGGGCCTTGCCATTGATCTCGTTGATGTTCATCACGCCATCTTTAAGGGCAAACTTGGAATTCACCGTATCGTATTCGCCCTGGTGACTCACGAGGCTGTCAGGAATATTTACTTTTCCCTTCAACGGCGGTGGCAAC
>JBBRLF010000162.1:0-10857 GCA_038231515.1 candidate division WWE3 bacterium
CAGCTGGATGAAGCCTCACTGAAATGCACGGGCTCGGTACGGTACACGACCGACAAGCCGCTTACCGGCAACATGAGAACTTCGGCGCCGGTTGCCTTCGCACCAGATACCGTGCGCCTCGACCTGCACAGCTGCCTGGCGGCAATTGCCCCCATTTCAGTGAGCAATACCTTGCCGGCCGGCGATGCCGCGATCATGTTCAAGGAGCGCCGGGGCAAATCGGGCATCTATCTGATAAACCGGGTGGGCGTATATTTTGGTGCATTCCCACCCGCACTGCTGAACGCGGTATTCAGCGCAAAAAATAAGGTCATAAAAATGCAGGCCAGCCGCTCGGAGCTCGAAAAACAAATCTCGCAGGCCAAGGACGACGACCGGCGCGTGGTACTGGAACGCGCCCTGAGTAGGCTGGAAAACGCGATTCGCAGCGAGTCCCTGGTTGTGGCACGCGAACAGTCGCAAAGATTCATTTTAAACGTCGTAACTCCGAAGCAGACACCTTTTCTGCTGCTCTACGAAGTCAACGCCGGCACGCCTGAGATCACGGTAACGACCACTGGCACTGCCGGCATGACCATGAATTTGACCGAGATCGACCTGCCTTCGGAAATGGCCATGGTGGCGACCGAAGTTCTCGAGCGACTGCATCGGCTGAAGCCCGGACCGGTCAAGGAAACGATAGCGGCACTTCGCAAATGCCGCACGGTCGAAAATTCGGCAATCAGGTCGGCAGCCCAGGTTGAAATCGAAGGACGCATCAAATAGCGCAGGCCACGCACGGGGCTACCGCTGACGTTTAACCCGTGCCGCAATGGCGAGCTGCGCCCGGTAGACTCGCGCCATCAGCGCGGTGGTTTCAATCGTACGCACGCGTCCGTTACGATAGAGCAGCTGCCCCTCGACCATCGTCCAACGCACGTGACTGGGCTGCGACGAGTATACGATCGCAGAGGCGATGGCATCAAGGTCTGGCCGACGCGCCACTACGGCCGGCGCCGGCAAGGTATTTTCAGGGCAGTTCAGGTCAAGCGCGACAAGGTCGGCCTTTTTGCCCTTTTCGATTGAACCAATCTCATCAAACCATTTCAAGGCGCGCGCACCATCGCGGGTGGCCATGTCGAGCACCTCACGCGCCCGCATCGTACGCGGCCCGCCCGCCGGCTTATGCAGCAGCGCCGCGAGCCGCATCTCCTGAAACGCATTGAGATTGTTATTGCAAGGCGCGCCATCGGCGCCGAGCGCCACGTTGATGCCAAGCCGGCGCAGCTCGGGCACCCGCGCGATTCCCGAGGCCAGCTTGAGATTCGAGCTGGGACAATGAACGATGCTGGTGCCAGACTTGCGCAGAATCTCAACTTCGCGCCGGCTCAGCCAGATTCCATGAGCCAGGACAAGGCGATCGGTGGTCAGCCCCAGGCGCCGCAGATATTCAACATTCGCGCAGCCTGCAAATTTTCGCACCAGCTCAATCTCTTTGCGATTTTCGCTGGCATGCGTGTGCACCACGGCACATTGCTCCTGTGACAGCTGGGCCACCGCGCGCATCAGCTCTTCGGTGCAACTGATCACGAAACGCGGCGCGTACGACGCCCGGATGCGTCCGTTGGCAGCGCCATTCCATTTCGAGTACAGATCTTTGGCCTCGCGCAGTGCCAGATGGGTGGGCTCGCGCAGATTCGGCGGCGTACGCTTGGGATGGTCCATCAGGCATTTGCCCACGTTGGCTCGAATTCCGCTGGTCTTTACAGCATCGAAAATGGCCTCGGTATGCCGAACCGTACCCATGTCCAGAATGCAGGTGGTGCCCGACGACAGAAGCTCGTGGATGCCGAGCAGCGCACTGGTGTTGAGCGACTCTTCGTCGTGCGCGGCTTCCATGCGCCAGATGCGCTTGGCCAGCCAGTCCATCAGCTCAAGGTCATCGGCCTGATTGCGAAACAAGGTTTGACACAGATGAATATGAGCCTGCACAAAGCCCGGTAAAATCGTGAGTCCGGTGGCGTCGATGACTTCGGCATGCAAGGCGCGTCCGCCCGGTTTTCTATTGGTGAGCTCGACGATGTGCCCGTCAATCAGACGCAAGTTCGTGCGCAGCACCCGGCGCTGCGAATCCTGCGTGACCACCGTACCGTTGATGATCCACTTCTCTTTCGACTTTCCTGAATGCTGCATGTGAGTTTTATTGTAGATGAAAAGCAAAAAGGGCGAAACCAGTTGGCTCCGCCCTTTCTGCACTATTCTAAATTTTTATTCGTGGCTGGCTAGTTTGCCTTCTTCGCCACGTTTTGAGCTTGTGGTCCTTTCGCGCCGTCATAGAGATCGAATTCGACCTCCTGGCCTTCGGCTAGGGTTTTATAACCATCGCCCTGAATCGCGCTGTAATGAACAAAGACATCTGGACCGTCTTCGCGCTGAATGAAACCAAAACCCTTTGCGTCGTTGAACCACTTAACCTTACCTGCTGCCATAATAAATCCCTCCGTAGAAAAATCCGAAGCCTAACGGGCCTTTCAAATTCGAAAGACCTCATTATAAAAGGTAACAAAGCGTTAAGCGGTGTCAATGGGGGCTGAGGAAAATGGTCGGTTTTTGCCTAGCGCCGCAGTCAGCGAAATTCAAAAACCAGCTCATTGGATCGTACAAAGCCCAATGTTTCCCGAATGGCTTGCTCTTGCACCAGGGCATCGTGCTCCAGCGCATATAGTCCGGTTTGCAGATGCTGCCTCTCGTTAGCGAGGGCTTTAACTCTAAGCGTCATGTCGCGTCGTACCGAAGCGAGCTGATAGGCTTGAATCAAACCGCTGTTGCCGAAAACCCCGGAAATACAGATAAGCCACGCGGCCAAAATAACGCCCAGGGTCCAGGTGCGAGTTTTCGAAAAGAGCTGCTTAGGTTCCATGCATGAACGATTTTATACCGAGAAAGGTTGCCCGTCGATCAAGCTGCTCTTCAATTCGCAGCAGCTGGTTATATTTTGCCAGGCGATCAGAGCGTGAAGCGGAACCCGTCTTGATCTGGCCTGCCGACACGCCCACGGCCAGATCGGCGATGAAGGCGTCTTCGGTCTCGCCGCTGCGATGACTGATCACGGCGGTATATTTGGCGTCCTGGGCGATGCGCACCGTTCTTAGCGTCTCAGTCACCGTACCGATCTGATTGAGCTTTACCAGCACGGAGTTCGCAACTTTGGCCTGAATGCCTTCTTTCAGAATGGTCGGGTTCGTGACGAAGATGTCGTCGCCGACAATCTGCACGCGATTGCCCAGGTGTTGCGTCAACTCTTTCCAGCCGTCCCAGTCGCCTTCGGCCAAACCATCTTCAATCGAAAGAATGGGGTACGCGCCGACCAGCTTCTCGTAGACGGCCACCATTTCGCGCGAAGACAACATACGGCCTTCGTACTTGTAGCGGCCGTTGTCATAAAACTCGCTGGCAGCAGCATCCAGACCGATATAAATATCCTTGCCGGCCACATAGCCCGCTTGCTCGATGGCCTGCATGACGAATTCCAAAACCTGCTCGTGTTTGTCTTCGTAGTCTTCCAGCGACGGCGCAAAACCGCCTTCGTCGCCGACGCCGGTATTCAGATGCTCGTCGCGCAGTACCGCCTTAAGATGATGAAAAACCTCAACACCCATGCGCAAGGATTCCGCAAAGGTAGGCGCCCCCACTGGAATAATCATGAACTCCTGGAAGTCGATGCCGTTGTCGGCGTGCGCACCGCCGTTAAAAATATTCATCAGCGGAACCGGCAGCACGAACTGCGCAGGCGCCTCGCCGTAAACACTGGAAATCCACTCATAGAGCGGCTTGTTTTCCGCCATCGCGGCGGCACGGCAGAAAGCCATCGAAACACCCAGGATGGAGTTGGCGCCAAGCTTGGCCTTGTTGGCGGTGCCATCGAGCTGCAGCAACGCATCGTCAAGCTCGAGCTGGCTATTGAACTTCTGACCAATAAGCCGCGGCGCAATCAGATCTTTGACATTGTGGACTGCCTTCAGCACTCCCTTGCCCAGATAACGCTTCTTGTCGCCGTCCCGCAGCTCCAACGCTTCGCGGCTGCCGGTGCTGGCTCCGCTGGGTACGGCGGCGCGGCCGGTAGCGCCGCTGTCGAGTCGCAGATCGACTTCGATCGTAGGATTGCCGCGGCTATCGATGATTTCACGAGCATGGACCGATTCGATGGTAAACATACGGCCAGAATAGCGAAACTTCTGGCGATGGCCAAGGATTTAACGACCCGGCAAAATGCCCTACTTTTTGGACGTGGAGGCGGGCGCCCGGTGCTCGGGATTCTGCCCAAAAAAGTGCGTGGCTTCGGGGCTCTCAGGAAAGCGGCGGTATTCGGTACCGGCTTCCGCGACGCGTCCTTCCATGACATAGCTACGGGCAATAAAGTCCGAGCGTTGAGGTCCGTCACGCAATAGCTGGTTCGACAGGCTGCGCAGAGTTGCGGCCCAGGCGCTGAGAGACTCCGTGTTCAAGCCCTCTGCCGTCAGGGAATCGATAGCCCGCAAGGCCCTCATCCGCACGCGTGCGCTGGGGTCATTGGTGTTATCCAAACCAAGCAGACTTTGCTGAACCAGGTCTGGCCCCTGGCGTACCAGCCAGGTACGAAGAGCGGCGGGCTCGTGCTCGTGCGCGATGACCAGCAGATCGCGAATGGCATTCTCGGGGTTCGTACCGGTGATGCGCTTGGCCCCCCAGCTTCCGGCAAAATAAAATCTGCCTGCGAACGCTCCCACTGCGATAAACGTCACGGCACCAACGACAAGCGCGCCATTCCAGTTCCTGGTTTTCATGCTGCCACCTTTTTTGGATCGAACCAGGCTGGTGCCACAAATTTTTCTTTGGGAAACGGCAACCGGTTCATCTCGATCTCATGATAAAAAGTCGGAAGGTAACCGGTAGCGACCATTTCGCCCACGATTTTGCCATCCGCTGTTTTGCCTTTCATGCAAAATTGAAAAATATTCTTCACCTGATACTTGCCCTGCTCATCAGTCTCAGGAATCACCTCGGCGATGTCGGTCACTTTACGGCTGCCGTCGTGCAGTCGCTTGATCTGAATCACGATGTGGATTGCCGAAGAGATCTGGCGTCGAATCGCGCTAACCGGGATATTCGTATCGCCCATCATGACGAGGGTCTCGAGTCGAACCAGGCCGTCATAGGGCGTATTCGCATGCGTCGTGCCCATCGAGCCACCGTGGCCGGTGTTCATCGCCGTAATAAGATCGAGCGCTTCGGGGCCGCGAACCTCTCCGACAATGATGCGATCGGGGCGCAGTCGCAGCGCCGACACGATCAGATCGCGAATCGTGATGGCGCCTTTGCCATTGGGCAGCGGGGCCTTGGTTTCAAAGTAAACGCAGTGGTCGGTCTTGATCTTGAGCTCGCTGGCATCTTCGATCACGAGCAGACGCTGGGTACCGGGAATGCGCGAGCCGATCACGTTGAGCAGAGTGGTTTTACCAGAGCCGGTACCACCCGAGATGATCATGTTGCGCGCCAGATAAACGCAGATATCGAGAAAACGCGCGGCATCTTTCGAGATGGAGCCACGATTGATCAAATCCACGAACGTCGGCGTGTCCTTGGAAAATTTACGAATAGAAAGCGTCGTGCCCTTGCGCGAAGAAGGCGGCAGCACGGCATGCACGCGTGAGCCATTGGGCAGGCGGGCGTCGAGGCGGGGGTTCTCGTCGTCGATTTTACGGCCCACGAACTGCGCGATATTGCGCACGCAGGCCTGCAGCGACTGCTCGTCGTGAAACTCGGCATCGGTGCGCTCAAGCAGGCCGCGCCGCTCGACAAAAATCTCTTTCGGGCCGTTCACCAGCACTTCGCTGACCGTCTCGTCATCGAGGTACTTTTTAACGGGGGCTAGAAAGGATTCGACTGAATCTTCAAATACACTACTCATGGTGCAGCGCTACCTCAATCTTCAATCAGAGACCGCAGCTCGGCAGCTCTCTTGGGTTCATTGCCTTTTCCAGCATCCGGCGGCGGCGGTGGCGCGCTGGCCACGCCCCTGCCCGATGGCTCGGCAACCGCCGCTTCGCGCACGGTTAAAGTTCCTTCGATGGATTTCACAGGACAGTAAAAACGGTAGTTGCCCGGTGCCTGCGGCACAAAGGTGATCTCTTCGACCTTGCCAGGCAGAATGCCTTTGCGCAGACCCCAGGTGTCGAGCATGAAACACATGGTGACCTTCGACGGCGTGGTCAGATAGATCTTCACGGGCACGTTCTGCGTGACGAAAATTCTATTTGGAAAGTAGCCGTAGTCACTCACGATCAGGCTGACTTCCTGCACGCCGGCCCGCGAGCTCATCGCGCTGGCGGGTACGGGCGGATCAATCCTGGTTTCGGGCTCGGGCTCGGAATGAATTCCAAACGAGGGCCGGCCCAGCCGATTGTTCGAAGCCACGATCGTCTCGCTGCGTGTTTCCGCAGAACGTTCGCGCGCATCGGCGCTGGTGAAAGGTTTTGGCTCCATGACGTCCGACGACAGTGGAGCTGCGCTCAGCCTTGCGCGCGTGGGCTGCGCGCTGACTGCCGAAGGCGGGGCTACGGCTTCCGGACGAACTTCGATTGGACTTTGCTCGGCGGGCGCCTGCACAGGCTCACTCGCGATCTTGCGGCCCTGCCGGGTCGGAACAATAAGCGTATTCTCGGCGACTTCGCGATTCTGAAGGCGTTCCACGCCGGGCACGAGGTCGTAGCCTTTGTCGTCGGCAATGCGGCTTTCAGCCTCGTCAGGCCGGGTAAGGCGAATTTCGGGACCGTTATCATCGGACTCGCTCCCGCGGCTGTCGCCGCTACTGTCGCCCCCGGATTTTTCAGTGCTGGAATAGACCTCGACGTCGTCATCCCGCGTGGCGGCTGCCACCGATAGCACACGCACCAGGCAGAGCCCGGCGATGACCAATCCCAAAATTACGAACGTACGGCTATTCATATGGCCCCTCTGGGGTATCAAGCCCCTGTGTTCTTTTTCGGCGGCAGGTGGGCGGAACATTAGAGGCGGCGAGGTTTTTGCCTGGTGGTTGCGCCGCCACCAAAGCACAATAAGGGAAGTGTTCACCCTACCCGCGCTCCTCACCTCCCTATCGGTATTCGCAGCGTCCATTCCCCAGCCCGCGGTGCCGGCAGCTCTTGCCCACTGGGTTGATGCGGACGGCTCGCTGGAAACTCAACACGAAGGCAGCCTTCAGGCGGAATGGTTCTGGAACGAAAATCCGGCCCCTCGCCGCAAAGGGCTGTTTGATGATCCCGACCCCAAGCTTTCGTTTGGCGGTCCTGCGCTGCGCGTTTACCTGCATACGCGCCATATTCCCAAGGACTGGGTTTACCAGAACGCCGTCAGCGACACTGCGGCTGTTGTGACGATCGAGAAGACCAAGGATGGCGACCCCCGCCTGCGCAGACTGGTCATCGACGCCCACGCGGCGCTTGCCACCCTGCTCTTGAACTTTAAATCGGCCAGCAAACAAGAGCACGTCACTCTGGCCCTAACCGTGCCTGGCGGGCCACCCACCGCCATCTTGCACAGAACGTGCGGCGACTTTCGGCTCTCGCCGCTCAAAGGCGCCAACGCCGGCCCAGGTCGGCATATTTTTCTAGGCCTGGCCTGTGCCGAAGACGAAGGCCAGTTTTTTTTCCACGTCATCCGAAGCAACGACAGCCGCTGGGCCTACCGTGACGAAGAAGACACGAAGCCCGAGCTGCTCTTCACCATCGACAAGTCGGCCGATCGCCTCGTTAACGGCGACGCGCTTTTCAAGATCAGAACCCGCGATCTCGAAGGACGCCTTTCCGAGCACGCGATCACCTGCGCGGCCGGCGCAAAGTCGTGCAAAAAAACCACGCTCTGGCGCGAGCCGGAATAAAAAAAGTCCTTAGTCCTGCGCGCCCGGCTCCACGCTAAAGCTTTGCACATTGCTAAGCACTCCGGCATCAGTCCGTACCCGCCAAAAAAATCGCCCCCCAGACGTCATGCGAAAAGGCAGCGTATTGAAGCGTACCGTTTTGCGCAGCACGACTTTAGTGAAGTTGGCGTCGGCCGCGACTTCAACCGTGTACAGCGAGCCCGCAGTCGACTCACTCCAGGTGAAGACGATCACGCCCTGATCATAGGCCAGCTTTTTGGCGTCGATCTCAACGCCATCGGCTGGCGAAACCAGCTTGGGCTCCGGCCCCGGTGCCTTGACTCTTGCCGGTGCAATCGCCGGCACATCTACGGCGTGCTCCCATTCCGCCGCCGTGGGATCGGGACGCACCTGCTTGGCGCAGCCCGCGGCAGCAAACGCAACCAGCAACGCTGACAAAACCGCGGCGAGTCTGGCCACGTTATTTCTTATTGGCAGCCAATGCAGAACCCGCCTTGAACCACAAGACCTGCTCGGCGGTCATCGTGTGCTTAAGCGAAAAACGGTCTTCTTTCCCGTCAGCATGCTTCAAGACACATTCGACCAGACTACCGGGAGCCAGTGCTGAAAGATTCAGCAGCGAAACCTTGTCGCCTTCGCGAACCTTGTCATAATCCTTGGGTTCGACGAAGTTCAACGGCAGCAAGCCCTGCTTTTTCAAATTCGTTTCATGGATCCGTGCAAACGAACGAGTGATGATCGCGGCCGCGCCCAGAAAGCGCGGGCTCATCGCCGCATGTTCGCGGCTCGAGCCTTCGCCATAGTTTTCGTCGCCGACGACCACCCAACGCAGCCCCTTGGCCTTGTACTCGCGCGCCACGGCCGGAATGGGCTGACTGGCCACGCCCGTCAGCACGTTGTTGGTTTCGCCAGCCTTGTCGCTGAACGCGTTAATCGCACCGATGAACATATTGTTGGAGATATTATCCAGATGACCGCGATACTTCAGCCAGGGGCCTGCCGCCGAAATATGATCGGTCGTGCATTTGCCTTTGGCTTTGAGCAGCAGCGGCAGATCGAAAAAATCCTTGCCGTCCCACGGGGTAAAGGGCTTGAGCAGCTGCAGGCGGTCGCTCGTGGGCGAAACTTCGATTTCCACCTTGCTGCCATCGGCGGCCGGAACCTGGTAGCCGTCCAGGCTGGTCACGAACCCCTTGAGCGGCAGCTCGTCGGCCACTTCCGGGGGCTGCAGCTTGAGCTTTTTTCCATCCTTCGTGGTGAACTCGTCTTTGAGCGGATTCACGTCAAGGCGTCCGGCCAGCGCATAAGCCACGACGACTTCGGGGCTGGCGATGAAAGCCATGGTTTCGGGATTAGCGTCGTTACGCGCAGGAAAGTTGCGGTTAAACGAGGTGATGATCGAGTTCTTCTCGCCCGTCTTGATGTCATCGCGCTTCCACTGACCGATGCACGGACCACAGGCATTCGAAAGCACCAGCGCGCCGATGGCTTCGAGGTCTTTCATCTGCCCATCGCGTTTGATCGTTTCGAAAATCTGATTGCTGCCCGGAGAAACCATCAGCCCGATGCTGGCCTTGGCGCCAGCCTTCTGCGCCTGCTTGGCCACGTCGGCGGCGCGTCCCATGTCTTCGTAAGAAGAGTTGGTGCACGAGCCAATCAGGGCTGCGCGCAGGTCAAAGGGGTAGCCATTCTTTTTGGCATCGGCTGCCATCTGCGAAACCGGGCGAGCCAGATCGGGCGTGTGCGGCCCCACCACATGCGGCTCGAGAGTCGAAAGATTGATTTCGATGACGCGGTCAAAGTACTTGGCTGGATTTTGCTCGACATCAGCATCGCAGTGCAAGAGATCCTGATTCTTTTCAGCCAGCTCGGCCAGCTCACCGCGGCCGGTTGCCTTAAGAAACTTGTTCATGCGCACGTCATAGGGAAACAGCGAGGTCGTCGCGCCATGCTCGGCGCCCATATTCGTGATGGTCGCTTTGCCGGTGCAGCTGATGCTTTCGCAGCCCGGACCAAAATATTCAACGATATGATTCGTGCCGCCTTTGACGGTCAGAATTTCACAAACTTTCAGAATGACGTCCTTGGGGCTGGTCCAGCCGCCCAGCTTGCCCGTCAGCTTGATGCCGATAAGCTTTGGATACTTTACCTCCCAAGCCAATCCCGACATGACTTCAGCCGCGTCTGCGCCACCCACGCCGCAGGCGATCATGCACAGCCCGCCACCGTTGGGCGTGTGGCTGTCGGTACCGATCAGCATCTGGCCCGGAAAGCCGTACTGCTCAATGACGACTTGATGAATGATGCCGGCACCGGGTCCCCAGAAGCCAATGCCGAACTTATTGCAGGCTGAACGCAGAAAATCGTAAACTTCGCGATTTTCGGTGTTGGCCGTAACGTTGTCCGAGGCGGCGCCCTTGTAGGCACGAATCAGATGATCGCAGTGCACGCTCGAGGGCACGGCGGCGGCATCGCGGCCCGACTGCATGAATTGTAACAAGGCCATCTGAGCCGTTGCATCCTGCATCGTAACCCGGTCCGGCCGCAGGCGCAGGGTGCTCGCGCCGGGTTTGAGCTCTTGCCCGCTCGCATCGTCTAGATGGCCGAGAAGTATCTTCTCGGCCAAGGTTAGACTTTCGCGGCCCAATCGCTTCTTCACCGTCTCGAGATTCTTGCGAATCATCCCGTAAGTGGCCTTAACCATTTCCTGAGTCGTTTCGACGGTTACTTTGGATTGAGCCATGATGGAATCCTCCGAAAATTTTGTGTTATTCTATTAATACAGCATGCCCTCGACCGGGGCAATTCAATCCGATGGGGCAGGATATGGGCACGAACAGCTTTTCGCCAAAATTCACCAAAGCACGCATCACCTTCGTCTATGAAGGCAATCAGTATACGGCCGGCGAGTTTCTGATCAACTCACGGGGCGTACCCGGCTTTGCCTGGAGCGTATTCGATCC
>JBBRLF010000163.1:0-10832 GCA_038231515.1 candidate division WWE3 bacterium
CTTGCCATTTTTACCAATGACGAAGGTCACTCGTTTTGACGTAATCCATTGCATCACCCCGTAAAGCCTGGAAACCGCGCCCCCCGTGTCGGCGAGAATCGGAAAGTTAAGGCTGTATTTACCCGCAAAATTCTTATGCGAGGGCACGTCATCGACGCTCACGCCCAAGATCACCGCGCCAGCCTTCTTGAACCGTTCAAAGTCGTCGCGAAAACCCTGGGCTTCGCGAGTGCAACCCGGCGTATTGTCCTTGGGATAAAAATAAAGCACCACATTGTTCTTGCCACGAAAGCTGGCCAGCGAAACCTCTTCGCCCTGGGCGGACTTCAACGTGAAATCAGGGGCTTCCTCGCCGACTTCGAGTGGAGTTCGCCGAACGGGCGCATCATCGGCACGCGCCGTTAAGCCAACCGAGGCGATTGCAAAACCGAGTGCGAGAAGGATTTTGTAGGTAACCATAGCTGGTGAATATACACATAGAATCTTAGAGTGGCCAGGGTGCATTTCTTACCGACTGCAGCCGGAGATGGGATTGCCGGTCGGAACCCAACATCTCAGGATTGACCCAGCCAATCACGACCAGTTTGATCGACGAAGGCTTGGCTAAGGCGACCTCTGGCGTGGCCGGACAATACTTCGCGGTAAAGGTCGCAACCGAATTGCCCGCGTGTTCGAGCGAAATCCGATGCCAGCTCTCGAGACCCACAGTGACCCGCAAATCAGGCGGCACGGACGAGGCGTAAGTCAGCTCGAGACAGTTCAGATTGCTGAAAAACAGCATCGTCGCTTCGGACACATCACAGATCGTCGACATGGCCCAGCCAAAACCATTGTAAGGAATCTCCTGATTGGGATTGGCCATGCCGCACCAATAGACGTCGGGCAACGACGGCTGAGGCAGACTCCAGGGGCCAACCGCTTTTGCAGCTGCATAGGCGCTTACATTGTCGGGCTGCTTTGCTCCGGTCAGAAACCCACCACCGCGTGGCGTGAATAAAAGCACGCTTGTCAAAAGTCCGGCGAAAAAAAGTGCGGCGAACATCGTGGCATAACGGCGAACCCTCAACGTCTCAAGTGCCGTGAACCAGAAGGCGACGGCAGCCGCCAGCGCCACATATACCGACGGTATGAACTCCGAGAAATAGCGCGACACCAGCCCGTTGAAACGCAGGTAAAAGAGAAAAAGCCCGGCAAACGACACCAGCGCCCAGGGCACCATGACGTTGATGGACCGTACGCGACGAAAAAAAGGTGGAATCACACACGCGGCCGCGGCGGCAATGAGCAGCACATCAAAGTTAGCGCCAAAGTAGATCTCGCGATACCGGAAGGTGGAAGACTGCCAGGCCTTGATGTTGTCCGTGGTCCAAAGCCCACCGAAAAGCTCGCGTGCCGCCCGCAAAAACGGCTCGCTCCGAAAGGGATGCCCCCAGCGCAGCGAGAAGAAAATGTCTGCGCGGTTGGGCAACGAGATGGCATGACCAAACGACCAGGGGCTGCCAAAGCGCAGCTCGTTCGTCAGTAACGCGAAAGCAGGACCCGCAAGAAAAAGTGCGCAAACCGGCAGCAGCTTTTTTCCGGCCTTGCGCCGATGGAATAGAAAAAAGACAAAGCTCAAGCTGCCCCAAAGAATACCCGTCGGCCGGATCAAGATGGAAAATCCCGCGACAAAGCCAAACAGGAGCCACGAGCGGGGCGCCGTTTTTCTTTTCGCCGGCGAACCCGCGATGCTGTTCAGGCAAAGCGCCAGCCCAAGCCACGCCCAAAGTACGTTGTAGGCTATCGCCTCCTCATAAACATGAAAGCGATTCGCTCCCACCAACATTAGAAATTGCGGACCAAGCAGCAGCATGACAAGCACACTGGACCGGAAAAAGAATCCTCGCACGCCCCACGCGGCAGTGAACAACGCGACGCCCGTCAGAAAATGCAAAAGCAGAAAAACAAATCGATCGGGAAAGTCTCGATGGAACACCGAGGCCACCGCCTCAAAGGGCAGACGCAGCAGGGGTACACCCAGCCCCCAGATCTGATAAGCACCGTCATTCCAGGCCCAGTCGTGCCGATGGTTCGTGGGCGAGTCGCGCACCGCAAGGTGTCCCAGCAGAAACGCGTTGGTCTGATACCGATAGTTGGGATCGCCCGAATAAAAGCCGTGCGACAGCAGCTGCGTCTTACCCGCAAAGACCGCGGTTACCAGCAGCGGAAGCAGAATCGCAGCAAGCCGTCTCAGACTTTGAGTTGCCATCCCGCAAGTTGCTCGGTCAGATACTCGATGATCCGCGAGGTTTCAACCTTGTCCTGCACCTTGGTGTCGCGGTGGCGCACGGTTACGGTATTTTTCTCAAGCGTATCGAAGTCCACGGTCAGACAAAACGGCGTGCCGATCTCGTCTTGCCGATAGTAACGCTTGCCGATGCTGCCGCTCTCGTCAAAGTCGCAGCGCCAGTGCTTGGCCACGTCTTTGTGGATTTTTTCAGCGGCTTCCATTAGCGGCTCTTTCTTCATGAGCGGAAAGATGGCGACCTTGTAGGCCGCCAGCTTCGGATGCAAAGCGAGAAAAATTCGGTCGTCTTCCTGGCGATACGCATCGGTAAGCGCGACGAGCAGCGAACGGTCGCAGCCGGCCGAGGTTTCGACGATATAAGGCAGATAACGTTCCTTGGCCTGCTCGTCGAAAAACTCCAGCTTCTTGCCCGAAGCCTCCTGATGGCGGCTCAGATCGAAGTTCGTGCGGTTGTGAATGCCTTCGAGCTCCTGCCAGCCGAAGGGAAATTCGTACTCGACGTCAAAAGCTTTTTTCGCGTAGTGCGCCAGCTCGCCATGGCCGTGCTCGTGAAAGCGCAGCTTGTTCTTGCGAATGCCGTTGCTCAGATGCCACTGCATGCGCTGCTCTTTCCAATAATCGAACCATTTGTCATCTTCACCCGGTTTGACAAAGAACTGCATCTCCATCTGCTCGAATTCGCGCGTGCGAAAGATGAAGTTACCCGGCGTGATTTCATTACGGAACGCCTTGCCGATCTGGGCGATGCCAAAAGGCACTTTCTGGCGCGAGCTCGAGGCGACGTTCAGGAAGTTGACGTAAATACCCTGAGCCGTTTCCGGACGCAGGTAAACGATGCTGGCTTCGCTTTCGACGGCGCCCATGAAGGTCTTGAACATCAGATTGAACAGACGCGGCTCGCTTAAGTCGCCGCCGCAATCCGGGCATTTCTTGGAAGCCATGTTGGCTTCGGGAATCTTGTCTTCGCGAAAACGCTGCTTGCACTTCATGCAGTCCACCAGCGGATCGGTGAAGCCGGCCACATGTCCAGACGCCTCCCAGACTTTGGGGTGCATCAGGATAGCGGCGTCGAGTCCTTCGATGTCGTCGCGGTCAACCATCGCGCGCCACCAGAGCTGTTTGACGTTGTTTTTCATCTCAACGCCGAGCGGGCCGTAATCCCAGCAGGCGTTGATGCCGCCGTAAATTTCGGAACTCTGAAAAACGATACCGCGCCGCTTGGAAAGCGACACGAGCTCCTGCATATCAGAAATGCTTTTGATTTCGCTCATGAGGAACTAAGTAACATGCGAAATCAGAGTTGGCTAGATTGTATCTGGTGATGTGGCTCGGCCTGAGGCTCACCGACAAACTGATAACCTATACTGCGAACCGTGCGAATGAACCGTGGTCTGCGCGGGTCATCACGCAGTTTGTCGCGCAGGCGCGAAACCAGAATGTCGATGGAACGATCGACGGCTTCCCACTCCACGCCGCGAAGCTGATCAAGGATCAGTTCCCGGGACATGATCTGCTGCGAGTGGCTGACCAGCAGCCGCAAAAGATCGAACTCCGCCGTAGTCAGCTCGACCGACTCACTATCGAGCATCACGCGGCGGCGGTTGGACTGCACGGTCAGACCATGAAAACGCCATTCACGGGACTCGTTTTCGCTGGCCTGGGCGTCACGCGCCGGTACCCTGCGCAGAATGGACTGAATGCGCGCCAGCAGCTCGCGGGGCTCAAACGGCTTGGCCAGATAGTCATCCGCGCCCGCCTCAAGCCCTACAATCCGGTCGGCTACATCGCTCTTGGTGGTCAGGATCAGCACCGGCACCTGAGACACGCGGCGAATGACGTGCATCAGCTCGAAGCCGCTCATTCCCGGCAGCATCACATCGAGTAAAATAAGGTGTGGATGGGTGGGCTCGGTCAAAAAGCGGGTGTCGGTAAATTGGGCTTGCGTGCTGACCTCGTAGCCCTGCTCAAATAGCAAAGTCCGGGTCTTTTCGACTGCCTTCTCATCCGCATCGATGATTAAAATTCGCGTCTTGGACATAGGTCCACTATAAGTGAACCGGTCTACGTTTGTGTAACAAATTCGACCGAACGGTCTATTTTGGATACGGATTCGGCAGATTCTTCAATAATGCCGAGCGACTGTTAAGCAATTGTCAAGCCGTGGTTATACGCATCTTACGCAAGTAGTGCGTAAAACCGGGCGTACTCACCAGCGCGTCGCATCAGCTCATCATGAGTTCCAGACTCCTGGATGCGCCCCCCCGAAAGAACCAGAATGCGGTTAGCGTGCTTGATCGTCGATAAACGATGCGCAATGACAAGGGTGGTGCGCCCCGCCATCAAGGTCTCGAGTGCGGCCTGCACTGCCTTTTCCGACTCGCTGTCGAGGCTGGAGGTCGCCTCATCGAGCACGAGAATCGGCGAGTTGCGCAGAATAGCGCGCGCAATCGAAATGCGCTGGCGCTCGCCGCCCGAAAGCTTCTGCCCGCGGTCGCCCACCATGGTGTCGAGGCCTTGCGGAAGCCGGGTGATAAAAGTTTCGGCCTGCGCCGCCTTGAGTGCCGACCAAACTTCGTCACGCGAAGCACCATGGCGACCGGCCGCAACATTGTTATAAAGCGTGTCGTTGAAGAGAAACACATCCTGAGTCACCACGGCAATCTGCGCGCGCAGCGATTCCAGCGTCGCCCCCAGCACGTTCACGCCATCCACTTTTACGAAACCTTCGACCGGGTCGTAGAAACGGGGCACCAGATTCACCAGCGTGGACTTACCCTGCCCACTGGCCCCGACAATCGCCACGGTATGCCCGCGTTGTACCTTAAAGCTCACGTCCCGAAACACCCACGGCAGCTCGACACTGTAGCGAAAACCTACCTTTGAGAACTCAATCTCATCCTGGAACGGTTTCAGCGGTACCGCGTCGTGCGCCTCATGAATGTCGCTGATGATGCTCAGAGTTTCGTCCACGCGCTCGGCGCTGGCAGCCGCCTGGCTTAACTTCATATTGATGTCGTTTAAGTTGCGCACCGGATTGATCATCAGGCCAAAGCAGGTGAAGAACGCCAGCAGATCGCCGGGTGAAAGGCGTCCGTGAATCACGTCGCGCCCGCCCACATAGACGATCAAAGCAATGGCAATGGCCGACATCAGCTCAACGGTCGGACCGCCAATCTCTTCCACCTTGGCGGCCTTGAGCGCGAACTTCACGTACTCGTCGTTCTTGTCTTTGAAGCGTTGAAACGCAAAGCGCTCGAGTGCGAACGCCTTGACGACCTTGAAACCGGAAAACGCCTCCTGCAGCGAAGAGTAAACCCAGCCATTGGCGTCTTGCATCTTGAGCGCGTAGCCCTTCATCAAGACGGCCGACCTTTTTCCCAGCCAGGTCAACGCAGGCGCGATGAGCAGTGTAATGCCCAGCAGCTTGGGATTGAGGCGCACGGCATAAATGAAAAGCGCGATAAACGTCACGCCGTCGCGCACGAGGTTCACCAAATTTATCGTGCCCTGGCTGACGTAAAACACGTCGTTGGTCACGCGCGAGATCAGCTTACCTACCGAGCTTTCGTTGAAAAACGAGCTCGATAGTCCCAGGTAGTGGTTAAACAGGCGCTCACGAATGTCGCGCATGATGCGCTCGTTGGCGATACGCGCGCAGTAGGCGTTGGTGAATCTGATCACGACGTTGGCCAGATAAATCGCGATCACGGCCAGCGGCAGCAAGATCAGCATGCGCTCGTCTTTTTTAACCAGAATGGAGTCTTCCATGATTTTGATCAGCGGGGCCGGACTGAAGCGCACCGCCGAAAGCGGAATGGCCAAAATCGTGGAAACGAGCAAAAGTCTCCACTGCGGCTTGATGAACGGCAAAAGCTTCGAGAATGACTTCATTGCCATTCTTTCTATCCCAAGCTAAAACTGATGTCATGCGTGAATCGATTCTGGTCGTGGGCGGGGCTGGTTACATTGGAAGCCATGTTGCAAAGCTGCTGCACAAGCAGGGTCACGAGCCCGTGATTCTGGACAATCTCAGCACGGGCCACCGGCAGGCAGCGGGAAGCTTCGCGTTTCATGAAGGCGATTATGGCGACGCGCCGTTTGTTGAAAAGGTGCTCAAAAGCCACAAGATCAGCACGGTGATGCATTTTGGCTCAAAAGCGCTCGTGGGTGAGTCAGTGGGCGATCCGCTGCTGTATTATGGCGCCAACACGGGCGACACGATCAAGCTGCTTAACGCGATGCTCAGCGCTGGCGTGAAGAACTTCATTTTTTCGTCAACCTGCGCGACTTTTGGCGTACCCGAGACCGTTCCAATTCATGAGCAGGTTGAGCAAAAACCCATAAACCCGTATGGCCAGAGCAAGCTGTTCGTGGAAAAAATTCTGATAGACGCCAAGGCCGCCTACGGCTTGAACTACGGCGTCCTTCGCTACTTCAATGCCGCGGGCTGCGATCCAGAAGGACAACTGGGCGAAGACCATCGCCCCGAGTCCCACCTGATTCCCCGCGTGCTGGCCGTGGCCCTGGGCCGCGACCGCAAGCTGCTCATCAATGGTAACGACTACGAAACCACCGATGGCAGCTGCATTCGCGACTACGTGCACGTCAACGACCTGGCCGTGGCCCACATCAAGACGATGGAGCTGATGCTGGCCAAAAAGCTGAGCTTTGACTTCAACCTGGGCAGCGAGCGCGGCCACTCGGTATTCGAAGTGGTGAAAGCGGTCGAAAAAGTTACGGGCAAGGCAATCAAGCAAGAGATCGGCCCGCGCCGGCCGGGTGACCCGCCAGTACTCGTGGCTGACTCCAGCAAAGCGCGCGAATCTCTAAAATGGCAGTGCACGTTTGATTTGGAGGCCATCGTACGCACGGCCTACGAGTGGATGCAAAAACACCCCGGCGGTTATGGCGAATAAGAAAAACCCGGTGCTCTTCCTGGACCGCGACGGCACGATCAACGTCGATATCGGGCCGGCGTATATCTCGGAGCCCTCGCTGATGAAGCTCGTACCTGGCGCAGGCTTGGCCATTATCCGCGCGCGCGACGCAGGCTTTCGCATTGCTGTGATCACCAATCAGGCCGGTGTGGCCAAGGGCAAAACACCCAAAGAGTCGTTGCCCGTGGTGCATCGTCATCTGGAAACGCTTATTGCCGCCGAAGCAGGCCTGGCCGATTTCAAATTCGACGACCTGCGCGCCTGCATCCACCACCCCGACGACAAGTGCCGCTGCCGTAAACCCGAAACTTTGATGCTCGAACAGCTGATCGCGAGTTTGGACGCCGATGTGGCTCGTTCATTTTTGGTGGGCGACAACCGCTCAGATCTCCTGTGCGCCGATCGCATGCAGGTGCGCTCGATTCTGGTACGCACCGGCCACGGCGCCAGAACCGAAGCAGAAATCCAGACCACCCCGATTTCGCGGCTAGCTGGCGTGGTCCCCACGCTGTCCGAAGCCGTCGAACTCGCCATTCGTCTGCGCGATCAGGTCTGATTTCCGATTCCATCATTGAGCAGCTTCCACGTTTTCAGTCCGCCCGTAGGTAACCCCGGAATGTGGTGGAACAAAAAATCGGAGAGTAAGCGGTAAAGCGGCGCCTGCAGCTTCTGCTCAGTGCCCAGGTTATCCAACTCCTTAAAAGGCGTGACCGTGAGTTTTTGAAAGTAGAGTAGCGTCTCGGCGTCCAGACTCAGCTTGTATCTGCCCTTGGAACATTCCCAGCACACCATGCCACCGGCCTCGGATGCCCAGTAAAACAAGCTGTGGTTGCCCTGCCCTTCGCCCTCGTACGATTCAATAATTTCGTGGGCACCCTTGGCACACTGAACACAGCGCAAAAGGCTGGGCGGATAGCCCATCGCTTTAAATGATTTGCAGAGAAACGCGTTGATCGCGAGTGAAAGTGGCATGACGCCCGCATCGAGCTGAAACAAGGTATTGCTCAGTATGATAAACATCTCGCGCGAGGGCGCGTGGGGCGCAAGCAGCTTCAGACAGAATTCCGCGGCAAAACTGGCGGCGGTCAGACGCTCGAAATCTTTATGAAGGTTGCCAAACTCGTGGTGAATCACGGCCTCGTCAATACGAGCCATCTCGGCATTGGGCTTCTGCACGATCTGCATGCGCGAGCACGAAAGAAAATCAAGCGAGCCCCCGAAGCGGCGCGAGTGCACGCCCCCCTTGGCCAGGCCCGTGATGCGGCCACGGTTCTCGGTGAGACACACGGCGATGCGGTCACGCTCCTGATACGGATAGTTCTTGAGCACGATAGCCAGATCACTGAAACGTTCCATTGATGAGCGACGCTAGCACAGCCGGCCGTTTACGACGAGGTGCAGGGCGGTACCGGCGGAGCTGCGCAAACATATTGCCGAACCGGCCGTTATTCGTTAGCAATAAAGCTCAGTCCAAATAGGTGGGCCCGTAGCTCAGCTGGGAGAGCGTTGCGTTCGCAATGCAAAGGCCGTCGGTTCGATCCCGATCGGGTCCACCATTCTTTGCACAGTACGTACCCCTGACCGAGGGTTTGTAATCGGTTGAGATTCCTCAGAATTCAAAAAAAGCACAGACAAAGCACTGCCCGGAAAGATTTCTTCTTCCCGGGCATTTTTGTAATAATTGATCTTGGCCTGGCCTGGGCCGGTAATGATGACGCCGCTCACCACGTCCCGAATGAGGTCGCGCTGGATGTGAGGCTGGCTCTCACGGAACCCCCTATTGAAGTTTTTGAGCACTCGGAAAACGCCTTCCAGGTCCACGACATTATCCACCTGCCTCTCCTTGAGGTCACTGATGTTCGCCTCGACGGCCTTTCGCTCCTGGTTTAGCTCCTCGATCTTGTCGTAGGTCATTCGCTTGATTTCGTCGTTGGGGGCGAAAGAAAGAGACGAGAAAAGACCATTAACCTTGGTCTGGCACTCCTTGAACCGCTCTTCCTCGCTCCGAAGCAGGGAGCGATTTTCCTCTTCAATGTGCCTGGTATTGTCTCCAGCTGAATGGGCCAAGTTCTCAATTAGTTTTCGATCTTGGCTCAGCCGGATCAGCCGCTCGATCACAGCTTCCTCAAGGTTGATTGAACTTGGCGTCCAGCATGTTCAGTATTTCCCCATCTCGTACAAGGGACGCTTGGGCGTCGCCTGCCAGAGCTTCATCGACCCCGCCTCGAAGGCCGCAGCGCTCGAAGACCTCTGGGAAATGAAAGAACTGATCTGCCGGCACACGGGCCTTGCCAGCGCGGAGAAAAAATTTGGGCGTGACACGGATGTTTTGCGCGAGCACCATATCGACAATATCTTTCTGATTCTCGATACCGAGTTCGGTGACGTAAATGTGATGCGGAGCTTCTTTGAGATGATTGGGCTAGACGCGTTGATTGGACACGGCGACCGACATTGGTCGAACTATGGAACGGTCGTTTCATTCAAAAAAGGTAACCCCTCGGCAAAGCTTGCTCCGCTATATGATACCGCATCGGGCTACTTAACCGAGATTGAGGACGCCACGCGTCTCGAAGCTATGCTAGCCAAGGATCTTCGGGATGAGTCCTGGTATTCACCTAAAAGAACGGGGCTCTGCAAAATCACGATCCCAGGCGACATAAAGGCCAATCATTTCGACCTTTTGAAAAGAATACTTGGACAAGACCAGATGAAACGATATATCGCGCACGTAGCGAAGCCCTTTCGCAGCTTCGATCCAGGGCTTCCAAGGGCTATCATTCGGCGGTTTTTTCCTGAATTAGAGCCGAATAGGCAAAAGGTGATTGAAACGATCCTGATAACGCGCCACCGGATTGGCTGTCGAATACTTTCTATATAGAATTGGAAGAAGATGAACTGGTTTAGCAAGAAATCATCAAAAGAAGACGAGTCGGTGGAAGAAGCTCTCATAAAGGTGGGTAGCCCTGTCCTCCGTGTGACGGTCGGCGACGTGCATATCGCTAGCCTGTTTCACGATGGTGAGACATATTGCTTAACTTACACTGCTAAATTCTCTGTGAGCGGACTTGCGCCTTTCAATCCAAACGATCTCAAAAAGGGCGAACTCCCTGAAGTGAACAAGGTCTATCGCAATGCTGAGTTGTGGCATGTGTTCGCTGTTCGCATCCCCTCCGATAGTCGCGATGACTACAAGGAACTGATGGCTTCTCTTGGACTCAAAGGCGACGAAGACCCTCTATTCATTTTGGGTAAAGTCGGCCGCGTTAGCATCGCGAAACCTTGGAAGCTCGAACTCGTTTCAAAGGTTTCCTAAACTAGGAACCTAAGTTTGACTCCACCTGCTCCGATCCGTACACACGGTCCCACCAGTCTTGGATCGCCAGCCGTCTTGCTACAGTTCCTCTCGGTATCCACGGCGTTTTCTTGCAGAACTCGGTGACGATCTCGTCCTGAGCGCCTGCGTTGCTAGCGCCGGCCTCAACCCGGTTCCTGCTGGCACGCTGGTGGTCAGCAGGACCGCGGCCAGCCAGCCGGTCCCCGCGGGATTCGTCGGCCTGTCGATGGAGTACCGGGGGCTCGCCGCCTACGCCGGCACCGATCCGCGC
>JBBRLF010000164.1:0-10728 GCA_038231515.1 candidate division WWE3 bacterium
GGCCAACCATAGTTTTTTGCTATGACATCGATGCGGGCTACTCATTCGCCTTAATGGACCGGGGTCCGTACCTTGGGTGAAGTTGAAACCTATAAACGAAAGGACCTCACATGATTAAGAATTTGCTGAACTACTTCTTCGCCTCCACTGAGCTCGACCGGCGCGGCCTGGCAAAGACCGTTTCGTCCGACGAGATGACTTGCGGCACCGCAATCCCTCCAAAGTACCGGTGGTAGTATGAACGGACTGCTTCGCCATGTGAATCCGGTAGCGGGCCCGATTACCGGAATCGAATCTTCGATTCAGCCGGGCATCTTCAAGCCCTTATACTGGTATTCGCAGGCGAAGCTGTCCGCCTCCGTTCAGGAAACTTTTGGAGGTCGCTTTCCGGTGCCCGTGACGGGCACGGGCTGGGCGCGCGACAAAGAGCAGAGTCAGGCCCAAGCCATTGGCGATGCGCTGGCACGTCTGGCGCACAATATGTATCGCGAGCATCCGACTGCGGGTGGAATGAAGTATGATTCTGGCCTGACCGGGTTTGTCGCCGCCTCTACCACCGACCAGATGGGTCGCCGCGGTCTTGTGCGCAGAGCTTTGCATGCGGCGGCGGCGCGCTGGGCCCTGGGGCAAATGCATCTCGACGGGACCCTGATTTTTGAAGAGCCCTCGATGAGCCCCTATCCGAATTTGAAAAAACTATTTTCGGGCAAGCCCGGCCGGCTGCGCTTTTTTCACGCCATGCTTGAGCTGCCTGGAATTGATGTGCTGCCGCGCGAACATGCGTCGTTTGTCGTCGCGATTTTCGAGCTCGAAGCGGAAGGAATTATTCCCGGTGCGGCCTGCGGCACCACAGTGGCCGAAGCCACGGAGCGCGCCGCCCTGGAGGCCTATAATAATTTACGGCGATTCGAGCGCACGCGCTCGGGCCAGGAACAGCTGCTTGATCGCCTCTGGCAGCAGCGGCTTTGGCGCTGGGCCACCGAGCGCAAGCTTGGGCAGGCCCTGGTGCGCAGGCTCGCCCAAAAGGGCGCCGATCATTTTTGGCCAAACTCGCCCTCGGTGCAATACGCGGCCGCGCTGCCAGGTCCCTGGCTGCCCGAAGCCGAGGTATTTCGCGTCGTACTGCGCCACTCCCAGCCCGTTGAAGAGGGCGGACTCGACCGCTTCGTATGGTGAACGAGGTTTGGCGCGAGCTCTATTCCCACGCGTGGCCGCGAGTCGAGGGGCTGGCGTGCCGTGAGCATCTGGCAGGAATGAGTCGCTTGAACTATAGCCCCGACGAGTGCCCTGATCTTGAACGTGTGCGGGCTGATGTGTGGGCTGGCAGCGGCTGGAAGCTTGTGCGTGCGTATGGCGAAGTTCCGGCAGTTGGATTTTTCGAACTTCTGGCGCGCCGGGAGTTTCCGCTCGTGCATGAGCTGCGGCCACTCAACCAGCTCTATGCATCGGTGCAGCCTGATTTGTGGCACGAGCTGCTGGGGCACGCACCGCTGCTTTTGAACCGCGAGGTCGCCGCACTTTATGAGTGGTTTGGCCGAGCAGGTGTCGCGGCTCATGCTCAGGGCGAAGAGGTTTTTACCGAGCTCTGCAAGCTCTACTGGTTTACGGCAGAGTACGGCCTGATTCGGCAGCGGTGGTCGACCCGTATTCTTGGCGCTGGCCTGTTGGCTTCGCCATTGGGGCCGGATAGTATTCGTCACCGCAAGGTAAAGATCCGTCCTTTCTCGGTTCCGCGCGTGCTACGGACAAACTATAATCCATATCAATATCAGGGTCTTCTGTTTCGCATCTCATCCATAATCTCGCTTCAAAAAAAGCTGCGTGCCGCCTACGACGTTCGTCTGGGATTATAGCCGCTACCGCAGCTGGAGCTGGGAATGTTCAGGTACGAGCTGTTACATCGCAATGCCCGCTTGAATCGCCGCACCTCTTCATCTAGGCTTTGTCGTACCGAACGATGACCCTTTCCGATATCAGCATTAGAAAACCCGTCTTCGCGTGGATGCTCATGGCAGGCCTTCTGGTCTTCGGGGCCATCTCGTATTTGGGAATGGGTATCAGCCAGATGCCCGACGTCGACTTTCCCGTCATCACGATCTCGGTGGGGTGGGCGGGCGCTTCGCCCGACGTCATGGAAGGCGCGGTGGCCGACATCATCGAAAATGCCGTGATGAGCGTCGATGGCGTGCAGCTGGTGCAGTCTACCTCGCAGCAAGGTCTGACTCAGATCACGATTCAGTTCAATCTGCAGCAGGACATCAACGTGGCCCTGCAGCTGGTGCAGACAAAGGTTTCGCAGGCGCAGAAAAATCTGCCGCAGACCATTGACCCGCCGATCATCACCAAGACGAACCCCGCCGATCAGCCCATTATGTGGGCGGCCGCGTACTATCAGGACGGAAAAATCCGCGACCTCGCCATGTTCGTGCGCGATCATCTCAAGGACCGACTCACGACCATCAGCGGCGTGGGTGACGTCATGATGGGTGGCTTTGTCGATCCGCAGATGCGCATCTGGATGAACAACACCGAGATGCGCAAACGGGAAATCACGCATACCGATATTATTAATGCCGTAAATGACGAGCATCAGCTTTCGCCTACGGGTTATCAGGACAAAGGCAACGTCGAATCCTACGTGCGCGTGCACTCCGAATTCGCCAATGCCCAGGAATGCGCCGATCTGATGATTCCAGCGCGGCAGGGTACGCCCGTCTATCGCAATATTCGCGTGGGCGATGTGGCGGAGTGCGTGGAGGCCACCGATGAGGTGCGCCGCATCTCGCGTTTTAAAGGTATTTTTCCGACGATCGGTCTCGGCATCATCAAGCAGCATGGCACGAATGCGGTAGCTATCGCTGATTCGGTCAAAGCTCGCATGAAAACCCTGGTCGATGTGCTGCCCAAGGGCATGAACATGGGTGTCGTTACCGACACGACAGTTTTTATCAAACAGTCGATCGATGAGCTGCTTTTCACTCTACTGATGGCCGTGGGACTCACCTCGGTCGTGTGCTACCTGTTTCTGGGCACGCTCAGCTCGGCGTTCAACGTCGTGCTCGCAATTCCGGTTTCACTCATCGGTACCTTTATCGTGCTGCGCTACCTGGGTTTTACGATCAATAGCTTTACGCTGATGGGGTTGTCGCTTTCGATCGGCATTGTCGTCGATGACGCCATCATGGTGCTGGAAAACATCACTCGGCATGCCGAAGAGGGCAAAACCCGGGTGCATGCCGCCATTGTCGGCGCCCGTGAAATCACCGGACCCGCGGTTGCCGCATCTCTCGCGATTCTGGCGATTTTCGTGCCCGTCGTTTTCATGAAGGGCATCGTGGGCAAGTTTTTTTATCAGTTCGGAATCACGCTTTCGGTGGCGGTCTTGATTTCGCTGCTTGAAGCGCTGACGCTCGCGCCGATGCGTTGCTCGCAGTTTCTGCAGCTGCGCGGTGAGAACTTCGTGACGGCAAGAGTGAATCGTTGGATGGGGCGGCTTGCGGCGAGCTACAAAAACGGATTGCGCTGGTGTCTGAACTGGCGCTGGTCGGTGCTGGGCGTGGCCTTCGCGCTGTTTTTCACGTCGCTCATCACCATCAAACACCTGCGCAAGGAGTTTATTCCCCCGCAAGACCAGAGCCGCTTTCTGGTCACGCTTTACACCAAGATGGGCTCGTCGCTGCCTTTGACCGATAGCGTCTTTAAAGAGGCGGAAAAACTCTATCGCTCGCGTCCCGAGATCGATACCTATTATGTTGCCGTGGGCGGCCTGGGCGGCGGTTTGGTGAACCAGGGGATCTCTTTTATCACGATGAAAGATCCGCCCGTAAGGCCAATTGCGCCGCCCTTCAAGAAGAAGCCGACGCAGCAAGAGTTCATGGTGTTCATGCGTGGCGAACTTGCAAAGCTGGCCAATGTGCAGCGCGCGTCGATTCTCGATCTTTCGCTTACGGGCTTCAGCGCGCAGCGCGGCTATCCCATCGAGTTCGAGCTGCAGGGACCGGAATGGAGCAAGTTAGCCGAACTTTCCATCGAGATGCGCAAGCGGCTGGCGGCCTCGGGGTTGATGGCCGACGTCGATACCGATTATAATCCGAACATGCCTGAGCTCGAGATTTATCCTGATCGCGAGAAGGCCGCAAAGTCAGGCGTGGCGGTGGCCACGATTTCCACCGCGGTGGCGGCCATGGTGGGGGGCTTGAAGCTCTTGCCCAATAAGTACACAGACTCGGCCGGGCATCGGGACGATATTCAGGTGAAGCTGGTGCAGGATCAGAATCGCGATCAGGTCGATATCAGCAAGATCTGGGTGCGTAACGTCTATGGCGAGCTGGTGCCGCTGAGCCGCGTGATTGACATCAAGCAAGGCAGCACGCTGCTGACGATCACGCGTTACAACCGGGAGCGGGGCATTGGGATTTTTGGCAACTTTGCGGCCGGTAAATCCCAGTCTGATGTCATGCAGTATGTCGAAAAAATGGGTAAGGAGCTGCTGCCGCC
The DNA here is from genome assembly GCA_038231515.1 of candidate division WWE3 bacterium. Taxonomy (GTDB): domain Bacteria; phylum Bdellovibrionota; class UBA1018; order UBA1018; family UBA923; genus JACQAX01. Next base: position 4,498 of record JBBRLF010000164.1, read on the forward strand.
GGGCTATCACGTGACGATGGCCGGCAGCTCGCAGGCGTTTGCCGAGTCGATCAATAGCTTGCTGCTGGCGCTGGTGCTTGGGATATTTGTCGCCTATATCGTGCTGGCCAGCCAGTTCAACAGCTTTCTGCATCCGGCGATTATTCTGCTGGCGCTGCCCTTCAGCATTACGGGCGCGCTTTTGGCCATGGGCCTGACCGATACCTCGGTGAATATCTACAGCCTCATCGGAATTCTGCTGCTCATGGGTATCGTGAAAAAGAATTCCATTTTGCTGGTCGAGTTCACGAATCACAAGCGGTCCGAGGGCTTCTCGGTTGCAGAGGCGCTACTTGACGCTTGCCCCGTGCGCCTGCGGCCGATTCTCATGACCTCGATTGCCACCGTTGCCGGGGCCTTGCCCGAGGCGCTGGCCACTGGGGCCGGCTCTGAAATCATTCGCCCGATGGCGGTGGCGGTGGTGGGCGGCGTGCTGGTTTCGACGTTTCTGACTTTGTTCGTGGTGCCCTGTGCTTACAGTCTGGCGTCGCGCCTGGAGAATCACGCGCAGGCCGACGCGCTGAAAGATGCGCTAAAGACGATGAACGAGCTGCCTGTGGGGCCTGCGCTGGCCTGAGGCCGCCACTCGACCCAAGGGGGGGCGGGCGTTCGTGCTTACGCGGTCTTGCGCGCCTCTTGGGCGACGGCTACCGGCAGCGTGAAAAAAAAAGTACAGCCGCCCCCGGACTGGTTCTTTACCCAGATGTGGCCGCCATGGGCCTCAATGATTCCCTTGGTAATGGTCAGGCCCAGACCGGTGCCGAGCTGGGCGGTTTTTTTGGCCTGCAGAAAGCGGTTGAAAACGTAGGGCAGCAGCTCTTGATCGATCCCCGGGCAGGAGTCGTGAATAGAGCAAACAAGGTTGGGGCCGTCGGCTTCGGCTTTGATCGTGATGAGGCCACCGGGTGGCGTGAATTTAATTGCGTTGCCAATCAGGTTTTGAAGCACCTGCTGCATGCGTTCGGGATTTATGATTACTTCGGGCAGCGTTTGCGGAAGCTCGACCTCCAGGCGCAGTTTTTTCTCGTCGAGCAGAATTTGCAGCGTCTCCAGCACCGCCTGGATAACCGTCCGAAGCTGGTGCGGTCGGGCTCCGGCTTCCACTGAAAAGCAACCGCCCTCAATCTTGTGCACGTCAAGTAGATCTTGAGTGAGTCGTACCATGAACTGCGTGGAGCGTTTCAGCAGCTCCACGGGCCGCCGACCGCGCTCCGAAATGAAGTCCCCCTTTTCAAGAAGTTGGACGATCAGCAAGATGCCGCTTAACGGCGTTTTCAGGTCGTGCGAAATCATGGCCACCAGCTCGTCACGCGTTCGGATGGCATTCAAGGCCTGCGCGTGGGCATTTAGTTCTCGATTGAGGAACTCTTCTTTTTCCCGCTCGGCGCGGTGTCTTGCCGAGATATCGCGAAAACTCCAGACGCGCCCTACGTATTCCTGGCCCAGCATCTGCGGCCGGGAATATCGCTCGAAGACCCGACCGTCCTTGAGCTCGATGAGATCGAAGCTTTCCAGACCCTGCTCCGAATTGACCTCTTCGGTTTTTTTCAAAAAGCCTTGCGGGTCTTTGAGCTGATTACGTATGGCATTCAGGGCCGCACCGTTTTCTTTTGACTCTAAAATAGCTCTGGGCAGTTGCCACAGATTGGCGAAGCGTTGATTGAAGATAGTGATTTTTCCGCTCCGTTCCACCACCAGAATTCCGTCGGCGGTGGATTCCAGAGTGGCATGCAGAAGAGATGCCGATCTTGCCAGCGCATCTTCGTGCCTCTTGCGGTCGGTGATGTCGCCGGTGAATACCGAGTAACCAAGAAGCTCGTCGTTTTCTTGCCGCACCGGAGTGATCACGATATGGGCCAGAAAAAGCGAACCATCCTTGCGAGCTCGCCAGCTTTGATGTTCGCAGCGCCCGGTGAGCAAGGCCGTTTTCAAATGCTGGGTGGGTTTACCCAGCGCAAGGTCGTCCGGGGTATAGAACAAGGAGTAGTGGCGACCCAGTACTTCATGCGCGGTATAGCCTTTGATTTGCCGTGCTCCGTCGTTCCAGGTCGTGATCGTTCCGTAGCTGTCCAGCATGTAGATGGCGTAGTCTTTAATCCCTGCCACGAGAAGTCGAAAGCGCTGCTCACTCTCGTGCAGCTGAGCCGTGCGCCTTAAAACTTTCGACTCCAGCTCGCGGTTGGCCAGTGCCAGCGCGGCTTTTGCGCTCTGCCTTTCAGCGATAACGGAGGCCAGGATTACGGCGGTCGCTGCCGAGGTCGCCTGGTAGATCTGGGTCATGTAGAGGTTCGATAGAATTACCTTGCTCGAAAGGAGGCCTACACTTCTGAGCGTGCCCCAGATTACTAAAGCCGAGAGAGCCAAACCCAAGCTTACGGCGCCCCGCTGTCCAAAACGCAGCGCCGCCCAGATAATCAAGGGGAAGGTGAGGTAATCCAGCGCATCGTTGCCAGGAAACGTGCGACAGTTGCCGTTGTAGATCAGCAGGCTCACGGCACTAAGCGAAAGGACCAGGAGCGTGACTTCGGTGGCGCGGTTGCGCTGGGGCTGAGCTGGTGTAAGCAGGTGGCTTGCCCACACCAGAATAAACGGCGCGACAATCAGGTTGCTTAAGCCGTCGCCAACCCACCAGGCCAGCCAGGTGTTTGAAAAAGTAGCCCTCGCTATCATTCCGCTCAGCCAAAGGCTGGTGGTGCCAACGGTTGCGGCGATGGTGGTGCAAAGCAGTCCGCCGATAGAGAGCAACGCCAGCGCATCTTTGCTTCGATCCAGAGACAGGTGCAGATCAAAATACCGGCGCAGAAGAAATGCGCCAAGCAGCGCCTCACCGGTGTTTCCTGCCGCGATGCCCAGTGCCGTCACGAACGACGCGCCAAGGCTCAGGTTAATGGCGCAGGCCCCAAGTGCAATACCAGGCCAGCGCCGATAGCCAAACAGAAGTAAGGCCGCAAGCGAGATGCCAGCGGGCGGCCAGACAAGAGTGGCGTACCCGCTGACGGGTAATATCAGGAGACCAAGTTTACCCGTGACAAAATAGACCGCGGCCAAAAGGACGATTTGCGCTGCGTGCATCAGTCGAAGCCGCACCAGACCTCCGCTGTCTTGGCAGCAAGAATCAAGCCCTGCAATCATGGGCCTGGCTAAAGCAAAGGGCCGATGATTCTTCCCACGCCATCCAGGTAACTCGAGGCCCAGTTGTCTTTCGGGTGCTCGTCTCGGGTATGGACGAAGAGGGCGTCAAACCAGGCGGCAATTTCGGCGACCTCCGCAGTGGAGCTGAGCCGCACGCCGACTTCGTAGTTGTAAAGCAGGCTGCGCATATCCAGATTGGCCGAGCCAATCAGCGCAAACGCATCATCCATCACGAACATCTTGGCGTGCATCATTCCTGGCAGAAAAAAGCAAAGGTGCCCGCCAGCATGGTCGATTTGCTTCAGGTAGCTGCCGCGGCACAAGTCGGCCAGCCGGTGATTGGAATGTGCCGGTACGACAACCCGCACATCAACGCCCCGGCGACAGGCCAGCTCCAGGGCACGGGCCAGTGTTTCGTCGGGGATAAAGTAGGGCGTGGCGATCCAGATCCGTTTGCGAGCCGCAAAAATCTGCGTCAGCAAGGTTTCATAAAGGGGGTCACTCGAAACGTCGGGGCCGCTGGCGATGACCTGCATTGGGGTGTGCCCTATTGGCACGGCGTTGGGGGGCGGCGTCTGCAAGGTTTTACCCGAGGCAAACCGCCAGTCTGAGCTGAAAATATTTTCCAGATCGTGCAACGCCTCGCCGCGCACTTGAAACGAAAAATCGGTCCAGCGCTTGGCGCTGGGCTGGGGGCCCATGTATTCTTCGGTGGCATTCATGCCACCCAGAATGGCCGACTGACCATCGACCAATACCATCTTGCGATGGTTTCGCAGATTGGAATGCCCCGAGAACGGAATTCGAAACAGTGGGACGAAAATCGCGAAGTCGCCCCCGGCCTTGCGAAGGGCCTGCAGTTGGCGCTTTGGAAACCAGAACGTGCCAACGCCGTCGAGCAGCAGGCGTACTTGCACGCCCTGCCGGGCTTTTTCGCACAGGGCGGCAAGGATGGCCTGGCCCACAGCATCGTTGCCCAGAATAAAGGTCGCAAAATGAATGTGGGACTTTGCAGAATGAATGGTTTTCAAAATGGCGGCATAAGCGGCTTCGCCCGTGGGCAAGGCTTGAAAGTCGTTGCGCAGGGCGGGCTTCGGCGCGTGGGTTCTGGAGTAGAGGACTTCCTTCTCGCCAATAATTCGTTTCACCTTGCGCGCGCCAATCAGCAGATAGGCCGGAATGCCGACATAGGGCACCAGCCCCATAATCAGTAGCCATGCCATGGTACTGCCTGGCGCCCGGCGCTCGGTGAGCACCTTGGAAATTAAAATGAGCGTAAAAAAAACGCTCAGAATCGAAAGCAGGTGGTGCAGCGACAAGGTCATTACCAGACAAGTTACTTGGAATGCGCGGGAATTGCCACCCCTCAGAAGCGGCCGAGCTTTTGCATGGCAGGTGTATTTAACTGGAGGATCTTGCAATGAAACAGCTAGGTGACCATGGTAAAGGACCGGCAACGGCCCCACTGGAGTTGGTGGTTTACAGCGATTTTCAATGTCCTTACTCGGCCGAGGCCGCCGAGGTGGTCGACGATCTACGCAAGTCTTTTGGCGACAAGCTGCGTTTTGTTTTTCGGCACTTTCCCCAGGTGGGCACCCACGAGTACGCGCTGAGCGGGGCCCTGGCAGCTGAGGCCGCGGCACGGCAGAGAAGATTTTGGGCGATGTACCGGGTATTGTTTCGCAATCAGGTGGCACTCGACCGCGAGACGATCTTGCAGTTCGCGGAAGACCTTGATCTGGATGTGGGCCAGTTTGAAGACGATCTGGACAGTGAACGAATGCTGAGACGCGTGCAGCGCGGAGTGGTGCTGGGTGAAAGAGCTGGCGTCGAGAGCACGCCGGCCTTTTTCATCAATGGTGCAAAGTATGAAGGTAACTTCGATTTCGAAGCCTTGGCGGGCGCGCTCGAAGACGCCCTGCGCGGCAAGCTGAAGCTGATCGCCTAGTGCTGCGGAAAATCAACCGTAAAGGTCGTGCCTTCATTGGGCGAAGAAGTCACGCCAACCGTGCCGTCGTGGGCCCGCGCAATCTGCACCACGATCCAAAGGCCCAAACCTGTGCCTTCGAACCTGGCCGAGGTGACGGCCCTTTCAAAACGTCCAAAAATTCGTTTCTGGTTTTCACTCGAGATGCCTATGCCATGGTCCCGAACAGTGAGCTTGACCCGGCCCTTTTCGGTCCGAACCGTGACTTCGACTGGCTTACCCTGGCCGTACTTCATGGCGTTTGACAGCAGATTGGCGACCAGATGGTTGACCTGCACGCGATCGCAGTAAAGCAGCGTTGGCCCAGGCAGGTCAAGGGTGATGGAGCATGGCGGGCCCGGCAGCGACTGTTGTCGCAGCTGCTCAACCTGATCCGTGACGATTCCACAGAGGTCGGCATTTTCCAGCTCCATGGTCAGGCGACCCTCATTAATACGCGAAGTGTCGAGCAGCGTATTGATGCACATCCGCATGCGCGCACAGGCGGCCTGGGCGCAGCGGGTGAGCATCTTGAAATCGTCTGAAGCACCTACCTGTGGTGCCAGCTGAGCCATTCGACGGGTGAGCAGTTCGATGTAACTTTGAAAAACGGTAAGGGGATTCTTGAGCTCGTGCGAAGCGATAGAGACAAACGTGTGCATGGCGGCAGACGTGTCTTTTAGCGTCCGCTCGATAAGCTTTTGCGCGCTGATGTCGCGTACGACGCAGATCAGTCCGCCCTCACCGAAGGTGGTTAGCGAGACCTCCTGAGGAAAGGTTGACCCGTCTTTTCGTACTCCGGTGGTCTCGCCGCGCCAGCGTCCGGTTTCCCACAGCAGTGGCAAGATTTCGGCTTTGAAGCGCATCACCTCTGGGGCGTCGTAAAGGACTTCCCAGGATTTTCCCAGGAGTTCCTGGGGGGAGTCGTAGCCGTAGAGCTGAACCTGAGCGTTATTCAGGTAGGTGAACGCGCCGGTGTCGTCGTGCAGGCCCATGCCATCCATTGCCGCTTCCATTGCGGCATACTGAATGCATTCAGACTGGACCTTGGTAGGCTTGGTGGGGATTTTTTGGACGGAATACACGGTGCCTTA
>JBBRLF010000165.1:0-10680 GCA_038231515.1 candidate division WWE3 bacterium
GCCCTTTTGGCGCGACCATGCCGACGAGATTGATCTCGTGCTGACCGACATGCGCATGCCAGGCACCATCGACGGCATTGGCTTTGCGCGCGCCGTACGCCGCCGCGAGGGGCATCAGCCCTCGATCGTGATGATCTCGGGCTTCGAGCCGCCGCCCCGACAGATGTTACAGGATTTGGGCATCACCGAGTTTATCTCGAAGCCCTTTCGCATCTCCGAACTTTCGCGGCTCTGCGCCACAAAGCTGCAGGCCTAAATCAATCGATCGAAATACTGCGGCAGGTGAAAGTCAGGTTTTTCCTGCTCGGGCAGATTAAGACTCAGATACGATTTCGCGCCAGGCTCGCCCAGAATCGCGAAGGCGTTGCCGCGTAGAGTATCCACCTTGCCGTTCCAGCCCAGCTTGCTCAGGGGAATCTTAAACTCCGCCTGCCACGCGTCGGCACCCAGCCGATTGACCGAATGGCCAAAGCCCGAGGCGAACTGCTTGTTGAAGCGCTTGCGCGGCTCGAAGATCTCGAGTTCGAAGTACTGGCCCAAGGGGCTGAGCTGCAGCTCATAGTAAACCGGGGTGTCGTTGGCGGACAGAAAAAGTTCGACGACATCCCAATCCCAAAGGCCCCACTGGGAGGACTCTTTGCTCAGGGTCGCATTGACGTGGGGCGTGGCACCACTTACGGCAAACGAGACGGCAAGAACGCCCGCGCTGTCCGGAGGCGCGAACGAAACACTGACCTTGGGATTGCGTCCCTGCGCGCCCGGCTCAGCAAAAACACATCGAAGCGGTTTTGGTTTTATCAGCAATGGAAGAACAGGTTAACCCATCGGCCGTACACGTCAAATCCGCTACACGTTACCGTTTGACCTGGAACCGTATACCAGGTGCAGCCGTCGCCATAGGTTTGGCAGGAGATGGCGCCACCCCAGTAGCAAGCGGTGTAAGCGTAACAGGCCGAAGCTTCAGCCTTGGGGGCCGTATTGAGCGTGCTGGAAAGCATCGCAAGAGCAACATAGAGAATATGCATAATCAAAACTCCTCAGATATAAAGTTGCCCGCTTTTAACGATTACTGACACGTATTGTCAACAACTAGATCCGTTGGTCGATTTCAGTTACTGGTGACGAATTTGGCCATGCCATGGCGGAGCAGATTGCCACTTCTGGTGTCGCAGTTCGTACCAAACTTACAAAGGTCCATCTCGCCTTGGTAAAAATGACGCCCATCCGTGATTTCGGGACGGGTGCGCGAAACACGAAATTTGAAATAAGGCCCGTTGGGAACAGGGTGAGCTTCAAAACGAATGACGCTGCCCAGGTCGCTATAATCGGTGTTCGTGATCGTGCCATCGTTGGTCGAAAGGGTCGTGCCCTTTTCAGGAAAGTCGACCATCGTCACAACCAGCGAGCCGCCACGGCTGTCGATAGTGACGCGTTCCAAAAGATTCTCAAAGTAATCCGTATTGCCGATGACCGCATCGACCAGCGCCTCGCCCTTTTTGCCGATGCGATACTGCACCTGGAACTGCGCTTCCTTTTGAGCGTAGAGCGAATCCACGGTCAGCTTCCTGGCCTGAGTTTCAGGCGGCAGAGCCGGTACGGCTTTGGCCGCATCGGCCACCAGTGCGGCAAGTTCCACACGGCGGGCTTTGTCGCGAAAATGTCCTTCATAGGTCACAAGCAGCGCTTCCCGCGCGGTCTTCGCCGAAAGCACCAGAGGCGGCAGGTCTGCCGGCAAGGTCTTGTTCAGGTCGTCGATCTGCTTTTGCATGTCGTCGCGGGCCGGATCAGTCTGGGCCAGACGAGCCCGCTCGATGCCCAGGCGACCAATTGTCGAAATAAGGTCGCGCACTACCGGCGTGAGGCTCTTGGCCACGACGGTAAGCTTGTTGTTGGTGCCCGCCAGGTCACTCTCGGTCTTCTTGATATTGTCGTTGATCTCGTCTTCGGTCAGCGACGTGGTGGCTTCGTCAACGAGGTCACGCAAATTGCTCAGCGCGGTCTTCGTCGCATCATCGGTTACTGCGGCATTGAGCGTGTCAATCGCCGTTCCCAGATCGTTGGAGACTTGGGTCATTTTCACACGCGCCTCTACGCCGGCATCGTCATTGAAGTCGATATCCTTAGCGGCTTGCATTACAATTCGCATCGCTTCGGCATCGGGGCCGCGCCAGAAGAACACCTTGTTGTTCTGAAAGGTTTCGCTGCCCAGCTGCCCGTAGCTCTGCAGGCTTGTCACGATTGGATTTTTTGGTGCTGAACGGTCTTCGGCGTGGCAGCCGAAAACCAGCGTGGCTGTTGCGATCGCAAGCAAAAGTTGATTATCGAATTTCATGATCTTCTCCAGAAACGTTAAAAGAAAAGAACCAGCTCGAACGCCATGAACTCGTTTTTCACGACGTTGATGCCCGCGAGCGGTTTGCAGTAAGACATATTGAGCTGAAAAGGCGCCTTGAACTGGTGATTCTTGTACATCTCCACCGTCGAGAAACCCACGCCCAGCGTGGCGCTGTGCAGAACCTGGCCCGTATTGGCTTCGAGCAGGCGATAACGGGATTCGGCAAACTTGCCGCCGTCGTAGCTGGTCGGAGCCATGCGCTGAAAGCCGTAGCCCGCGCTGAAGTTCAGACCAAAGGGAAACTCATACGAAACTGACGTGCCGGCCGAAATCACATCGCCCAGCTTGCGAGCCAGCATTTCCTTGTCGGTCGAAAGCGAGTCGGCGTCGGATACGGGCAGCCGGCGCTCCATGTGGTCACCCGTCTGTACCGTGTACCCGGCGTAGGTATTGGAACGAAACGAATGATGAGCATTCAGATAGCGATCATAGATCAGCATGGCGCCGATATCGGTTTGTCCGTCGCCGGTTGGCGTATCGAGCGCGTTGTCGGCGTTGGGAGGCGTACCCGTTGGCGCGGTGATCTCACCCTTGATGGCGAAGCCGTCATTGTGGCTCGCCCACATCTGATACTTGCCCACGGCTTTGACGTCGCCGACATGGGTTTTGGTGTAAGAGTTAATCGGATTGTAGCCCAGGCGCGCGAGCTTTGTATTGACCGCGTTATTGAGCTTGGCCGAGGACTCCTGACACTTGCTCGGATCGCTGTCGCAAACACTGGCGATCAACGCGTCGGCCTGTGGGCTTTTGGCCAGGCCGGTATCGGCATTGACCTGAATGGTGACAATGGGTATGGCCAGCGCGAGCGTAAGTTTGTCGGTGATGCCCGCCGCAATTACCGGCACCTTCACGTTCACATAGGTGTTGACGACGCCGGTGGTGCTGCCCGCCGAGTCATCGAGATTGAAACCGAGCTGTTTCACTTTGGCTTCGGTAAGAGCTTTGAGAGTCGCGTCGTCGCCGCCATCGACCACGTCGCGCCAGCTGACCGTTTTATTGAGTTTCTGACCCAGGGGCTCCGCGCCGCCGTTGCCGCCGAACTTTTCGTCCATGTACATGACAATGTTTTTGATGCGAGGGTTGCGAACGCCTGCCGGCAGGACTGCCGTGGTTTCGAAATCAAACGGCGCCTTCAAATCAGACGCCACAGCCAGGGTCGAGATGCCCAGCATCGCGATGGTCAAAAACTTGTTCATACTGCAATACTCCTAAAGCGGTTCAGTCAGATCGGAAAAAGTGCGCCGCCCCCTACATCCACGCGGGAGCGGCGCGCCATTTGCGTGGTCGAATCAGTTGCCCAGCTCGTTACGGAGAGCGCGGATGTCTTTCATCTCGTCGATCGTCTCCGGAACACGTCTTGGGTTGTAGGTGGTTGGATCATTTTCGAACTTGAGCGCGTCGCTCAGCAGCTGGCGGGCTTCAGGCTTTTTGCCGTTGGCCACAAGAACTTCAGCCAGATAAAGAATGTTGAGGGAGTTGCGGATGCCCATTTTTTCGGACTCCACCACGGCCACACGCAGGAACTCTTCGGCCTTGCGATTGTCGCCGCCGAACATGCCGGGCAGCTTGAACAGCAGGCGCCCGAGGGTACGGTTCGAACCGTACGAGTCATATTCCTTGCCAGCCATTGGCTTGCCTTCGTCGTCGACCGCGGTTTTCGTGATTGCCGTTTCCATCGTGCGGCGCAGGTTGTGGCGCTCGCCCAGTGACTTCATGATGCCATTGGCTTCAGCCCAACGGCCCAGGCTGATGCCGTAGAAAAAATAGGCTTCAGCGCGGTCTTTCTGCAAAGGCTTCGCCTTGTCGGCGAAATTCTTGGCCGCACCAAAGATGCGAACCTTGTCGTCGTCTTTCTTGGCTTTCATGCCGACGTAATAGGTGCAACGCGACTGGAGAACCAGGGCGTTGTACTTTTCCAGATCCGTGGTGGCTTCAACAGCCAGCGCGCCGGCTTTGTCAGCGCAGCTCTGAGCTGCTGCTGCGCCAGTGCCGCGATTTTGGAAGTCCGCGAAGGCGTCTTGATACTTGGAATTCGTGTCAGCCGCGAAAACGTTCGCGGTGAGGGCCAGAGTGGCGAGGGAACAGACGTAGAAAGCGTTCATTACAATACCCCTTGAGAGATGGTGTTTTATACCTTGCGTCGCGTTATAGGCTCAATTGCCATCTGTTACAAGGGAAATGGTTTTACGAGGGACTATTCCGCACAGGTATCTAGCCCCGCGAAATATTATCGGATTTTCGGTTATCTTCGGTTCCAAGATGGAACCGATTTAAGCGAAATCGTCTAAAGACTAGTCATTTTCATGGCTCTGCGTCACTTTATCAAGCCGCCTAGTTTACGCGAGAGTGCAGCATAAGTTTGGGCTTCGAGCTTTGCGTTATCTTTTAATACGGGCAAGACGCGGTCGAGCTCACGCAGCGAACCAACGTAGTCTTTGTTCAGCGTGAGCAGCTTGCCCAGCAGTAGACGGGCGGCGGCACTTCCCGAGTCAACCCGCAACGCGTTCTTGCACGCGTTTACGCATCTTTCCAAATAGAGTTTCACCATGTCCACGACGCGGTCGGGGTTGAGCGGGGATATTTCCTGGGCGCGCTGAAAGCATTCATCTGCCCCTTCCAAATTGTGCTGCGCCAGATACAGCGAACCCAGCGTGGTCAGTGCCTGCACGTATTTCGGCCGAAGCTCGAGGGCTTTTTTAAGCATCGCCTCAGCGGTGACGAAGTCGGGCTTGGAGATGAAATACTGCGCCGCCTTCACGAGTGGCGCCGGATTACCGGGTGCCGACGTCACGGCTTCCCTGAAATTTTCTTCGGCTTCGCGAAAACGTTTTTCCCGCACCGCAAACCTGGCCTCATTGACGAGCAAACGCCAGGGGTCCTTGGGCATGCTTTTCCAGGCGTCATAGCGCTCGATCTGGATCTTGAGATCAGCGGCCGAAAATGGCTTGACCAGCACGGCATCAGCCTCGATTTCTTCGGCCAGCGCCATCATCTCCTGGTTTTTCTCTTCGAGCGCCAGAATAAAGTAGGTCTCGTCCTCGGTACCGGTACCGCCCAGCTCCTTGAAGAGTCGATAAACCGAGCCGTCGGTGAGGTCCACTTCGCTGATGACGATATGAATCTGGCTTTCCTGAAACAGCCGCAATGCCGACGTCATCGTGGGGGCGTAGTGCGTCTTGTAGTCCCCCAGGGTGCGCAGATACTGATCCATGATGTCTTTGAGCAGGATGCGCGTGCCGACATTCATGATGCTAATGCGGCCTTGGCTTTCAAGAGGATTTTGGTCTGACATGATTCTCTAAATTCTGAATCATCTGCCTGAAAACACTAGGGGAAAAATTTTCCTTCTTCGGCTATAGTGGTTCTGTCCACGCAATTGAAGCGGTCAACTAATCGTCAATCAGGAGCCACAATGTCGTCAGAACAAGTTAAAGAGCACAAGCCGTTCATCTCGCCTTCAGATAGCCCCCGCGAGCTGACCGTGCTCGCCGTGCTGATGGGCGCCATTCTGGGCATCGTCTTCGGTGCCTCGTCGCTTTATCTGGTTTTGAAAGTGGGTCTTACCGTCAGCGCCTCGATTCCAGTGGCGGTTCTTTCGATCACTCTGTTTCGGGCGCTTTCGAAGATCTTTGGTTTTCGCCAGGCTACCATTCTTGAGAACAATATCGTGCAGACGACCGGCAGTGCCGGCGAATCGATTGCCTTCGGTATCGGTGTCACGATGCCCGCTCTGCTTATTCTGGGCTACGACGTCGAGCTGAGCCGAATCATGACTGTAGCCATTCTGGGCGGCGTGCTTGGCGTGCTGATGATGATTCCACTGCGTTACGCGCTGATCGTCAAAAGTCACGGCGAGCTCACCTACCCCGAAGGCACGGCATGCGCCGAAGTTTTGATCGCCGGCGAAAAGGGCGGCACCAGCGCCAGGACGGTCTTCACGGGCTTTTTTATCGGACTCATCTATAAGATGCTCAACGTCGGGCTGCATCTTTGGAATGACGTGCCTGAAAAGATTTTCACTTTCTTCAAAGGCTCTTCGATCGCCGGTGAAATCTCACCCGAGCTGATGGGCGTGGGCTTCATCATCGGGCCCCGCATCTCTTCGGTAATGGTTGCCGGCGGCGTGCTTTCGAGCTGGGTGTTAATACCCGCGATCATGCTGTTTGGCTCGGGCCTCACGACGCCCCTGTTTCCGGCCACCACGCTGATTTCCAGCATGACCATTCACGACATCTGGAAAAACTACGTGCTCTATATCGGCGCTGGCGCCGTCACCGCGGGCGGGATTATCAGCCTGCTGCAGAGCCTGCCCACGATTTTGCGTTCCGCCTCGGCCGGCCTGAGCAGCCTTAAAGGCGCGGGCTCCGCGGCCAGCACGCTGCGCACCGAACAGGATATCTCCATGAAGTACGTCATCGGCGGCGTGCTGCTGCTCGTGTTCGCAATCTGGGCCACGCCTTCGCTCAAGATGAATTTACTGGGCGCGATTCTTATCGTGTCCTTTGGCTTTCTGTTCGTCACCGTCAGCTCGCGGCTCACGGGCACGATCGGCTCGAGCTCGAATCCGATCTCGGGCATGACGGTCGCCACGCTGCTGCTGACCAGCCTGATTTTTTTGCTCCTGGGCTGGGTTGGCGCCGATTACCGCGTTACCGCGCTTAGCGTGGCGGCGATTGTTTGCGTAGCCGCCTCTAACGGCGGTACAACCTCGCAGGACTTGAAAACGGGTTACCTTATCGGTGCCACGCCAAAATATCAGCAGATCGCGCTGCTGGTTGGCGCCATCTCGTCGGCGCTGGTTATTGGCGTTACGCTTCATCTGCTCAACCAGGCTTCGACCATTTACTCGAAGAAGAATCTTCCGACGGCGACCCTGGACGTCACCAAGCTGCTGCGTATGGAAGCGGTGGGCGGATCAGAAGGCCAGGCCGACAAGGCGCTCTATCACGTGCTGCAGTTCAGCGAAACCGACCGCGTGGGCGAGCTGGCCAATATTCCGGGCGGAAAATATCTCGTGAATGATTCCGGAAAAATCTCTTATCTCGTCGATCCCGGCATCAACGGCAACCTTGCCACGCGCGACAACGGGCTAAAGGTAACCAAGTTCAACGTGCCGAAGGCGCGGCTGATGTCGCTGATCATCGACGGCATTCTGACGCAAAAATTACCGTGGGCCCTTGTCCTACTGGGCGTGTCCATGGCCATCATGATGGAACTTTGCGGAGTACCATCGCTGCCATTCGCAGTTGGCGTTTACCTGCCCCTCTCGGCCTCGACTCCGATCTTCGTGGGTGGCATGATTCGCTGGCTCGTCGACCGGCGCTCGAAGCGCACCGAAGCTGAAGCAGAAACCAGCCCGGGCGTTCTGATGTCGTCAGGGCTCATCGCCGGTGGCACGATTGCCGGCATCGGGCTTGCGCTGCTTGCGATTAATGAAGGCCTGGCGGCTTCGCTTGATTTCAGTACGCGCTTTTCGTTGGCCAGCAGCGATCTTTGGGCAATGGTGCCGTTTACGCTGATGTGCGCTTACCTGTACAAAGTCGGAACCGCGAAACCCAAAGCCTGAGGCCGCCCGGTTAACGGTGTCCAGGGTACGGTGACCCGTGAACGGCACCGGTGCCGAGTCCGTTTATGGGCACACAGATTCTGAGTACAGTTTCTGAGCACTGGTCACTGATCACCGTACACCGGACCCGGGTCACCGGGCTGGCGTGCGCACCTCGCGGGCGGGTCTGGATGTTTCGTGCTGGCGACTCAGCCGAATTATGCCAGTGGATGGTATATACCAATGGCTGGTATAATTCCGCTGAGTCACGTGGGTCTTTCGCTCGGCCACCTGGGACCTCTAACCTGTGAACGGCGAACGGCACCCGTACCCGTGAACGGAGCCAGTGGCTGATCCGGATTCTGTAACGGTTACCGAGGCTTATTTCGGCCCATCGGATTATCGATGCGTTTTACTCAAGTATTTGAGCTCGCCTGCCGATATTATTAGCAGGAGAACTCCAAGTGGCACGCGTTAAAGTGAGTCCGAAAGAAAGTCCAAAACCTAAAAAGAAACGCACCGTAAAGGCTGCGGTAAAGCGGGCAGGAACCGCGGCCAGGTCGGCGGTAAAATCGGTGGTAAAAACCGCCGTCAAAGCCAAGGTGCGCCGTCCGGCGCGCGTAACACCTACGGTCGCCCCAACTCACCGTGCAATGCCTCACACTCGCCACGCCCATAATTACAACGATCGCTGGGTGGCCTTTGCCTGGATAGTTCCGGTAATGGCCATCGCGATTTGCGGGTCACTGGTGCTGAGATCCAATGTAACGCATCCTGTGGCCATCACCTCGGCACGGCTTGTGTCTTATTTTGAGCAGGTGCAAAACAAGCCCCTGGGCGAGCGCATCGCGTTTTGGAGCGAGAATCTTTTGAAGAATCCGGGTTTGCTTTCGGTGATGGGCCACGGCCCGACGATCGAAGACACGGCTCCGGTTTTTCCGACGGCTTACGACTGCACGACTTATGTCGAGACGGTGGGCGCCCTGGCGCGCAGTGAAAATGGTGAGGTGCTTGCCGATCGCGTAATTGCGATTCGCTATCACGACGCAAAACCTGGCTTCGATACCCGCAATCATTTTCCGGAAGCCGATTGGATTCCCAACAACGAAGCTGCCGGAATTTTAAAAGACGTGACCGTTTCGATCGCGCGGCAGACGGGCTTCGTCGTTTCATTTGTAAACAAGGACATCGACAAGGTGGCCTGGTTCAAGGCTCAAGGGATGTCCGCCCGTGCCGTAGCATCTGATGCTGAAGGCAAGGGCGTGACTACCGTGCGTCTGCCCTACCTGCCCATCGAGCGCATCGGCGACGCACTCAAACATATTCCGCAAGGTTCAGTCATCAATGTGGTGCGGGCCAGCCGGGATCGATATCCCGTACTGATCAGTCATCAAGGCCTGCTGATCTGGAAAGACGGCGTGCCCTATTTTCGCCATGCTTCCCGGTCGCGTCTGATTCGCGAGACACCGTTTGCGGAGTACGTCGAGTCTCTGCGCGGCATGCCGTGGAAGGTCATTGGCTTCAATGTGAATACGTTCGAAGGGTAAAACTTCGACTGATATGCTATCCGTGGTCTCATGGACCCGGCAGCACCCGAACAGTTCTTCAGTCTTACCCCCGAACGCATCCTGGGCGCCGTCGAACGCGCGTTGGACTCGGATAAAACAGGGGTACGGGCCACGGGCCGCTGCCTGGCGCTGAACAGCATGGAAAACCGCGTCTATGAGCTCGAGATGCTCGATAACGATGTCGAGTCGAAGATCGTCACCAAGTTCTATCGCCCCGGCCGGTGGACGCGTGAAATGATTTTGGAAGAGCATCAGTTTCTGGCCGAGCTTATCGCAGCCGAGGTGCCCGCCGTAGCGCCGCTACCACTCAGCAACGGCTCCACGCTGGCACAGTCTGACGATGGCATTTTCTTCGCGGTCTTTCCCAAGGTACGCGGACGCATCGTACAAGAGCTGGACGACGCACGACTGCAGCAAGTCGGACGCCTGCTGGCACGCCTGCACAATATCGGCGCCTCACGCCCCGCCGTACATCGCATTGCCCTTACGCCTGAGACCTACGGCACCAAGGCGCTGGAATTTTTAGAGGCCTCGGAAATGATTGATCCGCAGGTGCGCGTGCGTTACCGCACTGTCGTGGAAGGAATCCTCAGCGCAGTCGGGCCGCAGTTCGCCAAGGTACCGACGTTTCGAGTGCACGGCGACTGTCACCTGGGTAATGTACTTTGGCAGGAAAACGCCGCATTTTTTCTCGACTTCGATGACATGGTCACTGCCCCTGCCGTCCAGGACATCTGGCTGATCGTGCGCGGACGCGACGCGGAAGCCGACCGCCAGCGCGAGGTGCTGATTCGCTCGTATGAATCCATGCGCGAGTTCGACCGCTCGACGCTGCGCCTGATCGAGCCGCTGCGGGCGCTGCGAATCATCCATTACTCGGCGTGGATTGCCCGCCGCTGGGCCGACCCCACGTTCAAAAATGCGTTTCCTGATTTCGGCAGCTATCGCTACTGGTTCGAAGAGCTGGCCGAGCTTGATGAGCAGCTGCGGCTAATCAGTGCCCCAGTACCTTGGTCTTAGGACGCGCGTTCCACAAGAACAACATTAGGATGCCGCCGATCATTGAAAAGCCAATCATCGAGGGGCCCCAGACCACCCAGCCGAATTTGTCGATTAGCTTGCCCAAACCAAAGCCGACAAACGAACCACCGATATACTGCATGCCATCGAAC
>JBBRLF010000166.1:0-10658 GCA_038231515.1 candidate division WWE3 bacterium
GGCAGGATTTTTCAAACGCCAGTGGCTGGTCTGCGGCCAGCTGTTGCAATTCGGACGCCTGCTGCTGGACCGGATTTTTCAGGGCTTCTCAGAGCAGCCCCGTTTTAAAGTGAACTCCAACGGCATGCAAAACATTACGGCCCCGCTGGCGCAAGGGCAGGGCTTGATTTTGCTGGGTGCGCATATGGGCGGCTGGGACCTGGCCGCTTCGCTGATGCCCACGAGCGGCTTCACCGGCGAGGTCTATCTGCTGCAGTACGAAGCGCAGGGCCTTACGTTGAACAAAGTTGCCGACCATCGGGGACGTCAGCACGTCAAATCATTGGTGGGCCACAAGCTGGAACAGCCCATCTTGCGCATCCGCGAGCTGCTCGACGCCGCCAAACCCGTCGCCATCATGGGGGACCGGCCCGTGGCCAATCACTTCGAGCTGGTTTTGTTTTGCGGTAAGCTTGCGCCCTTCGATGTCACGCCGTTTCGAATTGCCGCAGCCACCGGCGCGCCGGTGCTCTATACTTTTGGCTTTAAAGGCACGGGCAACAACTACCATTTCTTTGCAACCCCGGCCCGCCACTACCAGTATGCGCCCGGGGAAGATCCACGGCTTCGCTGTCACGAGTGGACTCAAGACTTCGCGTCCACGCTTGAAGGTTTTGTAAAGAAGTACCCCAGCCAGTGGTCTAACTTTTACCCATTCTGGTCAGCCTTGCCCACGCCGCCCCCAGCGCCTGGCGACGCAGAATTACCAAAAGCACGAAACAGTTTACGAGAAGAGCTGCGTACACCGCGCCCGTCGACACCTGGGTTGGAAGCTGGCCCCACACCCAGCGGCGCACCAGAATCTCAAGTGTAAGAAAACCCAGCAACGCGCAGTAGAGATAACTTAGCGCCTTATATGTCATAGTCGCTGACCTTCACCGCAACCGTAAAGTTGGGATGCTCGATCGTGATTTCGGTGGGAATGTTGTTGAGGTCGTAGTTCTTGAAACGAAAGACCGCGTTCTTTTCAAGGTCCACCGTCGCAGCTTCGAGTGGAAAACCCCGGCTGTCGATTTTGTTCCATTGGAGCTGATGAAGCTTGGACACCAGCGGCAACCGCGCAATCAGAAAAAGCCGCAGCGTGGAATAGTATTCCGGAATCTTGCTTTCGAATTTCTTCATCTGCTCGACAAAGACTTCAGTTTTGACCTCGCCCGTTTTGCGATCTTCGAGCACCTTGAAAACCGTGGTGCCGAAGTAAGACAAGCCTACGAGCTGAATCTGATCGGCATTGACCTTGACCACGCCCGTGAAATCGAATTTCTTTTCCGGCGAAGTATCAGTTTTGGCCATGACCAGGCCCACATCATGTTTATAGACGCCATAGGGAAACAGCTGATCGCGGGTGCCACCCTGCGAGATCATTTTGACTTTTTTGGGCGCACACGCGGGGAGCGCTGCGCAAAACACAAGAGCCAGCCAGGCCACGGAACGTAGTTTCATGCCCCAAGCTAAGCACAACTGTGGCCCAAAAATACAGCCATGATTTTATCCGGTCGGCAATTGACCCGCGAGGGGGCTACTGGTTGTCGTACCGATTCAAATCAAATACGCCGGCCTGCTGGGGCTCATCGTGCTGATAGCGCTCGTTGAACCAGTCGAACTCTTCCCAGAAATGCGGGTCCAGGCGGCGCACGCCATATTTGAGCACAAACGCGTCGTAGGAGGAGTCGCCCGACTCCGAATCGGGATCCAGCCCTTGCAAGGTTGCCAGAAATTCTCCGGCCCGGTCGAGTCTGACATCGAAAAAGAAATTCGGATAGCTGCCCTGAAACCCCGGCACGATGGCCAGATCGTCATTATCCGGATCCAGATAATGCTCTTCGAGAAACAGGAATTTGACGTTGAGATGCTCTTTATTGTGGATGAGCGTGTAAACCAGGTCATCGCCCAGCGGATTTCGAACACGTATGAATGATACTTCGGGAAAAGCCCGCGCATATTTTTCGGGCATGCGGGTAATCTTGCGCAACTCGCGTTCCAGGTCGGCTACCGTGTGAATATCCGGACTGACGGCCTCTTGCGCCGCCGCATGATGATTGATGTTGTCGATCGGGCCCCGTACCCGGCTATTGAGCCGTTGGTTCAACACCTGGTCGAAGAACTCTTCTTTGGCATTTCCAGGATTGCGGTAGGTCACGCGGGTCTCAATCTTTTTCTCGTAAAGCGGATCCAGCACATCAAGAACTGTACGGCTCCACGCCCCGCGATACCAGTATTTGCGATACTTCATCCGCTGGTCTCTTGGCAAAAAACTCAGAAACTGATCTTCTGCTGAAATTCTGAGCACGTCCATATACATGCGCGTCGAAATCTGGTGGGTCACGTTTCCGTACACGTCAAAGCCCGCCACCAGATCGTAGTAGATGCGCTCGAAGGTTGGATAATCCAAAACCCAGGCCGTCTTGGGGTCGCCGCCCCAGGCACCTTTCAATACGTCGGCGCTGTCAAAGTGACGAAACACGGTAAGGATGGCGTTGTCGTTGGTGCCCTCGCCGCTCCAGATGTCATCCATCGAAAGGCCGGCCGCGCCAAACTTGGTATAGAGTTTCTTCTTAGCCCGCTCGTAAGCCATCTGATCGAATTTGATCAGCGGATAAAGGGCCTTCGCACTTTCGCCGCCAACCGCCGGCATCTTCAGATGCTTGGCCACCGAAGGCAAAAACTCAGGGTGCGTGACGGTCAGGTCCGTTTCAGGATTCATGAACATGATGTAAAATTGCGTGTTGATCACGTTCAGCGCGACGTTGCCCTTGCACACGGGGCCACGGATGAAAGACATCACGTGATAGTAAGCGTCATCGAGCATGAAATGCGAACGGGCCCAGGCCGGGATGTCCACAAACGAAACAAAGGGGTTCGCGCCCGTTTCGCGTTCGTAAGACGGAAACTGGGGGTTGGGGTTCTGCCAACGGGTTTCGAGAAAAAGCTTACGAAAGCGGTTCATCTTGGCGTCGCTGAGAACGTAGGGAATATGCGTCTTGCGTACGAGCGTGGCCGAGATTTTCTTGAAACGGTAATAGAACTGCGCAGACTGTGGGTCGTCGTACGGCCGGCGCGTCGCAATCTCGTCGATCGGAGCGGGATAAGCCGTTCTGGAACGCACAAACCGATAGAAATCCTCGGGCAGCTCTTCGAAGTTGATGTGAGCCAAAAAGAGGTGCTCGTAGATGTAGCGCGCCGAGATACGCATCTTGATGTCGGGGCCGTTGAAAAAATCTTCCCATTTTTTCAGGACGGCCAGGCCCTCGGCGCCGTTTGATGGCGTGGTGAGATGGGCCTGCTCGGCCGCGGTGGGGCCCGGGGCGCCACTGTGCAACCAGTCGGTAAGGGAGCCAAATTCACTTGGCGAAAGCGCTGGAAAACCAAAGGGCATTCCGCCTTCGGGCTTGCCCGCCAGATAGTGTGCAACTTCGCCCGCGTCTTTAGGGCAGGAATGGCTGTCTTCGGGAATAAAGGTACCGCCGGCCAGTGGATTTTTCGCCTTTTGTTCGAGCAGCAGCGACATCTGTGGCTGAACCGGAAAAAATCCGAGTCGACTATGCCAGTCGGCCGCGCTGTGGGCATCTTCAAAAAGACGCGTGGTCGGCACCTTCTTGAGGCGGTTGGACTGATACACGAGTCCCTTGGTCGCGCCCCGATCAAAACCTTCGTAGGCGGAAAGATTCAGCTGGCAGGGCGAGTTGTAGCAGGAGTGGCACGCGATGCACCGGGCGTTGAAGACGGGCTGAATTTTAGTGGAGTAGACGCTGGTGGCGCCCTCGCCCGCCGGCGAGCGCGCCAGCGGAATCCGGCGTACGGTGCTGGTCAGCACCACCGCGATAAATGCGGCTGCCAAACAACCTGTTCCGAGAAGAATTTTGCGCGAGTGACTGTGCATAGGTTGTCACTTATCGGCACAAATAGGCCCTTGCATGAAGCTAGGAAAGAATTTCCTCTTTTCAATTTTTAGGCGGAAAGTGATCGGCGGGAACGTCAGTTCATACGAGGTGCCAATGCCACAATGCCCTAAGGTCTTTTGATCAATGCTAACTTTGTAGCACCTACCAACGGAAATGGAAATCGGACATGAAGAACCGGCTCATGAATGAACAGCTGAGCAAGAATCTAAATCGCAGCACTCACGGTGCATAGGGATTTCTGACAGGTAGGACTACGCCAATGTCGAGCGTGCCTTCGAGACTCTGAAACACAATGACCTGTTTGACTCGCGCAATCTCAACAAGCCCGAGTCTGGCAACCTGGTTCGGAAAATCGACGATGCTTCCCAGACTGCCCTCTTCATAAACTACAAATGTTGCCGAAGCTCCCCTCACCAGCATTTCAGGGGGCCGTCCAAAGACCAGAGCCGCACACCAGCCGCCAATACCATAGGATGCTCCAGGAATCCTGCGATCAAGCGCCAAAACGACTTTTGGATTGGCATCGCGCTTGAAAATTTCGGCAACTACCTGCTGTTTTGTGCTCAGGCTGGCCAAATGCCCACCGGTACCGCCACTGGCGGCGATAAATGACGAATAAGTCACGGAAAATGCCGCGGAAGTCACAACCAGCAAAGCAAATGCGACGTTACGAATCAAACCTGCCCGCTTCGTGCCAAATAACTTGGAAACATCTTCCACGCCCTGGGCAATGGCGACAAACAAGACGGGGAACAAAAACAGCACCCACTGGTGAGGGTAGGATGCGAATACCAGCGGCATAAAGTTCAGGCCCGCAATGGGGATCAGTACCCACGCCAGAAGCAGCTTCTGTGAGCGATCGCGACTGGCGTAATGCACAAGGCCCAGAACACCAAAGGCCAACAAGGCCATAGTCGACAGCGAAACAGCATCATTCCAGCTCCATGCTGGCGGACTCATTCCTACGTGGGAAGCGATGTAGTTGCTCATGCCGGGCAGCAGATCCAAAATCGTTCGGATCGGAAGAAAAAGCGCCAGGTCAGGCTTAAAAATAACCGCAGCCACGCTGACGAGAAGCGAGGTGAGAAAGCCTGCCACCAGCATTTGACGTTCTGGAAGTTTGAACCTGGTCGTCGCGGCCACCCAGAGCAGCAAGGGTGCAAGCAGGATACTCGAACCATGAAGCTGCATGCCGCAAAACAAGCTTACGGCCGCCGCAAAAAAATACCATCCAATCCCCTGGCAAACGTAGCCCAGCAAAAGTCGAAACGTTAAGACCGAAAACAAGGGTAGGTATGCAATCTGTGAGCTCTTCAGAGAAGTAATACAAAAAAATTCCGGCGAAACAAAATAGAAGAGCGACCCCATTATTCCGATCAGGGGGTTTTTCAACAGCTCGCCAATCTTGAAGAGCTGGTAATGGACAATCAAGTTGAGAAGAATGATTCCGATCAGGATTGAACTGATTGAAGGATGAATAAAATAGAAAAACTCATGCAGATAGGCGCCAAGGGCCCCATTCCTGGTGCCGATGGAAGATGGCAGGTTCAAAATAAATGGCTGTAAGGTGGTGACATGCGCCCGAGCCATCAGTAACCAGGTGCCGTCATCCGTGGTGAGCTCGGCATTGGGTATCTGACTGCTGTATCCTATTGCGTAGCCCAGCAGCAGGAGCAGATATAGAGGCTTAAGATAAGCCCTCGTGAATGGCAGCTTTCCGATCGTAGCGGTCACAAAGCTATCTCCACTCTTAAAGTTACCAGCGCAGAATTTTATCACCCACCAAAACCCCAGCCAAACCCAGCAGCACGATAGGCAGCCCATGATAAACGAGAATATGCACGGCGTTCGGCACCATGCAGTCGAAGCTGAGCCCGAAAGCCCCCATCGCCCCCATTGCCAGGCCGACCATCTTGGCTGTACTCGAACGATCCACGGGCGCCAGCCGGCGAACCGCAAAAAACAAGAGCAGCGCGGGCACCACGCCCAAGAGTGCCAGCGCGCAGGTGCACTTCAGTCCGCTCAGATTGATGCCCAGGCGAAAGGAGTTTTCGAAGGGCATGTGCAGCAGCGAAGGGATCAGAGTCAGAAAAAATCCAAGCAACGCGAGCTGCACAGCAGCCAGTGCCTTGACGGGCCGAGCGCGGCCCGGAATAGACGAGACGAACCCTGCATAGCTGGCGAAGATAAAAACCGCGACCAAAGAAAGCAAATTCAGCAGGAACCAGACCCGTCCTGCAACCGAGCTCAGGTCATTGCGTAACGTGAGTACGGTCGCAAACGCCGCGGCCAGCAGCAAGATCGAACAGCCCACCCAAACTGCCGTTGAAATGCCGGCACCCAGGGGCCGTTTGACAACGCTGGCCTCAGCGGCAAGCTTTTCAATAAGGTCTTTGTGGCTCATTCCATATCCTTTTTGCTCAGGCGCAGGCGCAACGCCTTCAAGGCTCGATGCACGGTAACTTTGATGGCCGATTCTGACATCTGCGTACGAGCCGCGGTTTCGGCAATAGAGAGCCCTTCAAGCTTGACCAGCTCCAGAATCAGCCGGGTCTTTTTCGGAAGCTGCTCCATCAATACTTTAAGATCAGTCTCGGTTGTCGGGTCGGCAAACACCGGCGCCTCCAGCACGTCTTCAACCTGCTCCAGGCCAACGACAACCCCGGCGCGCTTACGGCTGCGCCCAAAATCGATAAGCTTGTAGCGGGCAATGGCAAAGAGCCAGGGCGTAAAAAGCTGGGCGGGGTCGTAGGTGTGGCGTTTCGCGTGCACGGCCAGCAGAGTCTCTTGCACCAGATCATCCACCGAGCCTTGATCGTGAAGGCCCATGCGCCTGAGTGTGCGCGACGCATAAACGAGTAAAATCACCCGGGCGCCCTCGAGCAGCTCTTTGTACGACGCAACGTCGCCCTGCTGTGCCTGTCGCATTGCAGCTGAAAGAGAGGCCTCTTGCTTGTGAAGTTCTCGTTGCTCACTCATAGTGCTTATTCGTTGCCGCCGTCGATAGGTTACATCATAGTAAGACGAATATGAAATCACTGCTTGGTGTCTTGGCCCGATTGCGAACGACCGCCCTACAGCTTCTCGGTAAGCTGGCTTGGTTTGCACCCCTGCTTGCGCGGGTCAGCGTGGGTGTGCTGTTTCTGACGACCGGCTGGGGCAAGCTGCACAACCTGCCCAAGGTGATCGATTTTTTTCGCGAGCTGGGAATTCCATACCCTGAGCTGCAGGCCCCGTTCGTCGCTACCAACGAGTTGGTCTGCGGGGCTCTATTGATTGTCGGCCTGGCCACCCGGTTTGCCTGTGTGCCGCTGACTATCTCGATGATCGTGGCGCTGGTAACGGCCAAAAGGGACGAGATCACCTCGATGAGTGACCTGTTTGGACTGTCGGAATATCTTTATATCGTGATTTTCGTCTGGCTCATCATCGAAGGTCCGGGCGCAGTCTCGCTTGACCGTTTGCTCTTTCGCAAAGCCCCTGCTTGATTTCAAGCCATTGCCTGCTTTCAAGCACCTGATTCCGACTTGTAACCTTTTCCGCCCGCCCGCGAACTGATGAGCATGGGAACGGGAATAGGTATTTACGAGAGGAAGTTCGAGATGAAAAAGATCATTGTCATGACCATGAGTGTTTCGATTTTTGCAGCTACACCGGCATTCGCCGCCAATAGCAACACGTGCGGTGGTGCACCCGTCCTGCCCGCCGCTTTGCAGATCGCGCCCCTTCGGGCACCTGAATCTGAACGCGTGGTATTGAAAGTGGCCGCCGAAGGAACCCAGAATTATACCTGCGCCGCCGGCAAAGATGGCAAGTTCGACTGGCAGTTCACCGGGCCACGAGCCACGCTTTACGGACCGAACCACGAGGTCATTGGGCAGCACTTCAAAGACAAGAAGGGTCCAGCCTGGGAATTCACAGGTGGTGCCAAGATTGTCGCCGGTAAGCTGGCCGAAGCACCAGCGCCCGCCACGAAAGGCAGCGCCGTCAATATTCCCCTGCTGCTGCTCAAGAAAGTGGAATCCACGGGCACCGGACCTTTCAGCACCTTCAGCTATATCCAGCGCGGCGATACCGTGGGCGGCATTCCCTCAAAAGCGTACGACCTCTGTGACGCTTCAAAAGACGGCAAATCTCTCGAAGTGGAATACCAGGCTAACTACTACTTCTATAGCGAGTCTGCAGACGACCGGCTCCTCAGCTGCCGCGAAGCACCCGCCAAGTCCGTGGCCACTGTGCCAGTCAAAGCCAATTCCAGTCGCTTGATCTCCGCCCAATAGGTCCGAAATTCCAGAGGCGCTCGGACGGCGTGGTTCCGCCCGAGCGCACTTTTACTGTTTCAGCTTTTGCTCAAGCGCGCGCACATCGTGCGGATAAGCAGGTACCAGCTTCAATGCCTGCTGCCACTCCACGCGAGCGCCACCCAGATCACCAATGCATTTTCGATAATCACCCAGTACCGAATGATAGCTGTAGCTTGCAGTCGCCACTCCAGCAGCCAGCGTCTGCAGCAAAGCCCCGGCCGGCATGCACTGGCCGCGATTAACCAGACGCTGCGCGTGGGATATGGTCCGAGCCGAGCTGCGAACCTCGGCAAACACCGCATCTGAAACCTGCGAATCGCGCGGCAGCCGCCGGCCCGCAACCGGTGTCCTGGTCTTGAACGAGGCGGTCAGATCAAAGCCTGCATAGGGGCCCGAGACGCCCGGCCCCTGACTGACATACAGAAAATTTTCGGGCGCATTATAGAGTACGGAATGCGTGGCAATCTGCGCGTCGATGGCCCGGCGATTTCCCAGATGCAGTGACTTGCCCAGATGCTCACCCTTATCACGCAGAATCGCGAGCACCTCGAGCTCGATGCGACGCGGATCGGTCAGGTGCCTGGCTTGCATAGCGGCCAGCAGCTGCTCGCCGCGCGCCGCGCGCACGCCAGACGTCAGCTCGTCGCGACGAAAACGGTTAATCGAGTCTTCGTGCCAGCGCGTGGCAAGCAGATGATTGGTGACCAGCAGCGGCTGCTCGTACGCCAGCACCTCGGTGTGCTGTGGCGATTTTTCGACTCGATAAATTTTTCGGGAACTATGATCGGCCACCACGAAAATATCCGTGATGAACATCGTGCCTTCTTTCAGAACTTGCACCGCTTCGAGGGCAGTTTTGGAAAACTGCAGCGCCTTGAGCAGTACCAGGGTCGAGGGGGTACCCTGCCGGCGAAAGTCGCGGCTGCCGGCGGCATTGAGCGAGATATACACGCCGTACTCGTTGACGCCGGTAACCACGCCCACCATGCCTGCCCAGATCACCGAAACAAACGCGTTGCCCTGGCCTGGCGACGGAAAAACCCATTTCATGATTTTCTCGGAGTCAAAAACCCGGCCACCTTCGAAGTCAAAGTTACGGCCGATAATCCACGACGAGCCATAGGGAAATGCCGCGACGGTACAACCCATGTCTTCGCTGCCCTGATCCACGAGCAGCTGGCCCACCTCGTGCAATCCATGATAAGCGATTTGCCTCGTCAGGGGGTCGCCCAGCTCGTCAAAGTCATGCGAAGCCGACTTTGAAACGCCGTACATTTCGCGCGTCGTCCAGGGCTCGAAATATTTTTCAGCCCCCCAGAACCAGCGAATCACGCCGATAAAAAAAACATCGCGTGCCAGCCGGCTCGGTAAAAAATCGCGCAGCTGATCGGTAAGCTCTTTCTCCTGACGAAACAGCAGCGACGCCGTAGCTTTTCCAGCTGCCAGACCGCGCTCAAAGGCGCCGCCCGTCAATACCAGCTGATTGACCCCGTACTTCTCTTTTCCAATCCACTGCGATGTATGCGGCCCCTCGGCTTCCGGCGAGGGCACAGGAAACACGCCGACATGAAAAATCGTGATTCCCCACGTCAGCACGAGCAGCCCAAGCAGCGCAACCACGCGCAGTATTGCCAACACCCGCCTCAAGCGCCTCATGTCAGATAGCGCCTCAGCCCGGGAATGCCCCAGATTGCCCCCAGATAGGTGCCAACCGCCCCGAAAAACAAGGTCGAGCCCAGATGCAGCAACACAGGATGTTTGCAGAACAACATGGGAACGAAACCCGCTACCGTCGCAAAAGCGGCAAAGCTCAAGCCGGTCCACACGCCGGCCTCGGTCTGCGCGTCGCCCCCCGAGCCCACATCGGTGGCGAAAATACCGTAATCGATACTGAAGCCAAACACCATGATCAGCGCCATGACGCTGATAAAGCTGATATCGAATTTGAAGATCAGGCGGGCCAGGACCACCAGGCCCATGCCGCTAAAAAATGGTATCAGCGCAAGCAGGGCCGGGCGCGGCCGCCGATAATAGAGAAAGAGCAGCGCGGTGGCCAGCAGCAACGAAAGCGGCGCCATCCAGCTGAGCTCACGCGCGAACGTCTCGGGAAAAATCGAAATGATCTCTTTGAGCGAACGCGCGTCGGGATACTGTGCCCGAATCAAAGCTTCCTGGGGCCCGGAATCGGGAAAAAACAACGTAATCCATTCCGTGCCGGAAACCAGATGCGCGACGTAAGTGCGTGCCGCCTTGTCCGCGCCAAGGCTTTGATTCCTGGTGACCGCGCAAAGCTGGTTGTCGAGAAAGGGGGCAAAAAACCGCTTCTGATTCTCACTCAAGCCAACCCGGAAGGCCTGGCAGGACTCAGGACCCCACGTCTTAAGATTGGCGGCCTGCACCGCCGGTGCCGGCA
>JBBRLF010000167.1:0-10628 GCA_038231515.1 candidate division WWE3 bacterium
ATGGATCGGCCGCTTCATCAGCTGGGAACCACAGCTTTCCGTGCGCGTGGCGAAGCTGGGGCTGAAGGCCGCCGAAATTCCGGGCGATGAGCCGCCACGCGTCGTCGATCCTGCCCATCCGGGAAGCGCCTTTTTGCCAGCTTCACGCATTCAGCACTATAAGGTGGGCCTGGCTTGTCTATATATGTTTGCCGAAGAATTCATTCGTCGTCGGTAACGTCTCAGATCGCAAGCTTCGGGTCATATAACACGATGCTGCTGCCCGTATCATCAAACTGAAAAGAGACAAAAAGCAGGCTCTTGAGCGTTTCGCGTACCTTGGCCTGCATTTCGGGCTTCACGCTGAAAAGGATAAAGCCGCCACCGCCCGCGCCGAGAATTTTGCCACCTGACGCGCCGGCATCCATGGCCGCCTGGTAGATCTGGTCGATCTGGGGATTGGAGACCGTGGAGGAAAGGGTGCGTTTGAGCTCCCACGACTTGTGCATGAGCTTACCGATTTCATCGATCGGCGTGGATTTGGAGCTGAAAACCGCCGCGGCCTCCTTCACCAGCTCCTGCATGCTGGTGAGCTCAGAGCCGCGTTTTTTGAAATGGTCGATCTTTGTCTTCTGAATGGTCTCAGATACCCGCACGATGCCCGTATAAAAAAGCATGAGAGATTTTTCAAACTCCTCCCGGCGCTCCCGACTCATGATGACCGGAGAAACGCTGAAGGTATCGTCCCGCTTGAACTCAATCCGATTGAAACCGCCGAAGGACGCCGAAATCTGGTCCTGCGAACCCACCGTCTCCTTAATGATCTCCTGCTCGACGTGAATTGCGGTCTTCGCCAACTCCTCTTTGGAGATGCGTTCGCCCCTGAAGGCGCCAAGCGCGTTCAATAATCCAACCGTGAAGGCCGAACTCGAACCCAGGCCCGAGCGTGCAGGCAGGTCGCCATCGTGATGGATCTCAAGTCCCCGGGTGACCTTCATATAGCCCATCACTGCCTTGACGGCGGGATGCTTGATCTCATGGAGCTCCCGCACGTTTTCAATCTGCGAGTACACGATGCGATGCTTGTGCTCAAAAAACGGCGGAAGGTAGCGGCAGCTGATGTAACAATATTTGTCGATCGTGGTGGAGATCACTGAACCGCCGTTCTCGCGATACCAGGCCGGATAGTCGGTACCGCCGCCGAAGAATGAGATTCTGAACGGAGTTCTGCTGATGATCATACTCAATAAATAGCATTAGGCGTGCACGCGAATAAAGCGAAAGTTGGAGGAACGGACTAATTACGCAGAATCACCTGACTTGCTTCAAGCAACGAGGCGACGTGATGCTCGCCCTGAACTAACTTCTCGCCCGGATAGCCCTGCCCGACCAGAATCGTCCGGCAGCCTGCGGCCTGCCCGGCCTCGATGTCACGCCACCTGTCGCCAACCATGTACGAGCGCGCCAGATCAATGAACCACTCCTTTGCCGCTTCAAGCAACATTCCCGGCTTGGGCTTGCGACAGACGCACAAATCCTGATCGACATGGTAGCAAACCTTAACGGCGTCCACGCCCAGAGTATCCAGAATTTGCTGATGCATGGCTTCGACAATTTGACGGGCGACCTTGCCCGTAGCGACGTCGGGCTGATTCGTCACGACGACGACGCAAAATCCTGCGGCCTTTAGATTTGCGATGCCTTCGCGCACCCCGGGCAAAAGCTCAAAATCCGCGATTGCGCGCGGCGGAAACGGCTTGCCGTTCCGCACGAAGGTTCTGTTGATAACGCCGTCACGATCGAGAAACACCGCCTGTCGCATCAGGAATTTCTAGCGGAATCCCAGCACGGGTGCAAGTCCCACTCAGTTTTGACCATAGGTGTCAATACCTCCCAAGAACTGCCTTTGTCCCGGGATATTCACGTGTTTTTTGAGTTCACGGTATGGTAATTCAAACAGCACACATGAAAGTTCTTGTCACCGGCGCCGCCGGGTTTATCGGCAGCAACCTCTGCGACTTTCTACTGAGCCAGGGCGCAGAGGTCGCGGGCCTCGACAACTTCGTGACGGGTCGTGAAGAGTTTCTGACGAACGCCCAGGCCAATAAGGCGTTTCGTTTTTTTGAAGTCGACCTGGCCGACTTTGAGCGCACGAAAATGGCCTTTGAAGAGTTCAAACCCACCATCGTCGTGCATCTGGCCGCGAATGCCGACGTGCGCTTCGGTTTGCAGCACCCGCGTAAAGACCTGGAACAGGGTACGATCGTCACCTTCAACGTGCTCGAAGCCGCGCGCTTGTCGGGCGTGAAAAAATTCGGCTTTGCCAGCACGGGTTCCGTTTACGGCGAGCCGGAAATTTTTCCCACGCCAGAAACCTGTCCCTTTCCGATCCAGACCAGTCTCTATGCGGCGTCCAAGCTGGCGGCCGAAGGAATGATTGCGGCCTATGCCGAGGGCTATGGCATGAAAGGCTATATCTTTCGCTTCGTTTCCATTCTGGGCGAGCGCTACACGCATGGCCATGTTTTTGATTTTGCAAACAAGCTGCGAAAAAACCCCAACTCGATCGAGGTGCTGGGCGATGGCAAGCAAACCAAGGCCTATCTCTATATCGGCGACTGCGTAAATGCGATCTGGCATGTGCTGAATACCTGCGAAGAAAAGGTCAATCTTTTCAATCTGGGGCCTGACGAGTACATCAACGTCGATCAGTCCCTGGACATCATCTGCCGCGTGATGGGCGCCAAACCCGAACGCGTTTATTCAGGTGGCAAACGCGGCTGGACCGGCGACAGCCCTTTCATTTTTCTGGACTGCGCCCGGCTCAAGAAAACCGGCTGGAAAGCCACCAAAACCATTCCCCAGAGTGTCGAGCTGACGATTCGCTATCTGCTCGAAAACGCCTGGCTGCTGGAAGGGAGCTAACTTGAATAACATGATCATCACCCGCGCACCTTTGCGGCTCACGTTTGGCGGCGGTGGCACCGACCTGCCCTCGTATTATCGCAAGTTCGGCGGCGAGCTCGTCTCGGGTGCGATTGACAAGTATATCTATATTGCCGTGCACCGCACGTTTTCCAAAGAGTTCATCATCAAGTATTCGCAGTACGAGCGCGTGGCCAGTGCCCTGGAAGTGAAACATCCGATCATCCGCGAAATTCTACTGCGGCACAACGTCGAGCCGCAGCTTGAAATCATCAGCCTGGCCGACATTCCCGATGGCACGGGCCTGGGCTCGTCGGGCGCGTTTTCGGTGGCACTGCTCAAGGCGATCTCGTATTACCAGCGGCAGCCCTGCCTTACCGAGCAAATCGCGGCCGAGGCCTGCGACATCGAGATCAACAAGCTAGGGCAGCCCATTGGCAAGCAGGACCAGTACGCCACGGCATTTGGCGGCATCACGCGTTTCATCTTTCATAAAGATGACTCGGTGGAAGTCATTCCTGTGAAGCTGTCGCCCGAAACGCTCAATAGCCTTGAAGACGATCTGCTGCTTTTCTTCACAGGTTTCAGCCGCAGCGCCGCTACGGTGCTGGCCGATCAGAAGCTGAAATCAGAAGCCCTGGACAAGGACATGCTCGCCAACCTGCATTTTACCAAAGAGCTGGGCATTGCTTCGCACAAAGCGCTTGAGACGGGCAACCTCAGCGAGTTCGCCTCTCTCATGGACGTGCACTGGGAAAACAAGCGCAAGCGCACCGCCGGCATGAGTAAATCGGCCATCGATCAGGCCTATCTGGCCGCAAAAGCCAGTGGCGCCCTTGGCGGTAAACTCATCGGCGCGGGCGGCGGCGGCTTTTTGATGTTCTATACCAAGCAGCACGCGGCATTACGCGCAGCCATGGCTCAGGAGGGTTTGGCCGAGGTGCGGTTTAAATTCGACTTTGAAGGCGTCAAGGCCGTCACGGTATGAGCGCAATGAAGGTCGCCATTCTGGGAGCAGGCCTTATTGGCAAAAAGCGGGGCATGCAGCTGGGCTCAAACGAGCTGCTCGGGCTCTATGATCCGGATCGCGTGCGTGCGAACACTCTGGCGCAAGAGCTCAAGACCAATGTTTTCGATTCCGAAGACGCTCTTTTCAGCTCGCAAGCCCAGATCGTCATCATCGCCGTTACCAACGACGTCCTGCAGCCGCTGGCACTGCGGGCGCTCAAGGCGGGCAAACACATTCTGCTTGAAAAGCCCGCGGGCGTCTCGGTTGCACAGCTCGACGAGCTCATTTCACTGGCGGCCGACCGTGGCCTGGCGGTAAAGGTGGGCTTTAATCATCGTTTTCATCCGGCCCTGCTCAAAGCTCGCGAGCTGGTGGATCAGGGCAAGCTGGGCCCGCTGATGTTCATGCGCGCACGCTACGGCCATGGCGGCCGGCTGGGCATGGAAATGGAATGGCGCATGCAACCGCAAACCGGCGGTGGCGGCGAGCTGCTCGACCAGGGCGTGCACCTGCTTGACCTCACCCATTGGTTTTTCGGTCCGCTCCCTTTGCAGTCGTCGTTCGTGACCACGTCGTTTTGGGATACCGAGGTGGACGACAACGCCGTGCTTACCCTGGCTGACCAGAAAACCTTCGTCACCTTTCACGTGAGCTGCTCGGAGTGGAAAAACACCTTCTCGCTCGAGCTATACGGGCGCACGGGCAAAGTTCTCATCAGCGGACTGGGCGGGTCGTATGGCAAGGAAACGCTGACCTACTATCGAATGTCACCGCAGATGGGGCCGCCCGAAATAGAAACTTTTGAGTTCGAGGGCGCAGATCGCTCGTGGGAGCTGGATCTACAGAACCTGGTTGACCATCTTAAGATGAAAACCCCGCTTTGGGGCGATCTGAGCTCAGCACGCTACAGCCTCGAGCAGGTGCGCAGTGCCTATCGCGCCAACGGGTATAAGAAACTGCCATGCAGTGTGTGATTCTGGCCGGCGGCCTGGGCACGCGCATGAAGTCAGTCAGCGGCGACCTGCCCAAGGCGCTGCTGCCCGTCGGCGAGCAGACCTTTGTCGACCTGCAGCTGCAGTGGCTCAAGCTGCTGGGAATCTCGCGGGCGATTATGGCGCTGGGCTACGGTGGCGAAGAGATTCGCACGCATATTGAAGCACGCCGCGGAAACGGGCTATACCCCGAAATGGAATACCGTTTTGACGGCAAAGAATTTCTGGGTACCGGCGGCGCCATCAAGAACGCGCAGGACCTGCTCGAAAATGATTTCCTGGTTACCTATGGCGACTCTTTCCTGCTACTCGACGCGGCTGCGTTATTTGAATCGCATCGTCGAGGCAAGTACGGTGCCACCATGTCCATTTACCGGAATAAAGGTTCGGGCGACACCAGCAATGTGCTCTATGCCGGCGGCGTCATCAAGGCCTACGACAAAATCAACCTCACGCCGGCCATGGAGCATATCGACTACGGCATGTCGGTACTGCAGAAAAATTATTTTCTCGAACATGCCACCGCGCAGAAGTTCGATCTCGCTTCCCTGCTGGGCCAAGCCTGCAGTGACGGAAGACTTGGCGCCTATGAAGCGCGCGAGATGTTTTTCGAAGTCGGCTCACCCGCCGGCTACCAGCGATTTGTCGAGTTCATGGCGCAAAACAACTACGATCTGCCAAAGCTAAAAAAGGAACTCAAACCATGACGACCCGCTCGAAGTGGTCAACGGTTGAAACTCTGCTGGCCTGCGCGCTGCTCGCGGTCTTTACACTCTACGTCTACTATTTCATTCTTATTCCACAAAGCTGGACCTTGCGCGACGACTACAGCTATGTGCTGGGCTGGACCGGGCCGGGGGTTGATGTTTGGCAGAAGGCCTGGTGGCAGCTGCACCACATCATGGGCATGGGGCGCTTTCAACCCGTTGATCTTGTGTCGCGCGCTTTGCACTATGGTTATCTGCCGACTTCACCGCGCCTGTTTCATCTGAGCTATTTCGCACTGGCGGCGGTTGCGCTGGCCGCAACGTATCGTCTGCTGGTCGCCTTTGAGCTGACGCGCGCGCGGCTGCTGCTGGCCTTTCTGCTGATCGTCTCCAATCAGTCTTTGAAAGAATGGCTCACCACGCTTTCGGCGTCAGAGACGCTGGCCACGACTTTTTTCATGGTCGCGCTGGCGTGCTATGCCAGCGGCAGGCGCTGGCTGGCCACTCCGATTTTTGTGCTGTCCTTTTGCTCGAAAGAAAGTTTTTTCATCATGTGCGGCACGTTTGTCATATTGGAGTTCGCGCTCGGAAAATCCCGAAGCCCCAAGGTTAAAGATTATGCGCCTGCGCTGCTGCCCGTCGCCGCGGCCTTCGTCTTCGTGCTCTTTATCAATTCGCTGCCTCATCTTTATACGGCGGGGCTTTCGTTTTCCAAAATTCTGGCGCCCGGGCCGGTACTCAGGTCTTTGCTGCTGCCCCCGCTGCGCAGCTTTGGTCCAGCACTATTGCTGGTCGCACTTTCTTCGGCCCGTGTTGGCGCGCTTTCGCGCAAGGATCTTGGGCTGGCCGGGCTTGGCACCTGGATTGTCGTCACCTTCACGTTATTTCTCAATGCGTGGGGGCCGTTTGACTCGTGGTTTTATCTGCATATGGCAATTCCATTTGGCTGGGCCTTTCTGGCAGCCGCCGTCTGGCGTCCTCGCGGCACACGGATTGAGCTGGCGTTGGCCGCGGCAACGCTGGCCTTTGCCGTACTGGTAACCGCCAATGGCGGTCGCAACTATACGAACTATTTCGCCACCGCAAAAACCGCTGCCGACCTCGCCTGCGCCGATGCCGAACTTACCGCCGGCTTGAAAGTTTTCAACAACTGCTCAGAGGGCAGCGATCAGCTGGTAAACTACCTGCGTTTATCAGGAACCTGCAAGACGCCGCCGGCCATTCAGTTTCTGGGCAATCCGACCCTCGCGGCCGGCGTCAGCGGAAACTACGATCTGCTGATCAGCACCAAATGTGAGCCGTTTGATTTTGGCTCACTGCCATCCAATGTCAGGCTGCTACGTCTGGACGAGACCTGGACTCTGGCCAGAGCCCGAATCAGGTAAGATGTTCGGGCAGCAATCGGCGCAAAGTATAGACTTCGGATTTTGAAAGCTCTTCGGCATTTTCGCGCAAGGTTTCCCAGGGATCCCAGATTGCCGAGATCAGGCGGCCCGTAATTTTATCGGTTCTCTCATCCAGCAGATAGACACACAGGGCCGCGGCACGTTCCGAGCCCTGACCACCCGCTTGTTTCTGTTTGAGTGCGCGCTCGTAGTTGTCGCGTCCGGCCTTGTCCGGGCCCGCCTGCAAAACATCATCCAGCAATCTGGTATTGATCGCACCCGGGGCCACGCTGTTTACCGTAATGCCGTGAGCGGCCAGCTCGTGCGCGATTGTTTCGCCAAAACGCACGACTGCTGCTTTGGTTGCGGCGTAGTTCGAAAAGTTGGGCATGGGCTTGGTGGCTCCGCCGCCCGAAAGCAGCACGATTCGACCCGGCAGCTTGCGCGCGAGCAGCAGACTGGAAAAAATCTTGACCGCTGCAGCAGTGCCATAGAGGTTCACCTCAACGCCCTTCTTCCACTGCTCCCAGTCGTTCTCCGCGAGCGAGCCGATGGGCCCCTGCGTGCCGGCCGCGGTGACCAGTCCCCAGGGCTGCAACGTCGCGTCTTTGGCCTCGCTCGCAATCCAACGCGAGAGTGCCTCGTGGTCTGAAACATCAACGCTGGCTATGCTGATGCGTTCTCTGCCGCCAAGCGCCTGAGTCTGCTCAAGCTCGGTCCGCGAACGTGCGCACGCGGCAACCTGATAGCCTGCGCGCGCCAGCTCGACGGCCATCGCCTGACCAATTCCGCGCCCGGCTCCGGTGACATACACCAGCCGCCTCATGCATTGATACCAATGGAAGCGCTCAAGCCAGGTACCAGCACTCGATTGAAATGGGTGGCAGACTTGCCGACACTCAGATGATTTTTGGTGTCGAGCAGCAGGCTCGAACGCATCAGGCCGCTCAAGGTTTTCCAGTCATACTCGATGAAGTCCGGCCACTCGGTAATCAGGATTGCGGCGTCAGCCCCGTCAAAAGCCATGGCCGCGTCGGTGGTCAGCACGAACGGCAGCGCCGCCAGCTCGCTTGCTTCCAGCTCACCCAAATCAGCCTGAGGATCCAGCGCGATACAAACCGCACCACGTCGTCTGAGCAGCTCACCAATCTCAAGCGCCGGTGAACGGCGCACGGTGCTTGTGCCCGGCTTGTAGGTTACGCCCAGCAATACGATGCGCGCGCCACCCTTCACATTGGCCAGAGTCTCTTCAAGATGATCCAGAATCCATTGATTGCGGTCGGAGTTGATCTGATAGACCTGCGAAAAAAATCTGCCGCCATTCATCTGGCTCAATGTTTTCACGTCGCGCGCCAGCGTGCCACCGGCAAAACCCAGCCCCGGCCGCAGATACGCGCGTGGACCGACGCGGGAGTCCTGCTTTAAACTTCCCAGCACCTGCCAGGCATCGGCCCCAGCCTGCTCGCAGATCACCGACAGTTCGTTGGCATACACGACACAGGTGGCGAGAAAGGAGTTAAGCGCATGCTTCACCATCTCGGCGCTTTCGAGACTCATGATATTGAGCGGCGTCTTGGTGTTCGCGGTCAGATGCTGAAAAGCAGCCGCGAGCTCGGCCCGTGCCACGGGCGAAAGGTCGTCCAGGCCCAGCACCGCGCGGTCAGGATTCTTGAACGACTGCACGGCTTCGCCCAGCCGAAGATTTTCAGGCATATAAAGCACATGACCGGTCCAGGACGGGGCCACCTGCTTGAGGCGCTCACGCAGCTTGCTCGAGGTACCCACCGGCAGCTGCGTCGTAAATAGAAAATTAGTGCGGTCGTTGAAGCCCGCCGCCAAAAGCCTTTCGAAACCTTCGAGCACATCCGTCAAAATGATTTCGTCGCGGTCATTGATGGGAGTGTCGTAGGCCAGCACGACCCAGTCCATTTTACGCGAAAGTTCGGCAAACCGGTCTCCGGCCCAATGCAGGCTCTGGCCAAAGTACGTGCCGACCAGGACGTCGAGCCCGGGTTCTTTGATTGGTGTTTTGCCGTTACACCAGAGTCCGGCGATACGGGGGCTTTGATCCCACAGCCACACGTCATTACCCGCGTCTGCCAAGCAGGTACCCACGACAGATCCCAAATGCCATGCGCCCAAGACCAAAATCTTGCTCATCTCAAAAGCCCCTTATATTGGTCAGTTATTATACGGTTCGGGGTAAGAATCAAAGCCAATTCTCCTTGCTGGGCGAGCCGGATTTCACTAACCTAACCCCAATGCAACAAGTCCAAACCGAAAAGGTGCCGCTCGTCATTATTGGCGCAGGGGTGGTGGGCTGCGCGGTGGCGCACGAGTTTGCCATAAACGGGATCGAGCCACTGGTGCTCGAACGTGGCCCTCGCATTGCGGAAGGTACGACAAGTCGAAATAGCGGCGTCATTCACTCTGGTATCTATTACAAACCAGACTCCCTCAAAGCCCAAAGCTGCATTCGCGGCAAGGCGCTACTTTATGAATGGTGCCAAGCCCACGGCGTGCCGTTTCGCAATACCGGCAAATGGATCATTGGCACGAAGCTGGAAGAAGACGCGCTGCAAGACCTACTGCGAAATGCGCTAGCTTCCGGGGCAACGGGACTGACGTGGGGAACCGCTGAGCAAATCGCGGCAGATCTTCCGGGCGTAAGAGCCGAAATCGGCTTGTTCGCAGCTGAGACTGGTATTGTCGATCCCTTCGAGTACACCCGCTCGTTTCAGCTGGCCGCCGAAGAACGCGGTGCACAGTTTTTATTTAACACCAATGTCCGTGAGATCGCCGTTCTCGCGGGCGGCGGATTTCGACTGGGCACAACCCGTGGCGAAATTGACGCAGAACTCGTCGTGAATGCCTCGGGCCTCTACGTCGACGAAGTCGCCGCGCTGGCGGGCATCTCCAAATACAAGGTTTTTCCCTGCCGCGGTGACTATTTCCGCTTTTCCAGCCCGCAGCGGTACAGTCGCCTCATCTATCCGGTGAAAAAAAAAGGCGGCGCGGGTCTGGGAATTCATCTGACCCTTGCGCTGGACGGCTCTTACCGACTGGGGCCCGATGTGCAGTATGTCTCTTCAAAAGAAGACTTCTCGCCACCAGAGCGCCTCGAAGAAAAGCTGAAAGCTTTTCATGCAGCAGCCTGCTCTTATTTTGGAGACGTTCGCATTGAGCAGCTGAGTTATGACTCGTGTGGTTTGCGCCCAAAGCTTCGGGCCCCCACCGAATCCGATGAACGCGACTTCATCATCAGTCAGGATTTGCCCGGGTTTCTTAATCTTGTGGGAATCGAGTCGCCCGGACTTACCGCTTCGCGCGACCTGGCCCAGCGCGCTTTTCGGATTGCCACCGGCAGCTAACAGCGGATAGAATAGAGATATCAATGGGTTCATACGGTGATTAGACACAAATACTCGGGCCTCGGGTTCAAATCGCGGATGGGCAAGCCGGCACCCTACGCCAAAGAGTTTCTGGTCGCGCTCTATCGTTCCATGCTGCGCATCCGCCTTATCGAGCTTGCGATCGAAAGCCGTTATCACGAAGATCAGATGAAAACTCCCATCCATCTGATGATCGGTCAGGAAGCCACGTCAGTCGGGGCGTGCGCGGCCATGCGTAC
>JBBRLF010000168.1:0-10576 GCA_038231515.1 candidate division WWE3 bacterium
AGCCGTCCGTCGAGCAGCACGCGGCCCGTGGCTTTGAGTCGGGGATAGCTGCAGTAAAACGCGGCGCCGCCACTCTCGTTTGAATCGGTGTCATGTTGTGAATAGCCTGCCTGGCCGTGGTAGACCAGCGGCTTGAGTTCGGTCAGCTCGAGGTGAATGCTGTCGCCATCGCCGTGCGCGTATAACGTAATGGTGCCATCGGGCCGGCGATAACCGTACCAGCCGCCCAGCTCGAAATGAAAACGGTCGTCAGCGGCAAAACCCAGCGAGTTCGAAAGCAGGCCGCCGCGTTGCCAGAAGCGAAATGTTTTTCCGGTATCGCCGTTCATTGGGTCTGAAATCGCGAGATGAGCCGCAAAAGCCCGTGGCGTGAGCCAGCACGCGGGCACCACGCCGACGAAATCATTTTGCGTATGCCGGTCAATAAAGGCGAGCTGAAAGCCCAGCGTGCGGCCACGGCTGGTACTTAGAGTTCCACGAAAACACCACCACTGGGACTGCTTGTCCCACCAGGCCACCAGCGACTGCGAGCTGTCGCGAAAGCGCTCGATATCGGGTCCGAAGGCTTGGGCTGGTGTGAGTAAAGGCAATTTACGCGCCGGCACCAGACTGCTCAGCACGCGTATATTTTTTTGCCAGCGGCGTAGGCGATCGACGAGTTTCTGGGGTACTGTCGGGCTGTAATGTTTTTCTTTGGACATATCGGAATCACCGCCGGCGTTATTCAGGGGGTTAATCAATCGACCGGGCGCAAGATCGACCTGCGCAAGGCCATGTTTTTAAGCGTGCTGCCTGACCTGCTCGACAAGCCGGTGGGTGTCTTATATCCGAATGTTTTTGGGAATCATACCCGTCTTTGGGGCCACTCGTTGCTGGTGGCCGGCCTGGTTCTTGGACTGCTGCTGGCGCTGGGCCGGCGGCTGCGCTATCCTTGGATTCTCTGGGGGACCTACCTGGGCCACTTCCTGCTCGATCGACTCTGGATCAACGATTACGCAGCAATGTTCTGGCCTTTCGCCACCGAACGTATTCCGCTGGCGACGACCATTTTAAAAAAGTGGCACGATTCGATCTACCAGCCCTGGTCGATTTTTGGTGAGCTTACCGGCTTACTGATCCTCATCTACCTGTATGGGTCCTACCGGCTGGACCGGCCCGGAAGGTGGCGCCAGTTTTGGCGCACTGGAAATCTTACCGCATTGCATTAGCTGAGGCTTGCCTTGGCCAGCCTTAGCTTGTAAGACCGGTATATTATGAAGGCCATTTTACTGGCGTTTGCTGCCGCGTTCATGACTATTTCTGCACAGGCCGGCGACGGCTTTGTGCTCGATCTCATGGTCATGAGCCAGCCGATGGACAAGGTGCTCGTCGACGTCGAACGGGCCCACTCGCTGGGTGCGACCCACTTCAATATTCCAGTACTTCTTTGTCAGAAAACCCGGACCGCCAATGAGCTCCACTGGTGTGAAGCAACTGCGGATTACAAAGATCGGGTGATCGTGCTGGGCCGCGAGCTCAAGGCGCGCGGTTTTACCACGGGTCTTCTGCCCATGATTCTTTCGACGGAAGACGACGCATGGCGCGGCTTTTTCGAGCCAACTGATTTTCAGGCCTGGGGCAGGTCCTATCTCAAGCGGCTCGACGAAATGGCAGCGATTGCTCAAAGTGCCGGCGTAACCGACTTCATCGTCGGTACCGAGCTCAATCGTCTCTACATCGCCACGCATGCCGCCGATCAGGAGCGCCACTCGGCTTACTGGCGCCAGGTTACCGCAGCCATGCACCAGCGACTTGGCGCGGACGTTTCAGTCATCATTGTGGCCAACTGGGATCAGTACGATCAGATTCCGTTTTGGGATGCTTCGGATTTCATCGGTCTGAGCGCCTACTATCCGCTTGCGGAAAGTAACACGGACGACACCACTGTTGCCAGTCTGACGGCGCGCTGGAAAAAATGGCAAGCCAAGCTCGTGGCAGTGGCAAAGCGCATGAAGCGTCCACTTTACTTTTCAGAGGTGGGCTATTCCAGCGAGGATAGCGCTGCTCACGAGCCCTGGGGCTGGACTGGCAAGCTTGACCTGGAGCTACAGAAGCGACTGTATGAGGCCTTCACGAACACCTGGGCCAGCGGCTCGGAGGCCGCGAAAAAGCTGGTTCGCTTTCAGCTTTGGGCTCTCTCCATTACCCACGATCCCAAGGACACGGGCTTCGATGTATTTGGCAAGCCTGCCGAAGGCGCGCTTTCGACGGCCTTCCTGAAACGGCTGCACCCCGAGCTGGTGGACGGCCGTCCCGCCCGGGTTCCCGTGGTCTTCACCCTTGATGACCTGCCAATGTGGTTTGTTTCGGATAGTCGCGAGCGTGCGGAGGCTTTCGAACAGCTGCGCGAAATTCTGGTGCGCCATCATGTTCCGGCAATAGCGTTTCTGAATCCGGCGGCGCTGGATGGCGCGGACTGGCAGAGCATGCTGCGCTGGCAGGAGGCCGGCATACTTCTGGCCAATCATACCGCGCACCATCTGGCGCGGAGTAATAGCTCAGAGACAGAATTTCTTGCGGATGTCGATCTGGCAACCGCGCTACTCAAGCAGAACGGCGCAAGGCCGGCACCGTTTTTTCGGTATCCCAATCTTGACTTCGGCGCGCCTGCCGACGCGGCCGTGGCAACGTGCCGGGCGGTTCGCGCAAGGGGCTTTGACATCGTACCCACGAGTTTTGATACGACCGACTGGTCCTGGGGCGAGAGCTACCATCGTGTATCAGCAACGACGCTGGCCAGTCGGCCTGATGCGGGACTACCAGCCCAGCGAATCGCAGCGGCGGCGCTGCACACGATAGATTCGCGATTTGCCGCAGCCCCCAGGCTCAATTCCGGTGCTCTGATCATGATGATGCATTCGACCCGCTTTACGCGCGACTATCTGGAGAATATTTTAACGCGCCTCGAGCAGCAAGGGGCCGCCTGGGTTGCCCCGACGCCGGACGCTTTGCAAGCCTCGGCGCCAGGCGAGGATTGTCTGCCGCGCTGTAAAAAAACGGGCCTCTGCTTTTAAAATGGGCAATACTCCTACCTATGACTGAAGTCAGGGCCCTGATCATCGCGCTGCTGGGATTTTTTATAGCAGGAACCGCACTTGCCGACTGGCACGTGGGTCCACAGCTCGGGTTTCAGATTTACCATCGCCGCGCTCCCGAAGAAACAGACTCGGTGCGTTCCGTGCTGGGGCTATCGCTGGCCAGCGATATTTTCGACAGTCGTTTCCTGTGGCAGCTGGCTATCTCTTATGAAACCGGCGTCGACTCGTTTGCGACTCAAAACAACATTAGCGACAAGCTTTATCGGGCGCGCCTGGGGGGCATCTGGAAGCCCTTCAAGTTCGACTCGCCGTTTTTGGGTGCCCGGCTTGGCGTGCAGTACACCAAGGGCGAGGGCGTCTACAACACGATCAGCCCCTCGACCAGCACGCAGCATCCGTCGTTTTGGGTGCCCTATCTTGGCTTCATCGTCGGAGTTTCGCCCGTGGCCGGCTTTGGCGTCGAAGAGGAATTCACCGCGTATTATGACCTGTTCTTCAAGGCCTGGGTTTACCAGTTTGCCTTCGGCGTGCCGCTCAAGTAAGTGGTCGTCCGGTTACTTCGGGCAATACGGTCCCGCGCAACAGCCTATTTTTTACCCGCGCGGCCCCTGGTGTCGATCCAGACGGCCACGATGATAATCAGGCCCTTGATCACTTTCTGGTAAAACTCTTCGATGTTGAGCAGGCTCATGCCGTTGTTGAGCACGCCGATAAGAAACGCGCCCAGCACTGAGCCGCCGATGCTGCCCACACCACCACTCAGGCGCGTGCCGCCAATAACAACCGCCGCGATGGCGTCGAGTTCAAACAGGTCGCCGGCGTTGGGCGAGGCGCCGTCGAGGCGCGCAGTAAGCACAGCGCCCGATAGCCCGGCCAGGCAGCCCATCAATAGATAGACGCCCATCGTGATGCGCTCCACCGGTACACCCGAAAGAAACGCCGCTTCGGCATTGCTGCCGGTGGCGATGACGTAGCGGCCGTAAACGGTGTTTTGCAGCATGAAATGCGCAACCAGCGCCAGACCGCCGAAGATCAGCACGGGAATGGGTGCGCCGCTGTAACCCAGAAACGCGTACAAGAATGCGCCGCCCGTGATGAGGGTCAGGATGGCCGCAAGAATATGTCGTCCAGCCAGGGCCCAGACGATGCCTACCCCCATGATCGTGCCGACGATAATCGCCGACCAGGTGTGTCCAATGACGCCGGTTCCAAAGTAGCTGTAGGTGTCGCTCATGGGCGCGATCATCGCGCCTTTGGCCAGAATAAGTGCCACGCCACGGGCGATGACCATCAGACCCAGGGTAATGATGAAAGGTACGACCTTGGTGCGCACGATGAACAGGCCGTTGAAAAGACCGGCCAGCATGCCTACGCCTATGGCTGCAGCGATGGCCACCAGTGCACCATACAAGCCGCGTTCGCCGTAGCCCAGGTTCACCTGAATCAGTCCGGCCACAACCCCGGCCAGCGCCACCACGCTGCCGACGCTGAGGTCGATGCCGCCCGTCAGGATGATGAACGTCATGCCCACCGACAGAATGCCGTTGATGCTGACCTGACGACTCAGGTTAGAAAGATTGCGGGGACTGAAGAACCCGCCATGGGTGGCAATGCCCACCACCATTACGGTTCCAACGAAGATCAGAAGAGAAATATACTTTTTCATAAACTCGCCGCGTGCATGATTTGTTCAGGGTCAAAAGAACCGCCGTCAAAGGTCGCGGCGACCTCGCCATGTCGTAGGACTACCACTCGATCACTCAGCCCCAGCAGCTCGGGCATCTCGCTGGAAATCAGCATGATGGCGACACCTTTCTTTTTGAGCTGCACCATGATGTCGTAGATTTCGAGCTTCGCGCCGATATCGACGCCGCGGGTGGGCTCGTCCAGGATCAGCAGCTTGGGTTCGAGCGCCAGGCACTTGGCCAGCGCCACCTTTTGCTGATTGCCGCCGCTATAAACGCCAACCTCGGCGTGCAGGCCGGGGCCGCGAATCTTGAGCTCATGGGCCAGCTTCTTGATCACCGCGTGCTCGGCGCGCTTGTTGATCACGCCCAGCCGTTTGCCGCTGCCAAGGTCTTTTAGAATCGTGATCGTCATGTTTTCGGTGGCGGGGCGGTTGAGAAACAGGCCCGTGCCCTTGCGGTCTTCGGTGAGCAACGCGACGTGCGCGTCCTGCGCGTCACTGGGCGAACGCCAGCTG
Source organism: candidate division WWE3 bacterium (assembly GCA_038231515.1). Classification (GTDB taxonomy): domain Bacteria; phylum Bdellovibrionota; class UBA1018; order UBA1018; family UBA923; genus JACQAX01. The sequence continues at coordinate 5,281 of JBBRLF010000168.1, forward strand.
GTTTGCTTGCCCAGAAATCTTACGCTGCCAGTGACTTCGAACTCCGCGTGCCGTGGGCTGTTACGGCCGAAGTAAGCGAAGATCGCCAACGCCAATTCACTGCGCCCCGCGCCCATCAGGCCACCCAGGCCCACGATTTCGCCGGGCCAGATATCCAACGAAACGTTGCTGACGAGCTGCTTGCTGGTTGGGACATGCCGCACCGACATATGGGATACCGACAGCATCGGCTCGCCGTCGTGTTTGAGCGGCTCCCGGGGCGGATAGACATTCGTGACGTCGCGCCCGACCATCCATTTGATAATCTTGTCGCGATTCAGATTTTTCACGTCGTCAATTCCGGCGATAACGCCATCGCGCAAAACCACCACGCGGTCGGCGACCTTGGCGATCTCTTCCATGCGATGCGAGACGTAGATGATCGACTTTCCCTCGGCGCGCAGCTTGGCCAGCAGCTCAAACAGGCGCACGACTTCCGGCTCGGTCAGAGCCGAGGTGGGCTCGTCCATGATGAGAATCGAGGCGTTCGTGCGCAGGGCGCGTGCGATTTCAACCAGCTGGCACGAGCCCGTGCGCAGCTCGCACACCTTGGCGCGTGCATCGACGTGGAATTTAAGCTCGTCGAGATATTTTTGCGCCGTCTGAAATACTTCTTCCCAGCGGATGCGAAACGGGTGAGTCGCGCGAATTTCTTCGAGCAGCAAATTTTCGGCCACCGTGAGCTCGGGAAACAGACCCAGCTCTTGATGGATCATGGCCACGCCGGCCTGCTTGGCCTCGCGCACCCCAGAGAAGTTTGCCACCTGCCCTTTGACCAGAAGTGTGCCCGCGTAGCTGCCTTTGGGATACACGCCAGCCAGAATGCGCATGAGCGTGGATTTGCCGGCGCCATTTTCGCCCATGAGCGCGATGACCTCGCCGGGCTTGATTCCAAACGAGACGTCGGTGAGCACTTTGTGCTCGCCGAAGCTCTTTGAAATGGATTTGAATTCAAGCACGCCGGATTAACTCGCGCTTAGTTGCCGTAAACGGCTTTGTGCGTGTGAAAGCCGGTGGCGATGACCTGCTTGTCGAGGTTCTTCTTTGTGACGGCGAACACCGGGGTATTGGCGGTCTTGATCTTGCCCATGCCGTTGTCGGTAAGCGTGTCGTGCGTGGGCACCTTGCCCGTGGCCAGCGCGAAGGCGGCACTGGCCGCGCGTTCGGCCATGTCGGTGATCGAGATGAAAACTTCGAACTGCTGTTTGCCGGCGACGATGTCGCGAATCGCAGTCAGGTCGGCGTCAGCGCCGGCCACGAAGACTTTGCCCGTGAGCTTCTGCTCTTGAAGCGCCTGAATCGCGCCGTGGGCCATGCCCGAGTTATTGGCAATGACGGCTTGGATGTCGTTCTTGAAGCGCGTGAGGGCGTTTTCCATGGTGGCCATGGCGCGGTTGGGGCTCCAGGCATCATGATACTGCTTCACGACGAGCTTCACGCCGGGGTACTTGGCCAGCACGCGTAGTACGCCGCGAGTGCGTGCTTCAGCGACACTGTGACCAGCCTGGCCCATCAGCAAGACGTAGTTGCCTTTACCGTGGGTATATTCCACGGCGGCTTGCGCTTGCAGCTCGCCGACCTTTTCGGAGTCTTCGGTGACGTAGTAGTCAATCGGAGCGCTGCGGATCAGCCGGTCGTAGTCGACTACGGGAACGCCATCGGCTTTGGCCTGTTTGACCAGCCCGGCTGCCGTGTCGCCATTAACGGGCTGAATGACCAGCGCTTTGACGCCCTGAGAAAGCAGGTTGTCGACCTGGGCTGCCTGAGTTTGTTCATTGTTGTTGCAGCTGGCGAACACGACTTCGCCACCGAGTTTTTTTACGGCGGCTTCGAACACGGCCTTGTCGCGCTGATATCGTTCTTCTTGCATGGTGCTGAGAATAAAACCAATCTTCGGACCACCTGCGAGAGCGGGAATCGAAGCGAACCCAGATACGATGACGGACAAAATAATGAGTAACTTCATAGGTATGAGTCACTACTGAATCTTTGGATTTAGTTCAAGTGATAACGAACGCTTGTCACGACTTTACCGCGTTTGAAAATCAGGGCCGTGCGGATGAGCAGGGCGGTTTGGTTGTGTAGCAGCTGCTGCCACCACTTGGCGGTGACGAACTCGGGAATGATTATCGTAACGATATCATTGGGATCATAATCTTCGACCTCGTCCACGTATTTGAGAAACGGGGTCATGATTGAACGGTAAGGCGACTTGAGCACGACCAGGGGCACGCCTCGGCCCCAGCGGACCCATTCCTCTTGCAGCCGCTCGGTTGAGGCCTGATCAATCTCGACATAAACGGCACGCACGTCAGACGCGATCGTCTGGGCATAACGAAGAGCCTCGATGACGCCTTTGTGAATCCCCGAAATAGGCAGCAGCACTGTGTGTTTTACGCCACCGGCATAGGCGGCCGGATCAGCACCGATGAGCGAGAGCTGCTTGCCCACGTCGATATAGTGCGCTTTGATTTTGAGAAACAGCGCGATGAAAAACGGCAGCAGTACCAGGATGACCCAGGCGCCGTGTGAAAATTTGGTAACCACGAAGATGACGGTCACGATCGCGGTCAGAAATCCACCAAACGCGTTGACAGCGGCATGGCGCAGCCAGTTCTTGCCGCCTTCTTTTTGCCAATGGCGAACCATTCCGAGCTGCGAAAGCGTAAACGAGAGAAACACGCCAACGGCATAGAGCGGAATCAGGGCATGAGTACTGGCGTGGAAGATCACGAGCAGTAGCGACGACAGTAGCCCCAGCATGACAATGCCGTTGGAAAATACCAGGCGGTCGCCCAGGCTGGCCAGCTGACGGGGCAGGTACCGGTCCTTGGCAAGCAGCGAAGAGAGGCGTGGAAAGCCGGCGTAGCTGGTATTGGCGGCGAGAATCAAAATACCCATGGTGGTGATCTGCACGAAATAGTACGCCCAGCCCGTGTGAAAGATCGACCGGGCCAGCTGCGAAACGACGGTTTCGGTTTCGCTGGGCACGACGCCGTGGAAGTGCGCAAAAAAGGTGATGCCAAAAAACATCGTGGCCAGAATGGTGGCCATCGCGATCAGGGTCAGAGAGGCGTTGCGGGCTTCAGGATGCCGGAAATCGGGAACGCAGTTGCTGACGGCCTCGACCCCGGTCATCGCGGTACAGCCGGACGAAAACGCACGCAGGACCAGGAAAAGCGTCAGGCCCTGGAGCTGCGGCAGATTGCTGGGTTCAATTCGATTGAAGCTGCCCGAGGCCATCTCATAGGCGCCCACGCCCAGCATGGCAAGAATTCCAAAGATGAAGGCATAGGTTGGCAAGGCGAAGATGGCTGACGACTCGCGAATGCCCCTGAGGTTGGTGATGGTCAGCAAGGCGATGGCGATCAGGCAGAGCATCTCTTTGTGGGCTAACAGCAGCGGAAACGCCGACGTGATGGCTTCGATGCCGGCGCTTACCGACACCGATACGGTCAAGACGTAATCGATCAGCAGCGCGGCGCCGGCAGTCAGACCGGCCAGCTCGCCTAGATTTTCCTTGGCGACGATATAGGCACCGCCGCCATTGGGATACTCATAAATGGTTTGCCGATACGAAATGACGACGATCAGCAATAGCCCAATAATTGCGATTGAGATTGGGATCGAGTAGCCGAGCGCAACGCTGCCCGCGAGCATGAGTACGAGCAGTACTTCTTCCGTGGCATATGCGACCGACGACAAGGCGTCGGAAGAGAAGACGGCAAGGGCGCGTTTTTTGGTGAGGCGTTCATTGTGCGCTTCGGACGTTGAAATAGGAGTTCCAACGAGCCGGCGCTTCAGAGATGTAAAGATAGGCTGAATCCTCGAGTTGTTTTCATGCGAATACACCTGACCGGTTTTGTTGACAACAAAGTTCAGAATAGGCAGGATGAGTGCAAATGAGCAAATTAAATCAGAACGTTAGCCGTTGCGTGGCGCGTTGGAGAACCGATCTTAGAGAGCTGCTGACCGGGTTGCCCAAAGATCCATTTGCTCAGGGCCGGGGCCGGCGTTGGGACCGCGACTTTACGGGCGATATCGGGCCGGCCGATGTTCATTATGCGATCTTTCTTGCGGTGCTCAGCCTGATTCCGGCTGCCGTCGTGGCTTACGTCGCCACCGTGCCGAGCTGGATCGTGCTGGCGGATTTTCTGAAAGTGCCGTTGCAGTTCGCTATAAGCGGCTTTCTGACCTCGATTCTGATTTTCGCGGGCACCCACTTCAACAAAATGCCGCGCCCGTTTTCGGTGGCCTTCAAGACAATGCTGCGCATTATGGCGATCTACCCGCTGCTCAGGTTTTTTACGCTGCTTAAGTTTGGCGAGCCGGTCTTGTTGTTGTTTTATGGTTTCTTCGTCGTAAGGGGGGTGATCAAGTCGTATGCGATTCCCCTGCGTAATGCGATGCTGTTTTTTGGCGTGATCTATTTCATCTTCGCGGTGATGCAGCTGCAGCAGATCATCAGCCCGCCTAACGCCGAAAAGTATCAGGACTATTTCAAGACGACCAGCGCACCGTCGAGCAGCGTGCCCCCATCGGGCGGCACGATTCGCACCTCCTCTTCCAAGTCCAAAGTACACTGAACTTTGGCCCGGCTTTTGGCCAGCTCGATGAGCGCTTTGACGTCGGCCGCTTTGGCGCCGCCCAGATTCACGATGAAGTTCGTGTGCAGCTCGCTGATCTGCGCATTGCCGATGCGGTGGCCACGCAGACCCACGTCGGCGATGACCTTCCAGGCCTGAGTTTCCTTGGACGGGTTTTTGAACACGCTGCCGCAGCTGGGCTTGTCGATGGGCTGGGCTTTTTTGCGGGTGGCGAGCAGCGACTGCACCTCGTGCTGTACGGTGTGCGGGTCGCTCTTGCGGCCCTTGAGCCGTGCGCGCAGGATGATTTCGTGAGGTTTCAGATAGTGCTGTGCCCGGTAGCTGTGGCGCAGCTCGGTGCGGGGAATAGTGCGCGCGGTGCCGCTGGTCAGGTCGTAGGCGGTGACGCTGACAATCGTGCTTTCGATTTCGCCAAGCCGGGTTCCGGCATTCATGAAAAGGACGCCGCCAAGATTGCCCGGAATTCCGACGAGTAGCTCGAAGCCGGCGAGGCCCGCGCTCATGCAGTGGCGTAGCAGGTGAATGACCATACAGCTTGCGCCCACTTCAATTTCGTCACCCTCGACTTTGAGATGCCGGTCTAGTTTGGACGTGTTTAGCACGAGGCCATGAAAACCTTCATCGGCGAGCAGGACGTTGGAGCCCGCGCC
>JBBRLF010000169.1:0-10573 GCA_038231515.1 candidate division WWE3 bacterium
GAACCGTCCCGCGCTCGGATCGTACATGCGCGCTCTGTTGTAGTAGAGTCCTGACTCAGCATCAAGCTGTCGCCCGGCAAATCCGTATAGGACTGTTGGCGAACTTGCCGTAACGGTGAGCGGCGTCTGGTCAGTTCGTTCGCCGAATGCAGCGAATGTCTGCGTGAGTCCGGCTGCAGCTCCATTGAGCACCGAGCCTAAGTGATCCGTGACATATGCCTTCACACCCTGTGGGGAGATTTCGGCCAAGTGCTCGTCTATGCCTTGCCCATCAAGGTAGAGCGTAGTTGAGCCATCACCAGCTTGGCCTAGCAAGATCTTGTTTTCGTCGCCAAGATAAACGTAGCTCTGCGTAAACGTCTGCCCATTCTTCGAGATGGTTTTCGCAATCCGGCGCCCCAAAGCATCGAACGCGTACTGCGCGGAGACGTTCACTTGGTCAACGCCTGGATCAAACACCCCGTTGCCATTTGCGTCAGTCACGTTGGCGTAAGACGTCATCTTCGCATCGCTACGGTAAGAGAACATATCTATCACGTTAGTCGACGGCGTATTTCGTTGGACGATGTTGCCCAAACCCTGGCTGTCATTCTGGTAGGAATGCAACGCATCCGAAATAATAGCATTCGCAAAAAAAGCTCCGGCCCCGTTAACGTTATCTTGTACCCGGTTCCCAGTCGCATCGTATGCCAAGCTTCTATTAACAAGCGGCCCAAGGTTCGTGCCCGGAATCGCCGTAAAGGCAGACGAGATGAGTTGATTTGAGTTGCTGTAGGAAAGCGCAAAGCTGCCGCTTTCGCGTGTAAGTGCCGTAATATTTCCTGCAGGATCATAAGCGAGGGTTTCACTCATCGTCTGTGTCCCCTGGCCGTCGAAGCCCGAGTGGCCCACAGCGGTCAACCTATTCAAGAGGTCATACGAAAAGTTTCCAGTAAGTCCTGTCGAATGTGCGACTGTCGATTTTCTGCCGTTGCCGTCGTATCCGATAGCCGTGGAATAATTTCTGCCGCCAAAGTTCGAGAGGATTTGCGTGAGTCGTCCCGCTGGATCGTAAGAAGCCGCGTAGAGCTGCCCAGCGGGGCCGCCGACTGCCGCGATGTTGCCCGTCACGTCGCGAGCCACGTTGAATATGCCTTGCATGAGGCCAAGCGCATTGTTCGGATCAGTTGCGGTAATTCCAAAGCTCGTGTTCGCGAATGGTGGAACGCTCTCGTTGGCGAAGCTCAACTGTTCAACCGAGTTGCTGGCCGTTGCGAGTTTTGCAACATCGAGCTGCCGTTGATAAGTGAAAGTGGAGTTGTCCTCGATGGTCGAACCCGTCTGAATCGTCTTCTGGATTACACGATCAAGTGGATCGTAAACGAGCGTTGTTGTGGAATGCGAAAGCCCTTGGGTACTAAGCGCATAGGTATCTGTCGAGATGCGCCGCCCCGCCGGATCGTAAGAATAATTTATGACCTGCGTTGCCGAAACCGGTCCGCCGCTCGCACCCATGGTGACAGGTATCGTTTGCTGCACAAGCCGATCATTGCCGTCAAAGGAGAACGTTGAGCGGTTGCCGTCACCATCGGTGATCGCCGTTTTGTCGCCACGTGCATTGTACTCGAACCGCGTAACGTGACTATCGGCATCGGTCACACGCGTGAGCCGTTGGCGATTGTCGTAGGCCATCGCCGTGACCTGGCCTTTAGGATCTGTGATCGAAGTCGCCTTATCGCGCACATGGCATCCAACCGAGATAATATTGTAGGCGATCTGCGTGACTTGTCCTTTTGCATCGGTGATTGCCACGAGTCTGTCGCGCACGTCGTATTGGTAAAAAGTCGTCTGCACTGCGCCGCCACCGATGGGCGTGATCGTTTTCGAGAGAAGTTTTCCCATTACGTCGTAGACATTCGAAATCGAAGGTCCCGCGCTGTCGGTGACCGCAGTCACGCGGTCGAAGTCATCCCATGTAAAGGAAACAACGCGCCCGCTTTGATAGGTTCGCGTGATGAGCCGACCTCTGGCGTCGTTGATGAGCGTGGATGGATTATGTAAATCAAAACTGCTTATTAATAAGCCGTTGGCGTCGGTTTGATTGCTATAGTTCGCAATACCGTTGTTTACCGATAGAATGTTTCCAAAAGCATCATTAGTAAAGCCTAGCGATAATACGCCCGAAGAATCGGACCGCGAGACATTTGTAAGATCTCCGGTGCTTGGATTGAAGTTGAAGCCTGTGGACGAGCCTATAAGAGGCTTGATTTCTATTATCTTGTCAAAAGTTTGGTCGTAGGAAATACTCGTGGCATTGGCGTCAAGCGGCTTTTTAATAAATGTTGTATTGCCGTGTGAGTCGTAATCAAATTGAGACGTGAATCCTAATTCATCAGTCCGTGTCATCAGCTGCCCAAGCTGGTTCCAACTCTGTTGGACGCGCGAGCCATCTGCGTTTATGGTTTGAATCGTATTGCCAACGGCATCGAAGTACCAAGTCATAGTATTGCCGCCCAGATCTTTTTCGCGTGTCCAGCGCTGGCCGGTCACCGAGTCGAGACCGTAGACATAAGCTCGATAGGCGCCGCCGGGCTCGGTCTGTTCAAAATTTCTTCCGTCATTATAATACGTAAAGGTAATCTGGCGGCCGAGGGGATCAATGATCGAGCTTAGTAGCCCATTAGCATTGGTATTAGCTTGGTTTGGGTTATATTTGTAAGCATAGGTGCTTCCCGAGAAGTCGGCCGACGATGCAAGTCTGCCTAAAGTGTCATAGCTGTAGGAATGGGTCAGTTGGTCTCGATTTCTCGTGATTTGAGTAACTTGCCCCGAGCTGTTTCGCACAAAGGTAATAGTACCTGTAAACTGGTTGCTAAGGGAAGAGAGCTGGCCATTTAAATAGGCCGCCGTAATAGCGTCACCATGTGGCTCACTCAAAGAGATAAAGGCGCCCTGCGGAACTTCGGAAGCAGAAGGAATCGTAGTTGTTGGCAGGATACTCGCACAAAGATTTGGATAAAGGGGCGAGCCGCAGAGACCTTGAATCTTTGTCATGCAAAGATCAGGAAATACAGTCTTGGCGCAAATATTAGTCATTACCGCGGAGTCGATTTGCGGATGACTTTTAGTCGGTGCCGCTGAAGTAGGCGGAGCGTAAGTAAGTAGGATACCGCCCTTTTTATGCAAGATATATGTCGAAGAATTTTGTGTAAGCGTGAGGCCAGAGCTGGCGGGCGATGTAAACGAGCCGCCCGTGTTGCGTCTAAAGTACCAAGCCGCACCTTTTTGGTCGATCCAGGTGATGTTGGATGAGCCTGAGCCAATGAGCTTGGTCTCCCAGTTGTGACTCCAGTGTGAATCGAAATCACCTTTTGGAGAATAAGGTCGGGAATAATATGTGCGGATAAATTCAATTGTCGTAGCTTGCGTCCTGCCTTTAACTACGAAATCAGTGAGCTGGTGCCACATGGAGCCTGTGGAATTTGTGATCGGGCAACCGCTATTGGGCGAATCTGGGCCGTGGTCCGGAGTATCGTTGGGAGTGACTCCGTCAGGTGTAGCGCCGTCACCAGGTAGGTTACCAATATAACAGGCGAGTGTTAGCCCAGCCTGAGTATATTTTCCCGGGACGGCGTCGGCGAACCCGCAGGCGTGTAATTCAGTTGACCAATTGCATCCCTCACTGGCAAATGGGCCGTCGTGAAAAGTATAGCCCCGCGAGCTTCGTGGGTCATCGCTAAAACTGCACGAATCATTGTTGATGGTGCCGTTATCGGCAAAAGTATAAGTATCAGTTGGATCATCAAAGGCATCTGCGCATCCGGAATGACCTTCGGGGCAGCTATTCAGGGGAGCGCAGATAGGGTCACCTGGGCTGCATGCCGGGTCATCGATCGCACCGGCAAGTAACGAAGATGTTGGGTTCTGGGGTGTTGATGTTTTGACAATAAACGCCCCTGCGTGCCCTGTTGGAGTACTCGGAAAGAGTATGAAACTTAGTCCGGAAAATGATTGCAGCGAGCCATTTGTTGTTGGAGTGACCGCATTAATGGTCGAATAGAGATAGGGTTGCTCAGCCTCAAATGATTTCAAGAATGGCTTAAATGGAAGCATTGCGGATTGAAATTGACTAAAAATTGCATCTTCGGTTGTACTTGTCAGCTGAGTGCCATTGACCTTCGACGCGTTTTGTTTCGCCGCCAATTGCAGAAGTGAAACGGCCGACACTGCGGGCGTATTGAAGAGTTCTTGCCAGATTTCGTTACTTGTACTGGACGCGGAAATTACCAGCTCACCTTTGGCGTGAGCAATATTGACGTAGCTGTCGTAGTTCGAGAAACCTCCAGAGAGAGAGTAGTAAGGTCCGCCAAGCTGCCAGTCGATGATACTTCCCGCTGGTATCATGGGGTAGTCAAAAGATGGCTCTGTGATATTTGCCGTCGGCTGGGGGGTGCCGGTTGCGGCGCCACTGCCGCCAGTGGGTGTGCTCCCGCCGGTACTGACCGGTATCAAGCCGCCACCAATACCAATAGTCGATGCGCCGGCTCGGGTCGGCACTCCAGTGTTATTAAAAGTGACCATGAGGCTTTGAGTTAGATGCGAAACTCCTCGAATTGGAATTTCAGCTTGGTCATGTTCGGTTCCCCGAACCAGACCATAAACGCCTGCGAGCTTCAATAGTGCCGTCATGAGTTGGGTTTGATCGACTGCTGCGGCTGCTGAGATATTCTTTACGTTTATAGCGGCGTCATCGAGATCACTTTCAACGTATGGTGCTGCGGCGTGCAAGATTACCTGTACGCCACCAGATTGGATGCCCGTGAGGACTCGTTCGTCAGTCGTATTACTATAGCGAATTGGGTCAGCGATGAAGTGATCGATATTCAAAGGCGCGCCAAGAGCAATGTTTGGAGCAGACCCAAGAGTGAGGCCATCGGCCGCGAGTATTTGAGTGCCGCTACCGGTAGCCCCCGTGCCATTTAGGCCGGCCGAGTTGGTAAGGACGATAGTTGCGCCGCGCTGCTGAGCAGTTGGCATCTGTACCGAAATTAACGTATTATTATTGCTGGCGTCACGAATTAGCATTATCGAGGTGAGTTGATAGCTCACTGGCACCGAAGTCGCCTGTACTTCGATGCAGGGTGGCTGCCAGAGTGCATTGCCATTTGCAGCCGACTCATCAGCGGACAGCAGATCGGGGTTTGCCTGGCTTGTGACACCCAAGCCCTGGTCGATCATGCCTACGGAAGATGCCGTCTGCTTTACCGTTGAGTTGGTTGCAAGTGCATCGAGCAGGTCGCCATTCTTGACAAATTGCCCGCTGGCGTCTTGTTGAAAAAGGAAGGCCGCCGCAAAGGCGTTTGCATCTACCGGCGCCTCAAGCAAGCTACCTGCCGAGTATTCGTGCGGTGCAAGCGCTGCATCAAGCATGACCCAAGTATTGTTCGTAAACGCATGTACCCAAACCGCTGGCATCACCCAATAAGTCTGGCCGCTCTGAACACGAAGCATCAGGTATGGGTTAAAGAGTCCGCCGGGACCATTTGTCGTGAAATAGTTGCTAAATAAAGTTGAGTGCGCCCAAGCTGCGTCGGTTCCGCTGCCTACGCCGTAATAATTTTGAAGGTAGGCGGGTGTGACAAGTTTTTCGCCGAAGAGATACTCGGCTGGAACGCCCATTTGGCGCAGAAGCGCGATTAAGGTCGTAGCTTTGTCGATTGCCGTTGCCGAACCAGAACGCAGGGCCTGCTCTGCCGTTTGAATCGCACCTGGCCGGGTCATGAGTTTTAGCTCGTTACGAACATAGCCAAGAGCGGCTTGCGGCGTGGCAAGCTTGGTTGCAAGCTTTTGCACAGCTGGCGTGATTTTGGTGAACAGGTCGGTGCTCGAGACAAGCTGGCTTGTATCTTGAGGCGTAGCAACTTGTGACGGGGTACAGGTTGCAGTGCCGCCAAAGACGTAGTTACCCAAAAGCACAGGCGGTAGTGAAAGTGCGAGGCGAAAGGACCAAGGCAGGGCCGAGACTGGCGGATTATAGTTTCCGGTGAGCAGCGTCGTTTGCGGGGACTGGTTGTTTGAAGAGCTTTGGAGGGCCAGCTGACTAAGAAGCGAAGTATCCGGTGTGCCCAAAGACTGCGTTGCAGCAAGTGTGTTCAAAGAGTCAATCGTTGTCTGGATCTGCGCGAGCAGCGTTGGATCGACGGTCATGGAATTGACCTGCGAAAACGCATTGGCGATCTGGGGGGTCAGAGAATAGATCTGGCTTAAGGCACTACTTTGCTGCATGCCTGTGCTTCCAGCTGCAATCCAAAGTAGTGCGTTGGCCTGCGAGATGAGACTTAGTGTTTGTGCCGTCGAGCCAGTAAAATTCGGACCAGCTGGCGGTTGCACGGCCACGGCCCGCCCACCCTCTATAGAAATAGCGAGGGACTGATTCTTGGTGCCGGATGGCGTCAGAACGATTTGAACCGACTCATTTTTTGAGATGCCGGTTGAGCCTAGGGCAGAAACCGCCAGAGTATTTACTCCAGCCGAAGAAAACCAAACCGACCCCGATGCAGAGAGCTGGTCTGGGGCGACTTGAAGATCCTGATAATTCGCCGTGACGGAGACTAAAGGAAAGTTCGACGAAATCGAGACGGGAACCACTGTTCCGGCTAAGGTTGCACCGCTTTGGGGTGAATCTATTGAAATGGCGGGCTGAGTAATAGTGCTACTAAGGGTAGCATTCAATGTAAGAGGTGCGGTTTGGTTACCGGCCGCATCCACGCTTTGAATTTGAAATTGATTTTGGCCCTGTGTAAGGACTGACTCTACTTTGAAGCTCTGAATGAGACTCGAGCCCGTGATCGGTTCTTGAATAGTCACGACTTGCGTGGATCCGTCGGCAAAACCAGCGGTAAAACTGTCGTTTCTTGTCACGATAAATATATTTGGAACAACCGAAGGTGGCGCTGGGGTGAGATCCGTACTTTCACTACGAATGGCCGCACTAAATCCGTCTGAGGAGACCTGACTATACAGGCAGTTTTGATCCGGTGTCGAACCATCGGCCTTACTGCTCACCCGAGTCACCACATTGGAATAAGTATCTTTTACGTAACAATATATGGGGCCGGATGTTGCTGGCTGGCCCGCGACATTGATGGCATCGGTGGAAAAACTGATGAATCTGCCATCAGATGAAATCCAAAATGAATAGATATTGGCCGGTGTTCCGTCATGATCATTGATTGCAGGAGAGCCGTCTGCGGTGAAATCTATGAGCTTCGTTGTGCCCAGAAGCAGATCTCGAGCGTACAAGTACGTGTAGCCATCGGTAGCCGCGGCCGAGAGGTTCGTCGCATCACTCATAAATAAAACGAAGCGTGCATCATCAGATACGATCGTATAAAAGCTGGAATCGTTGGCAGGCTGCCCCAGATTATTCACGCTCACGATCTGGGTAGTGTGCGCGTTTCGATTGCGAATGTAGACGGATGGGATTGGAAATGTTTGCCTTGAGTCCAAATTTGTAGCCGAGGCATCGAACACGACGACGTTTGCGTCTCCCGAAATCCAATAATCATCTGGGTCATTTTGCGTGCCGTCATTGCTCTGCGTGCCATCTGTCGCGACGCTGACCATTTCGGTAGTGTTATTTATTAAATCGCGTACGTAAATATTATCGTTTCCGGGATAAGTGATGTTGGGCACTACATTGGTTGCTTTTGTGGAAAATACGACGGATTTTCCGTTTGACGCGAGAAAAGCGCCGGCTGCAGTCGCATTAAGTCTTGAGCCATTAGAAGTTTGAGTGGCTAACGTACTTCGGTGGGTCGTTCGATTGTAAAGATACGCTTCCGCAAATAAGGCGTCGTTTGGATTTGGTCCCGCCTCAAAATTAGCAGCCGTTGTGCCGACGAGAAGTAGCTTTCCGTCAGCCGAGATGCCCGCAAAGTTCGCGTCGCTATCCGGTGGCGAGCCATTTGCTGTTACGACTTGACTCAGCTGGCTTGATTTCATGTCATAAAAAAATATATTTGGATTTGAGCTTTGATTGGATGATAAAAGATTCGTGGCATTTGAATGAAACGCAAGTATTGAGCCGTCATTTGAAAAAAATGCCACTTGGCTTGGACCATTGGCGTCTGAGCCATCAAACCCAGTCGAGATCTTTTTCGTGATGAATATTTTCGACGGATCGGGCCTATAGGAAACAGTGCCGTCGGCGCTGACCAAAGCTTCGCCATTTATTCCATTTGTCACGATGCTCGTTACCGGTCTCCCGGTATCGATACTGAATGCCGCGCGACCAGGAGCGGCCTGCACAGTGTTTGTGCTAGAAAGTGTGGCCGTTGCTCCCGGAAGAGTCAGCGCCTGTTCGGGCGAGGTGAAGATCAGATTTCCATTTTGAGTTACGGTGGTGACCGTGGGTGATTGATCGTTTGCAATGGCATGAAATACAAAGTCTTGCTTAACTACTGTAATCCCATCTTTCGCGTCCAGAGCAAGATCAGGGGCGGTGCGGTCAATCCGAAAATTTGAAATCAAGGGACGAGCAGCGTTACCGCCCAGATCAGAACCGGAAAGGGTCAAAGTATAAAGTCCTTCGACAAGGTTACCTAATGACCCACTAAATGTAGCGCTGTTACCTTGTGAATTCAATGTCACGCCCAGAAGTGAAGTCACGTCTTGATTGATTGAAGCGCCAGTAACGAGTTTTCCACTCAGAGTCCCATGCAGGGAGTTCGTATCCAGAGTCGCAACCGCGCTGCTAAGATGAGCTGAGACTGCCTGGGGAAACTGCAGGTATGGGTGGGCGCTGTCTGGTGTAGAGCCCGACGCAAAGACGGGTGGTGCGGTGGTGTAAACGACGTTGGTAAGTTTTATTGGTGTAGCCGACAGGCCCGCTTGGTCGATGCAGTCGATTTCAATCAAATTCACGCCGGTCATGAGCTGCACAGTGATAATTGGCAAAAACGAAGTCGAGGTGCCGGCCACCAGTCCGTTGACGAGTACGGTTGATGTCGTAGGCAAGCCGTCAACCACGGCAAAGCTCACCAAAAATGAGCTGCTGCTAGTCACTATACCGTCGTGGGTTGTGCCGACCAAGGTAAGCACAGGCGGGGTTGAATTGATTATCCATGAAAAACTACTCGCTGCACTTGAATTTCCAGCGGCGTCAGTTCCTAGTACGCTAAACGTGTGCGGCCCCGGCGAAAGCCCTGCATATTCCATCGGTGATATGCAAACGGCAGCAACTGAGCCATCTAACGAACATTTAAATGCGGCAGGTGTTTCACTAGATGAAAATGTAAACTGAGCGACTACCTGGCTAGTAATAGAGGGAATATTTGCCGAAAGGGTAAGTACGGGTACCAGCGTATCAATCAAAACCGAAATCGTCTGGCTCGAAGAGTTGCCCTGGGAATTCATAACTACGACATTGATTGTCTGGCTGCCATCAGCTGGAAGGGTAGTTAAGCCCGAAAACGTAACGCCGTCCGCGGCAATTTCAAGGGGTGTGGCATTCGCAGTAGCCGAAACAATCGCCGACGACGCCGTGCCCTGCACCATGATCTGGCGGGTGTTAAAAAGCAAACCGTTGTCCGGAGTAAGCGAGGCAATCTGCGGCACCATGCCGTTAAACACGACATGGTTCATCGTCACGTTGGCCGCAGTGTTACCCGCAAGGTCAATGCTGCTCACAACAATGTTATTTGCCCCGACCACCAGATCGAGTGGCACGATTGCGAAAAGCTGAGTCGTTGAATAAACCGTAGCGCCATTCAAGGTGACGGTAGTTGTGGCGTGCCCCGAGGCTTCGGTCACCGCCAGATTCAAATTCAAGACTTCCACCACGGTGGACGTGTGTCCTTGAGTAATCGTGCTGCCAGCGATACTGACGACTGGCTTGGTCTTATCAATAAATACGTTGAACGAAACCGGGTCAGCGTTAAGCCCGCCAAAGTTCTTACCCTGCGAAAGCGTAATGGTATGTGCGCCCTCGGGAAGATCCGGATTCAGATTGCCCTGGTCGACCAGCACGCTCTTAAGCTTCGTGCCGGAATTAGGGCTTGAGAGATGAAGCTGTGACGTGACGTCAACGCCATCAACCATGGTCACAATCGAAGACTTATCCAGAAACCCCAGGCTCTCAGTCAGCGTAGCCGAGAAGTGCGGAAGCTTCTTCATGTAGCTGTTCTGCAGCGGAAGCTCGGGGCTGTTTACGGTCCAGGTGGGCTTTACGTTATCGGCTTGAACCAAAAGTGATAGGCTCTGAGTGGCCACCTGAGTGCGGCTGCCGCTTGTGGGAACCTCATAAACGGTAAGAACGTAGGTGTGATTGGTGGCGATCAGCAGCTGACCTGGGTCCACATTTTTGCATTTCAAAAAATCGCCGGTCAAAACTTTTTTGGGGCCAGCCGTGTCGACAAGCTGGCCGTCATAAAAACATTCCGCCGAGTATTTCGACGATGTCCCCGGCCTAGTTGAAATTTAAAGTTGAGTGGTTCACTCTTTCGGACAGCAAAGCTGAAAGAAAACTCAACCGGCCAGAGCACAAACTCTGACCAGAAAAGGGAACCACTCCATGTCAGAACTACACATCGTA
>JBBRLF010000170.1:0-10540 GCA_038231515.1 candidate division WWE3 bacterium
ACTACCTCATCGGTCTCAAACGGCAGCGCCACGGGCTGCTCACTCGTGGCGCTTTCCTCAAGCAAGGTCACACGAAACACGTTTGGATACACGCCAAGATCCATCGTGCCAGCACCCATGCCCTGTGCCCGCACTATTCCCGCGGGCAGACTATCGACAAACTTTGGCTGCAAGGCTTTCAAGATCCCCAGGCCAGTGGGCGTCGAAAGCTCGACGTTTTCACGCGTAATGGCGTCGGGCACACGGGCTACCGGCATGCCGATCATGAGTCGGGCCGAAGCCGGTGGCGGCACGGGCTGTGTGCCGTGCTCAATCTTGATCAGACCACGTCCGAGCTTCACGGGCGTGGCAAAGTATTTTGCGGCGCCCACTTTACTCACGCAGTAAGCCGCCATCACCACATCCACAATCGAATCCACCGCGCCTACCTCGTGAAAAGCCACCTCAGCAATTCCCAAACCGTGCGCGTCAGCTTCGGCCTCGGCAATCAGCCGAAAAACCAGGCGCGCAAACGTCTTGGTGGCGGCATCCAGCGCCGAGGCGCCCAAAAACCGATCAAGCTCCAGGTAATGCGTGTGCCAGTGCTCGGCTGCGCTGGAAGGGGTGATGTTCGCATGCGAGTGACCGGCGGCTTGTTTTCCGCCATGGGTGTGATCAAAAGCCGCGAGCGGTTTTTTCCAGCTCTCATTCTTCCACCCCACATTGATGTGGGTGGTACGCATCGAGGCTTTGATGGGCTGGGTGATTTCGATCTGCACCCCCTCTAGCGCCAGCTGGCGTGGCAGGTCTTGCAGCTCAGCGGCCGTCACCAGCCCCGAGTCCACGAAGCTGGCCGCGAACATATCGCCAGCAACCCCCGCCACGCTTTCGAAAAATAAAATCTTGCTCACGTCAAAGCCTTGGCAGCCGAAGCCAGCGCCGCCTGGTGCGCATCGCGTACCGCGTGCACCACATTGCACGCCGCAAAAGCCGCTGAAAAACCATTATCGATATTCACCACGGTCACACCGGGCGCGCACGAGTTGAGCATTGCAAGCAACGCGGCCACGCCGCCAAAACTTGCGCCATAGCCCACGCTCGTGGGCACGGCAAAAACCGGACGCCCCACCAGGCCCGCCACCACGCTGGGCAACGCGCCTTCCATGCCGGCAATCACAACCAGCGCTGAAGCCTTTTGAACTTCCTCCAGGCGCCCCAGCAGGCGGTGGATGCCTGAAACACCAACATCATAAATCTTTTCGAACGCCACGCCCATGGCCACGCAAACCTCAGCGGCCTCTTCGCCCACATCAACGTCACTCGTGCCCGCGGCAAGAATGGCGACAAAGGGCTCGCCGCTGCTCGCGTTTTTCGCAGCGGCGTGATTCACGATAAACGTGCGGCCCGCGACGTTCTCACGCCCCTGCGGAAACCGGGCGCGCAGCGCGCAGCGCTTTTCTTCGTTCAGGCGCGTGGCCAGCACCGGCACCGCATTGAGAGCAAACTGTTCCATGATGGCCACCAGCTGTTCCACCGTCTTCGATTCACCATAAATCACCTCGCCCAGCTTGTGGCGCAGCGAACGGTGGTGATCCAGCGAGGCAAACTCAAGCTCGGTGCGCCGAAAGGGCCCGCGCGCAAGCCGCTGTGCCGCTTCGGTGGGCTTCACTACGCCACGCATAACTTCTTCGAGCAAATTCGTTAAATCTTTGTGGTCCATAAAATCAAACTCCCCCACCCATGCGATAACCCGCCAGGTCAAGCGTTACCCAGCGATAACCGCGACGTCTGCCCTCGGCCACCAGCTGCTCGCGCAGCTCCAGTGCCCGCGGCAGCTCGCCGCCCTCGACCTCAAGTCGGATAAACTTCTGCGCACCTTCCTCGTGCAGCCGCACGCGAAACACGCTCAAGCCCCCGGCGCGCAGCACCGCTTCGAGCTCTTCCACATCGCGCAGCTTCGAGGGCGTCACACTTACGCCAGTCATGAGGCGCGAACTTAAGCAGGGGCTGGCCGGCTTTTCAGCCAGCGCCAGGCCGTGCGCGCGCATCAGTGTGCGAATATCATCTTTGCCAAGCTCGGCGTCGGCCAGCGGCGCTAAAATCTCATTCTCGAGCGCCGCACGATGTCCGGGCCGCACATCGCCGCGATCAGAGGCATTGTAGCCATAGGCCAGAAAACGAAATCCACGCGCACCAGCCACGTCGTGTGCGATTCGAAACAGCTCGCTCTTGCAATGGTAGCAGCGGTTGCCATCGTTGGCGGTATATTCAGGATTTGAAAGCTCGCGGCTGTCCTCCCACGAATGATCAATATTCAAGGTGGCCGCAAATCGCCGCGCATCTTCACGTTCGACAGCGGCCATGCTTTCGCTCACTGCCGTTAAGGCCAGCAGTCGTCCGCCCGACACGCGTCGCTCGGTCTCGGCTGCCCAAAGCAGAAAGGCGCTGTCGACGCCGCCCGAAAATGCGACAATGAGTCCCTCGCGCAGCCAGCCGCGCAGCGAGTTTTGGAGCACCTCAAATTTTCGCGCCACTTCAGCCGGCAGACGCGCGGAGAGCTGGGTTTGCATAGGCGGCCACCCTACCTCAAATTGAGGCGAAGCAGGGTCGCTATTTCAGTCCCGGAGCAGAAATAAACGCTATGCGTCAATCCTACTTGCTCGTCTTCTCGCCACGCGTGCGTTCGGGCAGGTCCTGGCCCTCGATCGGCTTGCGCTTGCGCTTGACCTTGGAGGCCAGGCTTCGACGCTTTACGTTGGCGTGAATGGAAACTTTTGAAGCGATACAAACCAGGGGGTACGACTTCGGCATCGACTCGTCGGCCAGGCCCCGCATTTCGCGAAAGGCAAGCATCGAGCGGGTGGGCCGGTTCACATTTACCCGCAGCACTTCGCCCGCTTTGAGCTTCGGATTTTCGTCATAAACGAAGTCCACGTAGCGCGAGTCGAGCGGATCTTTTCTCAGACGAGCCTTAACAATCGTGGCTCCCGTGCTGAGGCCGCCGTGCTTGTTTTGCAACATCACGATAATGACGGAATCCGGCGCGGCCCGGCCTTCTTCAATCCCGGCATCATCTTGCATGATGACGTAGTCCTTGCGCTGATCGCCGACGCGGGACCGGCACGAGTACGCCACCTCACCTGCCACCAGCTGCTTGCCAATACGGGCATGAGCCGAGGGAGCCAAAAGCGCGATTGAAAATATAAACAGCCAGTTCCGCATGGAGATAGAAGTCCTCTAGCGCTTATCGACCCGCTACTGCCGGACCTTAACCGGGCTGCCCGATTTCAGCTGGGCAACGCCTGACCAGACGGGCCAGCCCCCGCCCGTTTTTTGGCATCATCAGTGCTGTCAGGGGGTTAGCCACCGGCATAATTCAGTTACAATTGCGGCGTAAGATCTGTCTTGAAACGGAGAGCTGCTATGGTCACCTATCCTCACGACAGACAGGAACCTCGCCGAACGGTGCGCGAACGGGTGTGGGTCCAAATCCATGCCACGAATCAATACACGGGAAGCGCCGACGGGCTTCTTGCCATGGGAGTGCTGGTCGACATCAGCAGCAAGGGCCTGGGAATCGCGCTCAACGAAACCATCCCGCCCGGCACTGCCGTCACGATCGATATCAGGAGCCAGGAATTTACGCATCAGCTACAGGCCGTCGTGCGCTGGAGCGCTGAGCTGCCCGTTACGCACGAAGTACATCAACAAATCCCTGACCTGATCTGGCGGCTCGGCGTATTAATGACGCCCTAGCCTGAAAAGGCCAAAAGTCACTGCCCCAGCTGGGACAGTGACTTGGTGTTTCGAGGCCGTTATTATTTCCTGATTTACGGAGCGTTGCCGCCGTCGATGATGTTAGCGAGCTTCACGCGAGCCGCATCCCAATCGTCTGGCACGATCGACCAGCCAATTTCACACTTTTGCCAGGTCGGATCATTCTGATCCGCGACGCCATTTTCCCAGATCGCCTTCGGCACCACCGACTGAATGATCTGATTGGTGAGCGTCGGGTTGATCGCCATGGCCTGCGCGATGTAATCGACGTCTTGAATCCCGCGACGCCAGTGCTTCAGACGAAGACTTGCGATGGGGCCTGACAAGCCATAGCTGCTGGCGGGATAGACCGTGTCGGTGCCGGGATAAAAGAGCAGCCCCTCACCATTGGTGGCGTTGCTGCCCACCATGCCGGTTGACGCGTTCATCGAGGTTGGACCACCGAACGACTCGGCGTTGTTGAACACATCCGTCTGGCCACGACCGCCCTGGTTGTCGTTATAGTACGTGCTCTCCCAGGCAAACCAACGGTCGATGCCTTTCTTGTACTGGCCCCAGGCCAGCTCACGAAGCGCGACGCCGTCGTCTTCGGTTGCAAACGAGCCCTCGGCCGGACGCTTGCCGTTGTACATCCACACTTCATGACCCGCGGCCTTGGCGGCATCGTGAGCATTCTGCCAGATCGTCGTGTCGCCCACGTCAATCCAGCTTGCCGTGATGTCCACACTCGGTGCGCTTGCGCGCATCGCAGGCAGATTGGCCGTCGCAAACGACTTCAGCGTTTTGCCCGGCCCTGGGTTGGCCTTGATCTCTGCTGCCCAGTTTTGAGTTTGAGCGTAGTTGAGCGACTCATCGATCAGGTACAGGAAGTGCTCAACACTCGGAAAGTTCGTGTTGAACCAGGTTTGCCACGAGTCCGTATTGGTGTTCATCCCAGCCTGTCCACCATTACTCCAGTTCCACGAGCTGTAGGTGCCAATCGAATACAAGCCGTTACCGGTAGCCGTACCTGGTCCGGCGTAACCGTTGGCAGCCGTGAACAACGAGCCGTTGAGCCGTGGGATCCACTCCGGACGAGGAGCATTGGAGCTCCAGGCCGCTGCCCCATCGTTGGCATCCATCAACGAGATCTTATGACGATGGGCCATCATGAAGTGACGATCACGGATCAGCTTGCTTGCCGTATCCTGAGCGGTGCCGGCGTTGGGATAGGTCGTGCCGGTGTAGCGCAGGTTGATATCCTGATAGCCAACATAGACCATCGTCTTTGACGTCGGACTATCGGGCAAGGTGAAGTTACGAACTGTCAGCTGTACTGGAATCTGGTACGAGACGTGTCCGGCTTCAGCTACGGTTAGCGTGCCGGTATAGACACCGGCTGGTGCGGCTTTTGGAATATAGATGTCAGACCAGATGCTCTGGTTCTGAGCCGCCCCTACCGTGAAGCTTGGCACGGCTTCGAGTGGCACGGCGATGTCGGGATAATACTTGTCGTGGTCGGGACGACTGCTCCAGTTACCCGAACCCAGACCGGCGCCGGTCCAAGGGCGACGGAAACGATTTGGAATGTGGCGCTCGTCGTACGAGGTGTCATACGAAAGACCGCCAATGCCTTTGATCTGAAGATAACGAACAAAGAAGTTCTCGATGTTTCGCTGGGTCCAGTCAAAAACCCCGTTTCCCGATGCAGCGACCGAGCCAATCACCGTGCCACCGGGGCCGGTGAGCTGGTTAAAGGTGACGGACACGTTAGGTGCGGACACGTTGGCTGCTTCGAGGATCAGATTGAAATTCACGACCTCGTTCTTCGCACCGAAGACCGAGATCTGAGCGCCGTTCCAGACGCGGCTGTTGACGGACACTAGTTTCCGAGTCAGTCGCAGTTCGTCGCGAGTGACCTTATCGCCACCGTCGTTTGCCCAGACGGCAGTAAGATTGACGGGATTGCCCGCAACTGGCGTTGGCGTTGGCGTTGGCGTTGGCGTCGGCGTTGGCGTTGGCGTCGGCGTTGGCGTCGGCGTTGGCGTCGGCGTTGGCGTCGGCGTTGGCGTTGGCGTTGGCGTTGGCGTCGGATTTGGGTTCGGACCGCTATTGAGTACAGCGCTGACGTCATCGACCGAGAAACTTACGGCAGACGCACTATTCAGCATGAACCGAACATTAAGCGTGCTGATGGGCAGGGTCGCATCAAGCGGCTGAGTGGCACTTGCGTTCACCACACTACCGACCGCATTGGTCGTCGAGGTGCACGTGCGCACGATCGTGCCATTTTGGTAATGAACTTCGGCGCAGACTTGAAAATCGCTGGTCGAAGTCGAAGAGTTCGGACGAACTTTTGCAGCAACGGTAAATGAGGTGCCGCTCTGCTGCGCGGTCCCACTCACGGTCTTGGTCCACCACACACTATTGCCCCAGGTATGCAGGCTGGTGAGCAAGCTGGCGGCGCCGCTGATTGGAGAAGCAGTGGAACGAACAGCCGAGATCGAGGTGTCATAGATGGTGAACCCGCTCAAACCCACTTCAAAGCCAGGATCAACAATCAAGTTGCCCGAGGGTGGAATGACGATGGCTCCGATAGAAAACGGGTTGCTCGTAACTCCGGTTACTCCAGCGGCCGAGGCCACCAGAGTATAGCCCGTGCCGGCATTGTTGACGGAAAGATCCGAAAAGGTCGCGGTACCACCGGCTGCCGCCATCGTGCGGGTGCCCGCAAGAGTGCCAGCACCGGGGTTACTGCCAAGCGCAAGACTTACGGACAAAACAGAGCTGCTCACGGAATTGCCGTAAGCATCATAGATCTTAACCTGTACTGCTGGCGACAACGCCGTACCCGCTGCAATCTGCGCTGGCGGTTGAACGCCAAATGCAAGCTTGGAGGCCGCGGCAGGATTCACTACAAAAGCTTGCGAAGTGGCACTCGTTAAGCCGCTCGCCGAGGCAACCAGGGAATAGCCCGTGCCGGCCGAGGTGAGCTTCAAATCTGAAAACGTCGCAATGCCACCCACTGCAGCCTTGGACAGCGTGCCCGTGAGCGTACTGATATTGGGATTGGGGCCAAGAGCGACCGTAACCAAAGCCGTGCTGCTCGTCACCAGATTGCCCGCGCCATCGACTACTGAAACTTTCATGGTATTGGCGGCGCCGGCGCTAACTGGCGTGGTCGGCTGGCTGCTGACTAAAAGCCGAGTTGCTACAGGAGTGCCAGTGCCTCCCGTGATGGTGGCGAGCTGAGCGGCCGAAATCAGCCCGGGCGCCGAAGTAGTGAGCGTAGGCTTTCCGGCGGCTGCCGCGCGAAAATAAAAAGTCGTCTTATAGTACCAGACTCCGATGACGTAGCTGCTCATGCTTACTGTGCAGGCCGCGTCCGAGTAAAAGGTAACCCCGGGCCCCGAGAAGCTGATGGTCGTACTGTAGTTAACGGCCTGCGGCTGTAGCCAAACATCCACACGTTGCACTGTAGTGCCCGCTGAACACTTTCCGGCGGCCACTGTTTGTGGTGCGGTTGTGTACATCAGCTGAGTCGCGTTGCTGGCATGCGCTTCCGAGATTATTCCAAACGAGGCCAACAGTAGAATAAGAAAGCCAAGAAAGCCAAAAACGTACTGTCGGCGCATCTGTTTAGCGGTTTTCATCGTATAGAACTCCTGAATTCTTTGTGGGGGATTGGATTTTTTTGATGGGTAAATTTTCTGCACGTATCCGAAAGCCATTTCAAGATCCGAGCCCGCTCGGGCCAAGCGTCAGCGGCGGGTAGAAAAAACACAAAAACCCGGTCAGCCTTGCCGGCTGCACCTGTCGACGAGTCTGCTGCTCGACCTTGTAATAATACGGAAACATCCCCATTTGCCGTGTCAGCGGCAGCCGGGCAATCAAGGCCAGACCCAGGCGAAAGAATTTGCCGGTGCATTGTCCTCAGTTGCAAAATGGAACTACCGATCCTGAGGCATTTGAAGCCGGCGCTGGGGCATTTCAGAACGAATACCAACTGATAACCGACTAACTCTGTACGAGCCACCAGAGCCAATACCCAGCCATTGCAGCCCGAGCGGCGCTCAAAAACCGAACGTGAATGCGACGCGGGGTGGATCCCGCGCCGCGTTTTACATTTTAGTTGCATGCACCCTGCTTCCTCCTGGCATGATTTGCTCTTTGCGCCGAATCAGCTGCGCATTTGATTGGGAGGTCTGCAAAATGCAATTTGCTATTCTAAGTCTGGCCCTGGCAGCAACCCTTGCGGCGTGTGCGCCCGCGAGCCCTGGCGACGGATCGAACAACTCGACCGTAGGAGTTGGGCTAGCGTCAGGACCACTTTCGATTCCCCAGGGAACCC
This sequence comes from candidate division WWE3 bacterium, assembly GCA_038231515.1. Lineage (GTDB taxonomy): Bacteria > Bdellovibrionota > UBA1018 > UBA1018 > UBA923 > JACQAX01. Next base: position 8,087 of record JBBRLF010000170.1, read on the forward strand.
GCAAATTCGCTACTGATGCGCTGGTTTTTAACGGCACCGGCTCCTGGTCGCCCGAAGCTCCGTCTTTGGAACGAATCCTGGCCGCCCACGGCGCAACCTATCGCGAAGTGAAGTCCAAAGAGCTCAATGCCATGTCCCTTGATGAGCTCGCGCAGTACGGCGCCATTGTCTGGCCAGGGGGCATTGCCCTGAAGCAGGCGAACAGCCTCACTGCTGGCACGAAAGAAAAGCTGCGACGCGCGGTTCAGGAACGAGGCGTGAGCTGGATTGGCTTTTGCGCCGGCGCTTTCATCGCCGCCGCTCCCGCCGGCCACAACGCCTCTTACACGATCGGAATCGTCGACACTCCACTACTCGACCTCTACGAGCTCGCGAGCAAGGCGCACATCGACATGACGCTTGAAACATTTGCCGATGGCAGCAAGCGCGACCTGATCTGGTACGGCGGTCCGACCGTTCCGGCCGGCCCCAACATGGGTATCGCACAATATCCCACCGGCGATGCCGCAATCTCACAGCTGTGGTCGGGCAATAGCTTCGTCATCCTATCCGGCCCGCATCCCGGCGCGCCGCAGTCCACGCGCGACTATTTTAAATTGAAGGACATCGACGGAACCGACTTCGAGCTGACGTGGACGCTCATGGACGCGGCAATTCATCAAAGGGCCCTTCAAACCTTCTAGAACCAGGTACAGATCTGCGGGGTAAGCAGCCGCGCAGCGACACTTGCGCCCACGGTCTTGACCATGGGAATGCAGTCCTCATCCCCGGTTGCCTTGCCATGAGACCAGTAACGTATCATCGGTAGCTCAAGCCGCCGCGCAAGGCCGTGGACAAATTGCAGGCACTCGCTGCAGCCCGGCGTAAGCCAGAGGCAATCATACTGCAAGGCCAGGAAGTCGGGCACGCCCGCCACGACATGTTCCACCCGGCCAGCCCCAGACGCTACTTCGTGGTCAACGCGCCAAAAGAGGTCAGGCGGCAACGTGCGGCAGGCCGACGCCGCAAAGCTGCGATAGCGTTCAATATGCCAGTCGGTAAAGTGGGCATCGGGCAGGCAAATCATCGTGCCGGGCTGGTCCTTAACCCAGGCAATGCACTGGGCCCGCGCCTTTTCAGAAAACTGCTCAAGCGTGATTGGCCGGGCATCAGCCGTCAACTTGTCTAAAGCCGCTACCGCCTCGATAATCTCAGCCAGGGGGTGTTCGACATAACCGAGCCGCTGATAGAATTTTGCGCCGACGTCAGAGTAGAGAAAAAAAATCGAGCTGGGATTTTGCAGCTCGAACTCGCGCAGGATCCGGCTGGCGTGCCACTGCCCCCGTTTTGCTTCGGGCGTAACCAGCGAGGTAATCAGGGGTACCCGCTGCTCGCCTGAGTCATTCAATAGAAAGGTTACGTCCAGGATATCCATCGACGCGCATAACTCTCCCCGCTCATCGCTCATCGCTCAAGATCAGAATTTGGATGCGATCGCGCGCAAAGGAATGCCGAAAAATGCGGCGCGTGCGTTCCAGATACTGCGCGACTGTCATTTTACCGCGCCAGTAGCTCACCTGGCTTCGATGCTCAAAAAGTTTTTCCAGTTCAGGTGCGTTTGCCTGGGTCAGCACGTAGTTTGGTTTCACCCCAGCCATTTATCGCAGGCGCTGCTAGCGGTCAACCTGTCGCCTGCGCAGCCGGTCCAGAGCCACAGCCAGCACGATGATGCCACCGGTAACAATCTCCTGCACCCAGTTAGGCAGTCCCATCTGCGTGCAGCCCGAGCGAATCACCGTCATGATCAGCGCGCCGACAATCGTACCCAGCACCGAACCTTCACCGCCCGACAGGCTGCCGCCGCCAATAACCACGGCTGCGATGGCGTCCAGCTCAATACCCATGGCCACCGTCGGATCACCCACGGTGAGCCTTGAAAATTGCAGCAGGCCCGCCACTCCGGCAAACCCGGCACTCAAGACGTAAGTCAGCAGCTTGACCCGGTCCACCGACACGCCACACAGCCGCGCCGTCTGCTCGTTGGCGCCCACGGCAAACACATGCAGGCCAAAGCGCGTGTAACGCAGAAGCAGGAACACCAGCACCGCAAGCACCAGCAAGATCCACACGCCGGCGGGAAAGATCATCCAGCGCTTTTCGGGCGCCAGCACGGCCAGCAGCTCGTTGAGCCATGAAATCGGTGCGTCGATCTTCTGCTCGCCGGCCAGCCCCTTGGCCGTACCTCGCAATAGGAGTAGGGTTCCCAACGTCACGATAAAGGGCACGACTTTCAAGCGCGTCACCAGCAGGCCATTGAGCAGCCCGCAGGCCGCGCCCACTGCAATGCCACCCAGCGCCGCCAGGCCCGGACTCACATTCGCGCGCAACAGCCAGGCAATTACCACGGTCACCAGCGCCACAGTCGAGCCGATCGATAGGTCTATGCCACCCGACACAATCACCAGGGTCATGCCC
>JBBRLF010000171.1:0-10505 GCA_038231515.1 candidate division WWE3 bacterium
AGCATAGGCAGTTGAAAGCCCCTGGCCTGTCTCTGGGGCCGACCGCAGTCAGCTTACGCAGTTATCTTTTGCGCCCTGGATATAGGTACCAACCAGTTTTGGCGGCTTATTAGGCGGGGTCGATGAGCGCGCTACGCGCGCCGAACCAGTTTTGGCGGCTTATTAGGCGGGGTCGATGAGCGCGCTACGCGCGCCGAGCATGGCTTTGAACGGGGTGGTGAGCGACGTGGTCGAGTTAATGATGCATCAGCTGCGTAAAGACGAAATCCGCCTGGAGAATCGCGTTAGCGCCGACATCAAAGTCGTGGCACGTGCTGAGGCGGAACCGCTTCATCAAGTCCTGCTCAATCTGATCGTAAACTCGGTTCATGCAATCGAAGTTGCGATAAAGAAAGGGCGCAGGTCTGGGCACGTGATTTCTATCTTCACCGAAGATGCTGGTGACCAATGGGCGCTTTCAGTGCAAGATACCGGCACGGGAATTTCCGCCGCAAATCTCAAGCATCTCTTCAAGCCCTTTTTCACTACCAAAGACATTGGCGAAGGCACTGGCCTTGGCCTGGTGACTTCGTACCGCATCGTACAAGCGTGGGGCGGTAATATTACCGTTAAAAGCCAGGAAGACGTGGGCACCATCTTTCGTATTCTGCTTCCAAAAGCGTGACTCGGGACATCTCCATCCCGCCATCGGACATTTAGTCCCGCACCCACGTATTCCGTCTGGATTTCCACTGAATACAACTGGAACAAGCATTGCAATCAATATTGCGATGAAGAATCCGCACGAAATTCAAAACTATATGACGCCAGCGCCCCACGTAATCCAGGAAGACGATTCCGTTGCCATTGCGGCCGAAGTTATGAGTGCGCATCGAATCCGACACCTTCCAGTAATCCGGGCAGGCGAACTCGTAGGAATTGTAAGTGACCGGGATCTGAAAATCGCACTGGCCTTTCGCGGCCCCGGCACTCTTTTGGTGGGCGACGTGATGACCCAAGACCCGTTTGTGGTGCATCCTGGCGCAGCGCTGGATCGAGTTTCCGGCATCATGGCCGTTAGAAAATATGGCTGCGCCATCGTCAAGGCGCCCGGTGGAAAAATTCTCGGCGTATTCACAGATACCGACGCTTTGCGGGTGCTGAGCGAAATATTTCAGCGAAGCGACGCAAAATAACCGGGTAGTTCTCAAAAAAAGGAGAGTAAAATGAGAAGAGCTCTATGGGTAGCACTGGCGTATTTATCAGCAGGCGTTGCCCTGGCGGAATCTACCGACCAGAAACTGACGAAAACACGGGCGATCATGCGAACAAATTTCGACGCCCTGGTAAATCTTCAGACCTATTTCATGGACCCAAAAAAATTCCACGATCCAGCCAACGCTGTAGCGATACAAAAGAATCTTGATGCACTAGCTGCTTTCAAGCATATGGGTTCGACGGAGCGGGCAGGCGCCGATCCCGGCATGCTTTTAATCGCCGGAACATTCTCGGGCTTTCTGAACGAAACACGCACAGCATTTCGGCAAGGGTCCCACGGCGAGTACCTTCGGGCCAATGTACGGGCAATATCGGGATTCTGCATGAACTGCCACACCATGTCCGGCAGTGAAACCGAGTTCGAGAGCCTCAGAAAAAAAGTGGACAAATTGCCTATGTCCCCCTATGAGCGGGCTCAATTCAACGCGTCGACCCGAAATTACGAACAAGCGCTCGAACAGTTCACCCTGCTCATTGACAGCTATCCGGGAAATAATCTGAACTCTATTGACCTTGCCGGAGCGGTTCGTAGCACACTCAACATACAGGTGCGCGTGAAACAGGACCCCGGCTCCGTAGTGAGATTTCTTGACCGCCTTGCTTCAAAAAAAGACATACCGGACTATTTTCAGCGCTACGTCACTGCCTGGCGCCTGCAGGCCTTACAGTGGCAAAACGAGGGCGCCTCGAAATCCGAGGGTAGCCCAGATGTGGCTATGAAGATGGCCAGAACATTGTTCAGCCAGGCCGAGGCCGTTCAACTTTATGCCCAGGACCCAGCAGCCGATCTGCTGTATCTACGCGCTACCGGCTACATTCACCGAGCGCTTCAAAAAACTTCGCACGGCAAATTTCGAGGCGAGGCACTCTATCTGTTGGGCGTAGCCTATGATTCACTGCAAGACCCCCTTCTCTGGGCATTTGACAATGCTTTCTTCGATACCTGTATTCGCGAAAACCCACATAGCACATTTGCCCGCAAATCTTACGCGCGATATTCCACAAAGCTGGCGCAGGCCTATTCCGAGGGTGGCGAAGGAGCATTTTTGCCCAAGGACGAGACAAATAAGCTCGCCACACTTATAGCGCTGGCGAAATAAGTCCGCGCTGCCGATGGCCCGAGACTTGCTATTCATCTCGGTAGATCGAAGGGAGCTATCATGACTATTTTCGTAATTTTAGTGGCAGGGCTGATCGCAGGTGCCTTGGCTGGTCGGATCGTAGAGGGGCATGGATTTGGCTTCATCGGCGATATCCTGATCGGCGTGGCCGGCGCATTCATCGGCGGCGAGCTACTACCAACAATTGACGTAACGTATGGAGTCTGGGGACTCATTCTGATGTCCACCCTGGGCGCGGCCTTACTATTGGGTGTCACCAGAATGGTTCGCTACGTCACCAGGCCACAAGGAAGGGCAAGAATATCATGACAATAAAACTCGCTGAAGAGTCCATGAGCCGTTCACTCATCACCATCATTTGGAGTGAGCAGATGAAGACTGCCTATCTCAGAATGCAGACTCATCGTTTGCGGCACCTGCCCGTAGTCAATGATACCGGCGAGATTGTTGGAATGCTGTCAGATCGAGACGTGCAACGCGCGATGAGCTCAGAAATCAAACACGAGCCACGCATTCCAGCCTCGTCCGAATCGATTCAATTTGACCCTGCAGCTCGGGTTCGCGACTATATGGGCTGGCCAGTCCTGACCGTCGATCAAAATACCGATCTTCGTTTGGTCGCTGAGCGGATGTTGCACGAAAAAGTTTCTTCGATGCTTGTTCAGAACTCCGGGAAAACAGTTGGGATCATCACAACAGACGACATGCTTAAAGTACTGGTGGATCTCCTCACGAATTCCAATACTCCGGCACGCTGGACCCTGCACAATTTAATGGAAGATGCCGGCCACCGCATTGATGGGATACTGTTATAGAACGGAGCGTTCCGATGCCGCTACTATATGCAATAGAGGGAATATCCGCTCCGTATGCGAAGATCACCGCAATTGAGCCCGCAGGCCCTGCTTTTGCAGCCACTCTGCAAAGCGAGTTACTGAAGCCAAATCTTGGTCAAAGCCAAACGTCCTTCGAAAATAATCATCCTAAAAAACCATCGGCTCTAAAGGGGTACAGTGAAAATACCAGCACCGAAACCCCCGAGAGAAAGCCCGTCCTATTCGCGCACGATCTAATGACAAAATCCGTATTTCACCTGAATGGCGCGGCCACTCTTTCCGAGGCCCGTGCATTGATGCAAAAAGAACACATCCAGCACCTGCCGATACTCGACGGCCAGGGAATACTTACCGGGATTTTGTCTGACAGGGATGTCTTGCGCGCTGGCTCCAATCTTAACCGCCCCATTTCAAGTCAAATGACGGCCAATGTTTTGACAGCTACCCCTGATACGGCTATTCAGGACATTGCCGAAGCCATGCTTGTTCACGAGATTCACGCAATGCCCGTCGTCAATACTGACCTTCACATTGTGGGCATACTCACATCGACGGACATACTACGAGCAATCGTAAGACACACCCCTCTGGCGCTTTGGGCTTAGTGAGCCATCCTTGCACCTGGCACTCGATATTTGAGACATTACGGCCCACCCCGAGTTTCGGATAGACCAAAACGCTGTGAAAACCGCGCTGGCCCCAGCCTTGCATTTATTAATGCCAGAGGTGCGTATGATTCTCGAACAAGGCGAAAAGGTTCTCATTGTTCATAGACGGCTATTTGAAGAAGACCATCCGCGCTTCTTCACGGGAATCATTGATGCTTTTGAACAAGGACTTGCAAAGGTCACCGGATACTCCTGGATTCGCAACCAATTCGATGTTCCGACCTATCAGAAGGGCGAAAAGCGCACGAAAATTTGCGCGCTGAGTTCTGGCACACTCATGGTTTATGAGCTGCCAAGCACAGTCGTAATGGAGTCAATGAATATAGAGACGGAAAACGATGGGCGCGTGATGCTTTGCGACGGGAATCATTTCAAACTCGATATTTCAGAAAGCCATCACAATCACAAAGCGAAAGGCAGGGCCAAATGAGAAAGTCAGCCACCATATTCACGACCGTTCTGGTACTCGCAATTATGTCCCCCATTGCTCGCGCGGCACAGACGCCAATTCCTACGACGGTAGCAACTGAACCAGTACGCGGCCCGCATGGCGGCCAGGTCGTTGAAAATAAAGCCTCGAAGTTCGAGGTCAAACTTGATCCAAACTCAAGCCACATTGAAATTTTTAATCTAAAGCCAGCCGAAAAGGCATCTCGCCCACGGTCGGTTACGCTTTACCGCGATACCGACACTTCTCAGACCATTGAGCTCAAGGCAGCCGACCCGCGCGATGAGTTTCCCCGGTTCGAGGGCGAACTGGCACCCAATGCCGGATCGTTCGTCGGCTTCGAACTGAAATTCGGGATCGACCTAAAGGCGCTAACTGTGTTGCCTTACATTCCATACATCGCACCAAGACAGGGGGATAGCCTATGAAAACCAATGTTGGCGGGTCTGATCGGGTCGCCAGAATGATTGCAGGAACGCTAATTGTAGCGGCGGGTCTTTACGGCAAAACCTACTGGGGTCTTTTCGGGCTGCTTCCTTTCATGAGTGCGGCAGTCGGCTGGTGTCCGCTTTACAGAGTGCTAGGAATAGCCACATGCGACCTGGAAGACGATCATGAGTCAAAATTCACTATTTGAGCGCATCCTTTGGGCTGTCGATGCTTTTTCGTACTAGAGGCGCTACGTACTCTGACAGAGGGAACGGCAGCCTTCATCGACCCGGTGTATGTGTACTGCTCGGAGCGTGCGCCCGGCTCGCCAGGATGAGTGAACTCAAGCTCGCCCGACTCAAAGCATATTGCTACATCACCAATTTCACCGGATCGAACGAAGCGAAAGACTACTCCCGAGTCAAAGTCTTCATGCTTCAATCTTAACTGCACTGCTCAAAAATGAATCGACAAATAAATCCTATTATAAACCGAAGCAGGTCGCAATCACGGCATCTTGGGGATCTCGAAATCAAAACAGGTGGCGTTATTGTCCCAGCGCCTGGCATTACTGTCTCAAGGTGTTGAGTAAAACGACAAATTTCCTGCCTAAGACGCCTGGCACGTCCAATGCAAACTGCCAGCTGATACTGAAAAACTGGGGGAAACGAAAATGAAAAATATGATGATTGCTATTCTTCTTGGTCTGTTCGCAACAATGGGAATTGCATCGGCAAATGATATCGGGCCGGCGCTTATCACGAAAGTCACAGAACGGATATTTACTCCACACGGTTTCGACGACAACGACAATGTACAGGTCGTACTTGACGGAGAACTCCAAAGTACTTGTTACCGAGCTGGTCCGGTAGTGGCAACTGTCGATAAAGACACGAAGACAATTCGAATTCACGACCACAACTACTTCTACGAAGGGTGCTGGTGCGCCGAAGTCGTTACCCCCTACGTAAGAGCCGTAGACCTGGGCATACTTCCACACGGAGAATACTCCGTCGTCGTTGAAAATGACGAAGGTCGCACTCTTCGCAAAGGCGCCATGAGCATCACGGTTGCGACCACTCTCGCACCTGACGATTTCTTGTATGCTCCTGTATCTGAAGCTTCGGTGCGTATTCCCACGGACGGCTCGAATCCGAAGCTGACTCTACGAGGCAACTTCTCAAATACCTGTATGAGTCTAAAAGAAATTCGTCCGACCTACAGCGCAGGTAACGTCATCGAGGTATTACCTATCGCCGATATGAAATCGGAAAACTGCGCGGAAGCGCTCGTGCCATTCACCGTAACGGTCCCACTGACGAATGTACCAAAAGGACGCACTCTGGTGCATATCCGTTCGCTCAATGGCCAGTCGCTAAACCAAGTCTACACATTACTTCTGGAACAACGTCGGCGAAGGCCGCGTTCTCGATGGGGCAAATCACGGCCTGATGCAGCTCTCTTGGGACGTGCTCATGGCAGACGATATCTACATGACTCTTCACCCGCTCAACGTCTCGGAATTGCCCGAGGCGTTGCGCCTGGCTTCGGAAGCGGCCTAGAGCGTGGGCTCTAGGCCCCGTCCTTCCACCTCTCCGCTCATCCTTCTCCTCGTTCTTAAAAATCTATTCCGTTGGGGGTCATTATGGGCTTGCGCTCATGGTTCACTCCCAGGCGCGTCCAAGCTCTCTCGATACTTGCCGTTACTGCCGTTTCACTTCTGCTGCCCGCTATCGGCTTTGCCGACGTTGCGGGTTCGCTCCAAAACATGCGGAGTCAGTTGACGGGGGTCATTCTTCCCGTGCTGTCTGTGATCGGCCTCGGCATCGCATCGGTCAGTTTCTTCACGGGCAATCCCCAGGCGAAACAACACATCATCTATGCGATTTTGGGTTGCTGCTTTGGGTTCGGGGCTCAACAAATCGCGGATTTCATTTCCTCGATGATTCGCTAACGGAGGTAATGCTATGGAAGAGAAGCCGACCGTGTCGGACGCGGTCTTCGCGCCGATGATTCAAACCATTCACTTCTACGCCGCCATGATCGCGGGCTGGTGGGTATTCCACTACGGGATTTATCCGCTGGCATACTTCGCCAAGGGCGCGGGGTCGGACCTCGCGGCCCAGCTCCCGATCTATGCGGTCAATGTGATGGCCTTCGGGTGCCTGATCTATGTCGCGACGCGACCCGTGATCTTGCTCGTCGTCGCCTTGAGTCATGAGTTCGAGCGAGCTGTTATCAAGATCAACAAAGACAGATGAATTTGGACATAAGGGTTGGGTTGGGCCTCTTCTGGCTCAGCCCACCTTTTTGCACCAGGCTGAACAGTACTATCTGTTAAAATACTTCGCGACGCCCAGAGCATCGCCGTATTGCCCCCAAACGTAAATGTTCCCGCTCGGATCAAGCCAAGGCGCTAGAGCACTCGACGTTTTAGGAAAAATACTCCTGACTGATCCGCCTTCTCCAAAACTAGAATCGGAAGAGCCGTCTGGATTCTGTCGGACCAGCGTAAAAGCTTTTTGGTCTATCCATTGAAGTGTCGAGAGAATCTTTCCATCAGGCTGAATGACGGTTCTTGAGAATGTCCCAGTCCATTGGTCATTGTCTTTGCCAGAAATTGGCGGGAGCGCGATGCCCCCATTTCCAAGCGAAGGATCTAGAGCACCATTGGATAGCATACGAATCAATCCTACGCTCCGAACTCCACTTGAGTTCTGGAATCCGATGGACACAGTAATTTTTCCGTCACGATCCCCAGTGACCGAGAATTGACTCGAATACCTAGTATACTGGTAGCCAATCGCCGCAGAAGCCGTGCCTAGATTGCCAAAACTTTTGTCATAAGAACCGTCCGGTAAAATCCGATGAACTATTAGGCCGTAATTCAGTCTTTCACCCATCACGATAATATGATTATCGACACTGGACAGGTGCGCCGGGGTAAAAGTCCCCTTATCCGAAAGCTCAGCAATGCCGTGATTTCCGAACTGATTTGACAAAAAACCATTCGCGTCTAGTTGAACGAGGGACGTACTTCTCGAATTTGTGTCTTTCCATGCTCCGTGTTCGAGCAACAGAGTAACTTGGCCGTTATCTTGAACAATGGCATCAACGGCGTTGTTTATGACGGCTTCTCCGTTCTTGGTCAAATGAACGATCGTTCGCCCTTTCTTGCCATAGGTCGCATCAAGTACCCCATTTGGTAGAAACCGCGCGATGGCGATCGACTCATCGTAGTAGCTATCCCGACTAACGCTTCGAACGGAAACGACGATGAACTTGCCGTCAAGGGTCGGCAAAATACGAAAACCTACAAAACCCGGCGAAGCCCAAGCGACCTCATTCGTGTCAAAGGAAAGAATCCCATTAGATCCAAATGAAGAGTCGAGCATTCCGTCGATTTTGTATTTGGTGATCCCAACCGCATATTTATTCTGCGGAGTTCTTGAATAAGCTCCTGCCAAGAGGCTGCCGTCCGACAAGGTGACAAAATCTGAGAGATTACCCCAATTCGACGGCAGGGGGGCTGTGCCGCGAATCCCAGTCTCACTATAGGAAAGGTCAAGCGGACCATTACTGCGAGGCTCTTTCTTTGTAACATTTGGATCAACCACGCAGTCCATCGCTCCGAAGTTTCTGCAAGCACCATTGCAGAAATCCAGACGGCCTACGAGATGCTGTTTACGAGTAATATGAAATTTAGCCGCGCCTAAAGCACCGATCACGTAATAGGTTCCCTCAAACTCGCCATCCGGTCTAAATTTGAAATTTGTTGAATCGCGATCTTCAAAGTTTGGGGACAAAGCTCCTTCATTGCGGAACGTGCCATCAGGACTCTGAAAGAAAACAAGGGCAGTCTTAATGTCTTCTGCGCCACCAGAGTTTCCTGGATAGTGAGTAGTGACGCGATGGCAGTTCCAGGTTGAGCCGGTCTGAATATCGGAAACCTTTGGTGGGCTCGAAGTGTCATAATATTCGAGAATATCGTCGATTTCATCTGCAAAGGCAGCGTGCGAAACCAATAGGAACAGCGGCAACAGAATTAGTTTTTTCATTTCAGGTTTCCCCTTTATTTCCGCATTTTTTCGACAACCTGATCGGCGACAGTAAAGTTCAAGAACTGCTGCACGAAAGGCTTGTTCTTGGCGATAATCAGGTCAAAGGAAAAATTCGAGTCTACAATGGCACGCTCTGGAACAGCTGCGTAATGAAAGACTCCGTGAATCTTAACTGCCGGAATGTCCTCGTCCCCATGAGTGTATGTAACTTCGGAAAGGGTATCGAGGAAGATATCCCCATTCTCGAACCGAAACATTCCCGGTATTGGATCATATGGATTTTGAGGTGGAGGCCAGTATGGATCGGCCATCTGATCCGGGTCAGGAATAAAAAATGAAAGAAATAGTTGAAGAGCACGCGTCTGATTCTGAAGATCATTTGCGGCAAAGGGGCCGGTCTGTTGGGACCATTTACCGTCAAAAGAGTGGATGTCCGCAGTACCGTTTGGCTGACAGTTCATCATTTCAATATCAATGCTTCGATTCCATGCTGTCTTGAGCTGACAGGCGCTTGCGTCACAGCTAAGCCTTGTCGTGGCCCCTTGAATCAACGACCGATCTCCACACTTCATTGTTGGCGAGACAAGTTTCGCCAACGAGTCGAGAACATGACCACGATCCTGAATCGCCGAATAGGCGCTACCGGAACCAGAAATTAAAAACGCGGTAAAGACCGCGAATAGAGAACTTCGCATTGCCCACCCCCCTTAGAATGTTTGTGAGTAGCTTAACCAAACCGGCGGCTTGAGCAATGAAAAAGCAGTCGTATTAGACTATTAGAGTCGTGCTCTGACACTAGCGGTCTATTACAACCAGGGGCCTCATTGCCATATTGACGTGATGCATAAGCCTTTTCGGGCTAGATAAAAAAAGGAGGCGCACATGCTTTTAGCTTCTAAAGTTCCCCGTGCCCTCGACGCGAAGACCCGCCTTTTCGGATTTGAACTCGGCGACCTTCTCCTGATCTTCCTCTACCTCGCCATCAGTAATCTTCTCTTCGGGGGGACCCGGCTCAAGTTCCCGGTTGTCTGGCTTGGCACGCTGGCAATCGCCGGAGTTCTCTACTTCGTGAAGCGCAACAAGCCCGACAACTACCTTGAACATTGGGGAGAGTTTCGTAGAACGCCCGGTATCCTCTCGGCAGGCAGTCCAGACACCGAATATCAGCCCTACCTTCCTAAATCTGAGGACTAACTACCGGAGGTAAATCACATGAACACGAAAGGCGCAAAACCGCTCTTTCGCCATGCCGAATACCAAGCTGAATACCCACTTTCAAAAGAGCTTCCATATTGGGACTTTTTTCACGACCGCGATCCCGCGTGCGCCGTGCTTTCCGATGGCTCGCTCGTTCAAGGCTTGAAGCTTTCCGGCCTTTCTATCGAAACTTGGGACACCAACCAGATCAACGGACTGGCATCGAGCCTCAAGTCGTTTCTCAACGCGCTACCAGATGACGCCGATCTCCAGTTCTTCCTCGATGTAAATTCGGATTTCTCAAAGCTCGTTGCTGAGCATGAGCGGCTGCGTGGAGATGATCCGCTAAGCATAGGCAGTTGAAAGCCCCTGGCCTGTCTCTGGGGCCGACCGCAGTCAGCTTACGCAGTTATCTTTTGCGCCCTGGATATAGGTACCAACCAGTTTTGGCGGCTTATTAGGCGGGGTCGATGAGCGCGCTACGCGCG
>JBBRLF010000172.1:0-10505 GCA_038231515.1 candidate division WWE3 bacterium
AGACAGCTCGCGGCTGCTGCCGCGAGAACTCGTTTTTCATATTTTTTTTAACGAGGAGAAGAGAAGAAGTGGTGGGAACACATCCGATGAGGCGCCGCAGGCGCCCTCCTTACAGGGATCGAAGCGGAGTGAGCGACCCGCGGGCGGTCGCGTAGCGACTGCGCGCGGGGCAGCAGCGCAGGATGCGCTGCTGAGCGAACGCAGGTGAGCCTACGCAGGGAGCGCCACGAAGGCGCGACCGTAGTAGGCGCTCCCTGTTGCTTCCACCACTTCTTTTCTCCCCTCTATTTTATAAATATATGAAATGGGGGGGAGAAAAGAAATGGTGGAAATACATTACGATGAGGCGCCGCAGGCGCCCCCGTTTTTTTACGGCGTGGTCGAGATGTTGCGACCAAAGATGTTCGTAAATGTGTTGCCGAGGAACGTCGAGCCCCGCGGCGCCAGGTCGACGATGCCATACTGCATGGTCGTGAAGCTGCTGTTGGTGACAGCGTCATTTGCGCCGGATCTTGAGATCCTGACCCCAGCCCCTTTTGTCAGGTCGAGCACGGTTGAGATTCGCACATGGTCGACTGTCGTGTTTGCGTTCATGATGTCGATGCCAAAGTGCTGCACCTTGTGAATCGTGGTATTTAGCACCCGGCCATTGTGGCCTTCAATCGCGATGCCAGTGATGCCGATATCGTCAAACGACGAGTGGTTCACAGTGTCATAGTGACCACCGAGCTCCAGGCCTATATTCGTCGTGTTTTCGACCCGAACCTGATCGATGCTGGCCGAGTTGCCGACCACTGCGATACCCACTCGGCCACCCACGACGTGCAGCCGCGTGTACTCGAGCCGGTCGCCGGCAAAGCAGATGCCCATGTCCGTCGACGTGTGCACTTCGATGTCGCGAAGAATGCTACCGTCGCCCCAGCCACCATTTCCACAATGCGAGACGCCGGCCACCGTGGTGTGTTGAGTGTGCACGCAGGCAATCACCGACATCGCGCTAAGCGGCCCTGGCGAAGGAAGCGACGGATCGGCTGCCCAGTCGGCTACGCCCACGGCAACGCCCACGGCGCCCCCGACGATGTTCACGTTGGTGACGCGGGCGTACGAGCCCCAGATGTCGATCGTATTGCGAGGCACGCCCCCGGTCACATTTAACATGCCCAGATGCTCGACGCTCGAGCCCTCACGCAGCGCAATTGCTCCCTGCAGAAAGGTCTGCGAGCTGCCGCGGCCTACCAGGTGCAGACGCTTGAGCTCGCGCGGCAGCGAGGCGATCGTGGCGTCGGTGCGGAATGTGCCGGCCCGAAGTTGAACCGTCGCGCCGTCGGGCAGCGTTTTCAAAAAATCGCCAAGCGAAAGGCGCGTGTCGTCTGGAAAAATATAAGCGGGCTTGCCGGGCTCGACCGCCTCGCGGGCGAGGGCCCGGGGGTTGCTGGTCATGCACGTCACCGGGTAAAGCACCGGATCAGGCAGCGGAATGGGATTCGGGCCTGGATGCGGAATCGGCTGCGGGTGCGGCACCTGCGCGAAAGCATTTGAGAGCATGAGAAAAAAAGCAGCAACCACAATTTGTTTCATGGTGCCTACATATCGCAAATAACGCATTAGGTCAACCGCTGCACAGGCCGGCATAATGCCGCGCACGTTAGGAACCCCTCAATTTCTAAGTAGAAATACACATTACGATGAGGCGACGCAGGCGCCCTCCTTACAGGAATCGAAGTGGAGTGAGCGAGCTGCTTGGTTAGTGGGGTTCTCGCTTCGCGAAACCCACTGCTTCTTAGGAGGCCTCTCGAATTTCGATCTCGAATTTCAAATTTGCCTCACGGAAGCTGTCCTGCACGGCTAGCTGGACAAGAACTTTGGGGGGTACCCCTATTGCTTCGGCAATGGTCGCTGCGCGCATGGGGCTGGGAATTTTGCGGCCTTTCTCGAGGTCGCACAGATTGGCGCGCGAGAGCTTGAGCCTTGCTGCAAATTCGGCGAGGGTTATTTCCTCTGATTCTCGCATCGCTCGGAGAAACATGCCAAAGGTCATGGGACCTAATTTTTTCGAGAGGTATTTTCCGGCGTCGATCTTTTTTGTTTTAGTACCCATGTCTATTCACCTCGATGACTTTATTCAACCCGGCCAGCTCAGTTGCAGTTATCCAGGCGTAAAATTTGCGCAAAATGTGATCTGGCAGCTTTTCGAGTTTCTTGGCGATTCGGTTCCCGAGGACGACTTTATGGATGTCACCTACGAATCGGCCTGAGAATTATTGTACTTCTAATTGAAGTACAATGCAAGATGTGTGGCATCAAATTCGTAAGGTAATGATATGTGGACTCAATCCCGAGCCTGGGCGGATTCAAAAAGTGCGATAGTGCTTTGGAATAGCTGTGGTGAAAACACCTCCGATGAGGCGCGAGCAGGAGTTCGCGACCGAAGTCGCTCGAGCCCTATTGTTCCCAGTCCGTTTTTTTGGCGCTTATTTAAAGCGCGTCCGAATCAAGGAATTGCATGACGACCGCCTGAAAGCGGCGGTGTGAGCGTTCGAGCATGATCGCGTGGCCGCCTGCGGGCAGTAAGACGTGTGCTCGGTCTTTGGTGGCGAGCTTCTCGTAAAAGGGCAGGATATCGTCAAGGGTTGATACCGGGTCATGCTGGGCCTGAATCACGAGCGTTGGCACGCGGATACGTGTGGGATCAAGCAAGGGAAGCTTGTTGCGGATATCAACAAGCACGCCGTTCGGTGACCGTGGATTGCCGGCTAGTGCTTCGTGGGCATAAAGATCGACAACATCTTGCTCGTATTGTCCCGGTACGAAGTCCTCGCGGGCATTGGCGTCGGTATTAGCCCGGCTCCCGTGGGTCACGGGTTTAGGCGCGTCCACGCCTCGCATGGCGCTCTTCCAGATTGGGGCGTACAGGATGAGCTTTGAGACACGATCTGGCTGGTTCATCGTGTAAAGACCCGCTATTTGCGTGCCCCACGACCACCCCAGAAGCGCGACCTGCTCGACCCCGCGCAGTTTCATGATTGTCTCGAGAGCCGCCGCAACGTCTTTTTCGGCGCTTTTCGTGTCTACCCAGTCTTTCGAATCGGTGGGCCGGTCGGAATGGCCGTAGCCGTGAATGTCTATCGACCAGGCGTCCCACCCGTCGCGTGCAAGTGCGTCCATGAGCGAGTAGTCACGTATCTGCAAATCAAAGTCGGGCCGGCCCGCCCACGTTGCGCCATGCACGCACAAGATAACTCGAGGCCGCGCCTCGGGCTGCGTACCATTCTTCTCCCAAAGTGAAATCTTCAACCCATCGCGAACAACCCAGTGCTCTACTCCAGCCGCCGTAGGACTGACAGGCAGCGGTTCATGCCGAACTGTCGCGCACCCCGCAAAAAAAAGCGTCGATAGAATAAGCAGAAACATTTTCATGGCAGACCCTCTCTTGTCTCGGAACCCAGGCTCTGGTACGGACGTACCCTCATAAGGCAACGCTAGCGCAAGCAGATTCCTTCGACCTAGGCCAAAAGAAGGAGAACTTATAAAATCGTCAATTGGTGCCCACCACTTCATTTCCTCTCCCCCGTTTTAAAAGATATGAAAAACGAATTCTCGCAGCACCAGCTGCGAGCTGTCTGAGGCTTTTCATATCTTTTAAAACGGGGGAGAGGAAATGAAGTGGTGGCAACTATTTTCGCAGGATGTCTTCGAGTACTTTGCCCGTAGCATGTTTAGGAGCCGGGATACCAAGCACGTGCATTATGGTGCGATATTGATCGACATGATTGATGGGCTCACGCATCTGGTGGCCAGCCTTGATGCCGGGGCCCCAGGCCACGAACGGCGTAAGCATTGCCTTGTTGTTTTTGGGTAAAACCGCCTGCTTGTAGCCGCCCTTCAGCGTGTCGTGTAAAACTATTCCGTCTTTTGAAATGTCCTCCACCCAGTTGTAGCCCGCGGAATTCGCCACGATCAGATCACCCACCCGGTCCTGCGGCAGGTTGACGAGTTTGGCGTCTTCCCATTTCCAGGACTGGGCCAGGACCTTTTCTCCGGTCTTTTCATTCTTTAAATTCTTCAGCTCTTGCACCACTTCATCACGCAACTTCTCGTAAGCCGCGCCGTGTTCGCGCTGGTAGATGCCGCCCAGACCCCGCGAGTTGATATAGATATTGTCCATCTGTAAGAAAATCACCCTGGTCTTGTTCCAGTCCACGCGAAACTCGGCGCTTTTGGCGTCAAAGCGATACTTGAGCCAGCCTTTTGCCGCGAACAGGTTGTTCAAGCGCACTTCTTTATAGAGCGGCAGTGCGCCGTGGTCGGAGCTGAAGAAGATGTAGGTGTTATCGTCGGCCGACTTGAGAATTTCGCCCAGTATCGCATCTATGCCCTTGTACATCTCTTTCATCTCGCGCCACAGCTGCGCGCGCGCTTCCTCGCTGACGTCATGATACTTCGGGCTGTTCTTATCCAGGTACGGCATCCACCACCGGCTGGTCAGCATCTGGTTTGGCGTATAAATACTGTGAATGACAAAGTCGCTCTTTAGACTCCGCATCAAAAATGGAACTGCTTTTCGATGCCACTCCAGTGAAAAACGCGCCTCTTCGAGAAAGGTGTTCTTGTCTTCGGGGAAGTAGATGAGCTGCGGCGGATAGTTGTCGACAAAGTCGACCATGGGTCCCAGTGCTTTGTTCATGGCGTCGGCAACTTCCGGCGGGCTTGTCGAGTATTGATGCAGGTTATTGTATAGGAAGCGAATTCGGAACTGATCGCGCTTTCCCAAGCGAAGCACCTTGAGCTTCAGCTCGGTGCTCACGGGTACCGGCTCCCCAAGCTTCCATTGCAGCGTAACCGGCAGCCACGTGCTCCACGCACCCAGCTTCACGTCGGCCAGAACGTGTTTCCGGTCTTTCGAGAAAAGCACGTGATCATAATTCTCTTGATGATCGTCGGTGGAGTCATAGAGCAAGGCATAAATCGTTTCGCCCCAGTTCGTCAGAGTCAGCTCGCGGGGCGGCGAATATGAAGTAGGAATTTTCAGCGACCAGTTTTTCGGTGAGCTGGCGCTGAGGAATCTGGTGAGATCCGAGCCAAAGGTGAAAAGACGCCGGTTTTGGCCGATTTCCAGCATCAGCGAGCGGTCGTTACGCGTATGAAAGTTGATCGCCGGAAAATCAGGTCCCCAGCCGCCCCACCTGCCATTGATGGTGTTGCCTTTGACCAGCTGAGGCGGCGTCGAGCCGGGAACCGAAAGCAGGCTGACCAGGTACTTGCTTTGCTCGGCGTCGAGCCAAATTGGACGCACCAGTTTGGCCAGCGAGCTGAAGCCGCCGCGTGCGACAGTATTCAGTGGATAGCCGACCATTCGCATCGCGCCATCGGCGATTCCGTGGATGTCCGGGGTGGTTCCGGTCATGAGAGTGGCGAAATTTGTTGGCGTATGCCCTGGAAAAACGGGCCAGGAGTAACCATAACTTCCTTCGCGCAGCAGCCTTTGCAGGTTCGGCAGTTCGCCGCTTTGAGCCCACTTGTAGATCGTGAACTGCTCGTCTTCGGCGCGCAGGCCATCCGGCACGAACCAGTAGACTTTGGGCTTCGTACCTTCTGCCGCTGAAATGTTTGAAACTAACGTCAGAGCTATCAGACAGCCCCAGAAGGCTTTACAGACAGTGGGCAACGGGAGTCGCATAACGAGTTTTCGCTTTCGGAGCAAAAAATTTGAGCTCATAAAATATTTTGGCCTTTTTGCAGTAGAGCAGCAGGTACTGGCTGGCGAACTTCTCCTGTTCGGGTGCGCACGTTCCATAAACGAAATTTTCGGTGGCATTCAGCTGAAAAAAAACTGATCGCTGGCCTTTGTGATCCTGAATCTTGTTTTGCAGCCTGGCCTGACTTAGGCACTGCGCGCTGATGGTAATCGCTCCGGAATAGGGAACGGTCTGGGGCGTAAACAACATCTTGATCTGGACCATCTTTGATTTGAAGAAGCCATTTGCGGCTTTGGGGTCGATACCATCACGTTCAATGACCCGCACATACTCGCCTTTGTCGCCGCGAAATGAGCGCAGGATATCGGCATCGGAGTCGGACTTTGGCTGGAGCTCGAATTTTTCGCTTCGAACCAGCGCCCGGTCGAATGCTAAATTCAGCGGCGGAATCATTAGCGGGTCTACGGCCAGCAGCGAGTGGGGTAGAGCGGTTATAATAAAAAATAGAATATGCATTCTTCGAAAAGATTCCCTCGAATTGACGTATTTGTCGATAATAGAGTAAGCTGAGCCGTGGCGCGATTTTCACTGTTTGCTCTTTTTTTGAGTCTGGTGCCAGGCCTGCTGCCGGCCGCCACAACCACGCACTACTACACGGAATGCACCATTCTCGACGTCGCCGGAAAAGTCATACGTACCTTTCCCGGGGTACGGTGCATTTTTCTCGACAACGGTGACGTCATCAGCGCGCTCGATGACGGCATAACCTACTTCGACCATCAGATGACAATCCGTTGGCAGAGGAAGCTCTCAAATCACCATTATTTGGAGCTTTCACGTGATGGAAAGTCGTTATATCTACTCGGCTCGTCGGTGCATCCGTTGCACGATGGTGGCCACCCCATTCAAATGCGCTTCGATGTCTTATACAAGATTGAGGCCGCAACAGGGAAACTTCAAACGAGCTGGGATTGCTTCCTGCATTATGCCCAGCTCGCCAGCTTGGTGGGGCTACCAGCCAAGCTGAGCAAGCTGACCAACATTGCCAGGATTCCGGACGACAATGTGCACCCCGGGCTGCCCGTGAAGCCTACTCACGAGTTCACACATTTCAACTCCATACGCGAGGTTCCACCCAATCGTCTCGACTTTTTCAAGACTGGGCAGATCATCCTCAATGCGAATTTTTTGGGCTATGTCATTGTCTTTGATCATGAAATAAAGCAGGCGCTGTATTCGATAAAAATAGCCGAGGGTGACGAAACACACAGTGCCAACGTCACGGATGATGGAAACCTGATCTACTTTCATAATACGCATCAGCGTGAACCCGTTCAGAAATATTCCTCGCTGGTGGAGTATCAGCCCGTGACTAAGGAATACGTCTGGAGTTTTCTAGGCATCGAAGGCCATCGTCCATTTTACGCAAGCTCGTTTGGTTATGTCGAAGTGAGCGGTCCCGACCGTATTCTTTTCTCAACCAGAAGTGGCGCCTACGAAATCGATCGCAAGGGCACGGTATACTGGCGTTTCGAAAATATGTCCGACGCACACCTCACGACTCTCATGCCAATCAAGAAAGGCAATCTGTCGGAATTCCTGCGCAACAACCAAGGTTAGCCGGCCCCGGTAAGCCGCAAGTTCGTCATTTTCAATATTGACTCATAGCATTATCGCTGTTACATACTGTTTCATGAACAAATTTTATTTAGTGGTCTGGGCAGTCAGCTGTTTCGCCATGTCGGCTACCTCGGCCCGTGCGGTCGAAATTCCCGAAGCTCTCAAAAACAAGCGCGTCGACTTTGAAATCGGCGGCGGTTTTGAAGCGACCTCCGGGGCCGGCCTGGGGCTGCTGCTGGAAGTGTCGGTGGTGCTTACCGACAAGGGGCAGGCCGAACATGTACGGCTTGATGACTGGATCAAGGGAAAGAAGTTTCATTACTACGCACGCGTGCATGGCGACTGGAATGCCGCCTGGGTTGGGCATCCCGCCACTCCGTCCTGGGAACTCGACATCGTGCCGATCGAACAGGGGTTCGCTAATGGCTCCGACTCTGACGACCTGGGCGTGAAGCTCGGCGAGCGTCACATGGTGCAGCTCGAAGGCGCGCCCATTCGTATGTTCCGTAATGTGACGGGCAACCAGAATTTTGCCTTCCGCGTTTCGGTCGCGGGCGTTGAGGTTGATTCGACGCTGCCGGTGAGGCTTGGCCACATCACGAAGGGCGATCAGCTCTACGTCGTCGGGTCGATTGCCGCCGATGCGATTGGTCTGAAACTCGTCAATCATCTTTATACTCCCGCCGCCGGCATCGGTTTTATTCCGGGCCCGAACGGCACGCAGTATCCTCAGCTCACCCAGTTCCCGGGCGTTAGCTTCGGAGCCGGCAGCGACTTTATCGGCTTTCACGTTGGTGGCGCAACCGTATCGGGCGGAGTCGCCTGGCTTCCCAATGAAGCTTTTACTGTCAAAGTGCTGCTCGGTGGCACGGCGGATCTCAACTTCGGCAGCAACATTGCCGGGCTCGCGGTGCAGTCGGATCTGAAAGCATTCTTTGCCATTAAGGCTGACATCAAGAAAGCCATTCAGCTGATACTGGAGCTGCAGCGAGTAGTGCCCGTTGAGTCAAATGGCTTGGGCGGAGTGGGCGAGTCCCGTGTCATGCTTGGCGGCGCCTTCCTTTTCTAAATGGACAACGCCAATACCCCCTCAGTCAGCACTGCGCAGGATTGGTCGGAAACTCGTTTCCAGACCCATTTTGAGCAGACCCCGCTTGCGCTGCACATCTTCTCGCCTTTGGGACAGATGTTGCGGGCCAACCGCGCCGCTCTCGAACTCTGGAATATGAGCGAAGAGTCGGCCAACGAGGCCATTCGCAAGGGCTACAATATGTTCGACGACCCGCAGCTGCACAAGATGGGTGTCATTCCCTATTTAAAGCGAGCGATCGCGGGCGAGGCCGTGACTCCGCCGAACCACTATTATGACCCGGTCGAATCGGGCACTCCTGGTCGGGCCCGCTGGCTGCTTACGCATATCTATCCCATTAAGGACCAGCGGGGCGAAGTGCGCGAGGTCGTGGTGGCACACGATGACATCACCGACAAGATGGAGGCGCTCAAGGCTGCCGAGCATGCCGCCCTGGAAAATGCTCAGCTTTATGAAAAGGCAAGCGTAGCTCTGCAGTCTCGTGACGAGTTTCTGTCCATCGCATCTCACGAGCTGAAAACGCCACTGGCAGCTCTTCAGATGGCGGTGCAAATTCTGGCTCGAACGGCCAAACGCGGCAAGGACTTGCTTTCTGATGACCAGGCGATGGAGCTGCTCGATTCCTGCACTGTGCAGAGCCAGCAGCTGGGCCGCTTGATCGACGAGCTGCTCGATCTTGCGCGCGCGCGCGCCGGAAAGCTTGAAATCAGGCGTGAACAAATCGACCTCGTTCAGACGGCCCGCGAGGCACTGGCTCGGCTGACCTCACAGACGGTCTATCAGAATGCGGAAGTTTCCGTGCACGCCCCCGTTTCGGTCGAGGGACTGTGGGACAGGCAGAGAATCACCCAGATTGTCACCAATCTGCTTTCCAATGCCTTCAAATATGGCAAGGGCAGTCCCGTGCAGCTGCGCATCGAAGCGACGGCCGACGTTGCCCTTATTATCGTGCAGGACCAGGGGCTTGGTATCAAGGCCGACGAATGCGAATTGATTTTTAGACGCTTCGAACGTGGCAGCTCACCGGCCAGTATCTCGGGGCTGGGACTGGGCTTGTATATTGCGCGCAAGATTGTCGATGCGCACCAAGGCGTGATCCGAGTCGAGAGTAAGTTGGGAGCCGGCTCGATATTTTCCGTTGAGCTGCCAAGGCACCTCTGACAAAGCCTCTTGTGCTGCTGTTAAAGGCGGTGCCGAGCCTGTTACGGGAGTGCCTGTATCGCCCGGTAATCGTCAAGACGCCAAGTAAACCAGTTCATGTCGGCGCCATTCAACGCGCAAGACGTCCAGCCGCTTCGCGCAGCCAGGAAAGATGAGGTCGCACTTTTGCGAAAACCGAAAATCGGTCCGGGCGTCCCCAGTTGCAAATCGCGAACAGAAAATACCGGCCATCAATCGATACGAGCGCCGGGCCTCCCGAATCGCCACCTGCGTTCTGTGGTCCTTGAGATCCGTCGAGCTGGACTTCAGTGCGCGAGTATCCTGCATCAAGCACCCTTAAAAACGCTTTTCGCAGAATCCCTATCCTGTCGTCCGGAGCTTCCTTTCCGAGGGCATGGCCGTAGCCGGCGATAGTCAACATCTCGCCGTCCTTCACCACGTAATCGTGGGGAATCAGCTCGAGCGGAATACTGCCTGCCGGTGCCGGGCCGGCAAATCGGACCAGCGCGATATCGCCGTTATCCTTGCTTACGGGTTCCGTGTGGTCGTAGCCACCGTGGAATTCGTCAGGGATTTCGTAGCCCAGTACCTTTGCAGTTGGCGGACGGGGCAGCAGCGCATTTGGCGCGAAGATAACGTGGGTGTTTCTTGCGCCGAGCATGCAATGGGCCGCGGTAATCAGCAGATCTGCCGTAACCAGCGTGCCGGTGCAAAAGGGATGAATTTCCGTTGCGGGGTCATTTGCAGGGGCATAGCCCAGTGCGACCGTGGAACGCGCCACGGCATCGGTCGGCAGCACAACGTCGCCCTGGATAAGTCCATGGTCGAAACGCTGACCAGCCAATGCTGGTGCCGCAAGACAGATGAGAAGCAGGGCAACCCGAGTCAAGGCTCTCATTCAGCCCTCGTAAGAGAAAACCGCGGCCTTCTGGGCGGCG
>JBBRLF010000173.1:0-10467 GCA_038231515.1 candidate division WWE3 bacterium
GCTTGCCCGGCTTCGGGTCCTGGGTGGACCTGATAGCGGAGCTGTATTCGTCATGACCACCGCACGAGTCACCATTGGCCGCGGCGAAGACAACGACATCATCCTGGGCGACATTAAAGCCTCGCGCAAGCACGCCGAGATCACGTTGCAGAACGGCAACGCCATGATCACCGACCTGGGCAGCTCTCATGGCTTCATGGTAAACGGCGCGCAGCTCAAGCAGGCGCAGCTCAAGAACGGCGACAAGATCGGGCTGGGCGCGACGGTTTTGGAATTCGTAGGCGGTGCCAATCAGGGCGCTACGCAGATGCTCATTCGCCCACCGGTGCAAACCTCGAAGGTCGTGGGCACGATCAACAGCAATAGCGGCCTGACGCAGTTTATACAAAGGCCAACCGCCGGCGTGGCTGGGACGGCGGGTGGAAAGCCGGCCCCGGAGCAGGGTTTTTTAGAAAAAAATAAAAAGCTCATGATGGCCTTGGGCGGGCTGATGCTCATTACCGGGCTGCTTCCTGAGGCGCAAAACCAGATCAACAAGAAGAATCCAAAGGTTGCTTATATCGATCCGCAGTCCGCTTCGAATGAAACGGAGGCGCCAGTCCTTTCGCAGGAAGATGCCAACTCGGACGCCTATAAAAGCTCGAACCTGTATTACCGGCTGGGCATGCGTGAATTCAACTCCAAGAACTACATTCGCGCGATGAATGCCTTTGATACGGCAATTCAGATTTATGGCAATCACAAGCTGGCTTCGGTTTATCTGAGAACCACCCGGAAGAGAATGGAAGAAGAGGCCGAAGATCACTTCAAGCATGCGAAAGTCGATGAGGCGGCCAACCGCACTCATGAGGCGATCGATCACCTGAATGCGATTCGCCGGCTTTATACGACCGATCAGAGTAATCCGATTTATAAAGATGCCGACAAAAAAATCATCGAGCTCGAGAAGCGGCTCGTGGATATGGAAAAAGAGTATTTCAAACACCCGAAAAACGATGACTTGCTCGAGCGTATTCGCAGTGAAATTCGCTACACCAAGATGATTCAGCGTCTTTACGAGAAGGAGCCGGACGGCGCGCCTTTTCTTGAGGCCGCCGAAAAGGTAAGGCAGCTGGAAGCCAAGTTGGCAAAAAAGGAGAAGCAGTAAGTCATGGCCCTGTTACGAGTACTTAAAGACGGAGTTGAGCTGCAGAATCTGGATCTTGCCCTCCTGGGCAAGTCTTCGCTGTCGCTTGGCCGCGCGGAGGGTGCCGACATCAAGCTCGATGATCGCGCCATTGGCCGCGAGCATGCCGTCTTTTTGATCAGCTCAAACGGCATCTCGATCCAGAAGAAGAGCAAGTTCGGCCAGCTGTCGGTGAATGGCGCCGAGACCGCCGAAGCGGTGGTAAAGGTGGGCGACGTGATCAATATCGCGGCCTATCAGGTGCGAGTGGAAGAGGGAGCTGCCGCCGCTGGCCCGACGCCAAATATTTCGAACGAAGTTACGCCGCCGGGTGGCACCGAGGCACCCGCGCTAAATGACATGCCCGACGTGGCTCCTGTAGCCGAAGGCAACACCCCGGGTATGGGCATTGCGATGCCAGATGCTGCCGCCTCTTCGGCTGCTGACGGTGCGATGCCCCCTCTGGACGGGGCGCCGCCTGAGGCCATGATGATGGAGCAGCCGATGCTGGAGGCTCCGCCTGAGAGTTCTATCTCAGTCGAAGGCGCGGCAGGAATTACGGAGCAGCCGACCGGTGGCGTGGTGGATCAGGGCTTTGCCGCTGAGGGCGGCGATCGCACTGCGATGATTTCCACCGCCAACGTATCTACCAAGCTGGTATTCAGACCGGGCGATGCAAACGTTGAAGAGTTTCTGATCAAGAAGGGCGAAATTTCACTGGGCCGCGGTACGACGTGCGATATCGTGCTGGCCGATAAAAAGTCGAGCCGCAAGCATCTGATTATCAAACGCGTGGGCATGAACTTTGTTGCGCAGGATCTGGGCTCGGCCAACGGTACCTATGTCAACGACCAGAAGATTGGCGAGCAGGAGTTGGCGGGCGACGACGTCTTGCGCATCGGCGATACCGAATTTACGTTCCAAGCCGTAAGCCAGGAGTATCTGCAGCAGGAGCAGGCTCAGGAATTTATCGCGCCGCCTCCGGACGAAGCGCCTCCAGAAGAGTCTGATTTGAACGGTGGCTTGCCCATGGGCAGTATGGACCAGGGTGGCGGGCAGGTTGATCCGGCCAGTGACGGCGGCATGGGTGGCTTTGGCGGCGGAATTTCCGGCCTGGGCGCACCCGTTGCCGAAAAGCCACCGAATAGTCCGATTGGAAAAATCATCTTTCACGGCAAGGTCTGGTTCAAAAAGCAGAGCAAGCCGGTAAAATTCATGGTGATCGGTTCGGTAGCGGTGATTATGTATGTGGCCGCGATGGACGAGCCCGAAAAACCAAAGCCCAAGCCGGTAAAGGTCGAAGAGGTTTCGAAAGACCCCGCTGTCGCGCTGTTCAGGGCATTGTCGGCTGAAAGACAGCAGTTTGTCATCAATACCTATCAGCTCGGCTACGACCTGTATAAGAAGCAGGAATATGACCGGACCTTGAACGAGATGGCCAAGGTGCATGAAGTAATTTCGAGCTATAAGGATTCACTCGACGTCGTGAAGTACGCCCAGAAGGCCATCGAAGCCAGAAAAGCGCAGGAGGCGGAAGTGGCTGCCAAGGACGCAGCCGAAAAGTTGCGTAAAGAGCTGCAGGAACTCGTAACCGCGGCCGAAGCCGCTGTTGACGCCGGCAAAGACAATGAGGCTAAAGATCTGTTTGCGAAGATTCTCGAGAAAGACCCCGAGAATCCGACGATCTTGCGCCTACGGCAGAAGCTGGAAGAAAAGGCGGCTGTCCTGGCTGCCGCTGATGCCGCTGCCAAAGAGAAAGAGTTCAAGAAAAAGCAGCTCGAGGGGACTATTAAGGAAGGCCAGGATTTGCTGGCCGCCGGAAAATATTACGAAGTGATTGAAAAAATGGGCGATGCGCTGGTGCTCTTTTCCAATGAAGAGGTTTATGCCAAGCAGGCCAAAGACATGATCGATGAGGCGAAGAATACGCTCAAAAGCAAGTCGGAGCCCCATGTCGCCAAAGGCAAGGCGCTGTTTGACTCCGGCGAGTTTTTGCCGGCGCGCGAGGAATACTACGAGGCGCTTAAAGTTGATAACCGTTGCTGGCCTGCCAAAGAAGGCCTGGGCAAGATCAAGGAAGTGCTGCACGAACGTTCGCGCAAGATCTATATCGATGCCGCGGTGGCTGAAGGGGTGAGCGACTACAAAACCGCCAAGGTCAAATACAAGGAATGCCTCGACCAGGCGATGAAAGAAGATACTTATTATGGTATGTGCTCGCGCAAGTACAAGCGCTTTGAGCTGGTCGACCGCTCAACGGCATCCACTCCAAGTCCGACGTCGCCGACGAGTGACCCGGCGATGCCGAAGATGCCCACGCCCGTAGAGACGCCGCCTGAGGAGCCAGCCGCCGCCGAGCCTTCAGCTGCCGAGCCTTCGGCTGCCGCGCCTGCCGACGGCGCCAAGCCCGAAATTAAAGTTCCAGACGTCAAACCACCCGACCCGCCAAAAGAAGAGGCAAAATTCTAATGAATGACGCAAAACCCGCGCGGCTGACCACGGTTCGAGCTTACGGCGCGGTTTCAGATTCAGGTTCGGTGCGGCCGCTTAACGAGGACGCCTACATCGCCGTACCCGAGCGGCAGCTTTTTGGCGTGGCCGATGGTTTTGGCGGCAACGGCATTGGCGATATCGCCGCGAAGAAATGCCTGGAACACGTCAAATATTTTGTCGAGCACGGCCTGGGCGACTCCGAGGTGACGCTGCCGTTTATCTATCGCAGCTACTACACGACTGGTTCGAATCTGGTGTTCAATGCCTTTCTGTATGCCAATCAGCAGCTGTTTTCCGAGAACAAGAAGAAGCAGGTTAACGGGCGCGGCGGTGCCAGCGTGATGTTTGCTTTCTTCGAGGGACGCCATATGACCCTGGCCAATGTCGGCGCCTGCAGCGCTTTTCTGGTGCGCCGCGGCCGCGTGCAGGCCCTGGTCAAGCCGCGTTCCTACAACGCGCTTAAAGGCGTGTTTCAAGGAAGCTGGAACCCGAAATATGCGTTTCCGCTTATGGCCATGGGGCACTCCAACGATCTCGAACCCGAGATTCTCGAGCTGAAGGTGGAGAAGGGCGATCTGATTCTGCTGGCCACGGACGGGGTGTATCCGCGCCTTTCGGACGAGGATTTTGCCGAATGTTTTTCGATGCTACGCAAGAAAGAGTCGCTCGATATGGCGCTGCAGGAACAGAATCAGCGGCTTATCGAAATTGCGAAGAGCAAAGGCAATACCGACAATCAGGCTTTGATCTCTTTAGTTTGCTCGTAACCTGGAACCGGGTAGAGCCGCGACCCCAGCCACCAAACCATTGCCGCGAGTGCCATGCCCGCAAGAACATCGGTGACGTAATGGTAGCGCAGGTAAACGCAGGCGACTGGAATCGAGATCATGACTGGCGAGAGCAGCCAGAATAACGGCCGAGCGGCACTCCAGCAGGCGGTCATCAGCAGCAGCGTGATTGCGGTATGCAGGCTGGGAAAAACGTCGCGATCGATGCGCAGCTGGTCAACGAGCAGGTCTTTGTAGCCGGCCATCTGATAGAACTCGAGGCTCACGCTGAACTTCTGAGAGAAGAGCGGGCCGCGAGCTGGCACCAGGCTGTAGCCGATGTAACCGATACCCAGGGCAAGGGTGAGTTCGAAGATCAGGCGTTCAAACTCGCGCGCGTTGCCGCGAGCATAGGATTCCGCCACCACGACCATGACGATGAAGGCATAGCCGGTATAACAGAAGGCTAGCCATTCCGAGAGCGGCGTTGAAATTATTCGTTCGAGGGCTGCCAGCGGATCGTGGCCAAGAAATAAAGCGACGTCGATGGAATGCAGAATTCCATCGCGGTCGGAGAGCGCCGAGCCATGGATGATTGCCGGAATGAGCGGATAGATACAGGCCAGTGCCAGCAGTGGTGCGAACTTACGCAGCTCGCGTGCGGTGATAATGGCGGACGTTCGTAAAAATGCCCGGAGTTCAAAGGTTCCGAAAAATTTTCGAAAGCCTTGCACCGCAATCCACAGCATCATGCCAATTACGCCCACGATCGCCCAGCGCTGCTTGAGCGACAGGAGTGTGAGCCCCAGGGCCACGGTTAGTGGCAGCAGGCCGCTACCGGTGACGCGTACCAGCCGAAAGACGAGGCCCGCGAAAACGGCGAGCAATAAAATGATATGGGGATAGGACACGAGCGCAATGTCGGCAGTGTGCCAGCCAATCCAGGTGACACGTCCAAAACAGTAAGCCAGGAAAGTCAGCAGTACGATTTCGGGATACCTCAGCATGATTTTTTCATCCAGTCGTACTCGATCACGAAGGCCAGATAAAACATCGACATGGCTTCGAGAAAACAACCTATCTTCATCGAGGCGGCAATGCACACGTGAAAAAGAAATCCGAACAGCAGCAACGGAAGTCTCACGGGTCGCAGCCAGACGAATAGGGGGAACAGCAAGAGCTCAAAGGCGAGGGTGGTGTAGGTCAGGGCATGGACGGTCAGCGGAAATTTTGCGAGCCAGCCAAAGTCAAAGCGGCCGAATAGCTCATTACCCAGCGCATAGAAAAGGGCGTTGCCCGAGCGCCATTCCGGGAATGCGAGCTTGAAGACCCCCGAATAGAAATAAATCGCCACGAGCTGGATCTGTAGAAGGCGCAGGGGCCAGATTTCCACTTGCCGCGCGCTGCGAGCAGGCTGCGTTTTGCGAGTGAGGCGCGTATCGAGCGCCCAGTCTTGATTGAAGGCACCCCCGAGCGCACCGAGCATGACCAGAAAGGTCTGGATGCGAACCATGTAGTCACAGGCGTTGAAGCCAAAGGTAAGCGGGTTCAGCCAGCTTGCCGTCATGATCCAGATTCCGACGGCCGTGAGCCGCGTGAATGCTCCGCAGCCGAAACTGACGATGAGACCCAGCGAGAGCGCGTAAAAGGCCAGCGTGAGCGAGCCGGTCTTGCTCCAGGACAAGGTGAAGAGGCTGAACTGAAGTGGCAACAGCTTGGGAAGTGCGAGGCCGGATTCCACAATGCCCGAGGGACCGTAGAAGAAAAAAAATGTCCAGCCCCGATAGAGATAATAGTAAAAAAGAAACGCGGAAAAAACCATTCGGTACATTGCCATCGACCGGGCTGAGATCGTCGCAAAGAAGAACTTGTCCCAGTCGGCCCACAGTCGCTGCAACGAGCGGCTTACCATTTGCGGCTAAACTCCTTGGCAACGGCAAACTCCGCAGGCTGTCCCGGGGCGTCGCCACCCGGTTTTGCCAGCGGTCGGTAGAGCAGAGAAAGACGGAGGTCATTGGGTAGGGCATCGGGCGGAAACGTTGCGCGCACCGCCGCCAGGAAAGGTCGCGCCATCTGCTCTGATTTGATCGCATCCATGACCACATCAAGTACCGGTGCCGACCATTCCTTCGAAGGCCCGAAGGGCCGTTTCGTCGTGCCGTCCGGAAAGCGGGCGATAAGCTCGATGCGATTGCTTTCAGCAGGCAGGTTCGCGAACATGATCCAGCCTTGCAGCTGTCCACTCAGACCGATGTACCATTTGTAGATGCCACCAACCGCCATGCGGGCTGGCAAGTTCTGCCAGGCAATTGCCAGGATGTGCGCTCCAATGGCCAGGCTGATTAGAGTTTTGCGCCAACTCCAGCTCGCGGCAGGAATAGCCCGTTCCAGGCGTTCACTTTCCATGACATCAATTGAACCATGCGTGGGCGTTCTTGCCTAGCTGCTGGTTTTTAATCCTGAAAAGCAAAAGGCATATGGTGGTGGTGATCGGGCTTTGAATTCAACGGGTTGTACCTAAATTGACACGCACCGCATTAGTCCGTACAATTTGTCCATAAGTCAGCCGATAGAGGATTACCCTAATGCAGGGTAATGAGGAGTTAATTCGTGAAAACGACAAAGACGATTGGAAATATGACGTTGGCGTTACTTCGGGATGAGTCGGGTCAGTCGACGACCGAGTACGTGCTCTTGCTGGTGTTCGTTGTTATGGCCGTGAAAGCGGTCGGTGGCAAACTGAATTCCGGTCTTAGCGAGTTGATCGGCAAGGCTTTTACCAAAGCTGAACAGGCCGTCGACTCGAATTAAGAGGCCTGCAGCCGCGACCTGGATTTGGTTTTCTTTGCTCAAGGATGAACAAAGTGATTCAAGACACGTTCAAAACAGATTTTCTTTCCAGCCCCCAGAAGCCGGGAGCGGCACCTTGTCCGCTCGCCCGGCGTTCGCGCGTTCAGCGCGGCCAGGCGACGATCGAATATGTGCTGCTCATCGGCACCGCCGCGCTGATTGGCATCGGCTTCATGTCCACTTTCAACAAGGTAATCCAGGATGGCATTTTAACGTTTAACGCCACGCTGGAAGCCGAGCTTGTCGGGGGTGGCTTCGACGAGGCCGCCACGGGGTGGGAAAACTAATGGCGCTGACGCCGGCCCTGATGCCTTTGGTCACGGGTATGCCGCAATGGATGGGCTGGCTCTATGGTTCCATCACTGCGGTTGCGGCGTTTACCGACTATCGCACGGGCAAGATTTACAACTGGCTTACGCTGCCGGCGCTGTTGACGGGCCTGGTGGTCGCGATGCTAATGGGCGTACCCACCATGATCTCGGCGCTGCAAGGAGTTGCGGTAGCCTGCGTGATTTTTCTACCCATGTTTTTCGGCGGAATTCTGGGCGGGGGCGATGTGAAGCTGCTCATGGCACTGGGAACCGTTCTGGGAGCTCAAGGCACTTTTTTTCTGAGCTGCATGGCACTGGTAATCGCGGGCCTGGGTGCGGTAGCGTTGCTCGTCAAACATCGTCGTGCGGGAATTTTTGTTTCTCAGGTCGGGATGTTTTTTCGAAGCATCTTTACGCCGGGTCTGGCGCTGCAATGGCCGAAACTTAATCGGGATATCAAGGCGCCGTTTGGAATCGCTATTTTTTTCGGCCTGCTTTATGTGCTGGTCGGGGGCCAGGGATGACGGCACGGACTGGCAGGCGGTTGCGCCAGCGCGGACAGGCGCTGACCGAATACGTGATTCTACTGGTAGTGATCGTCGGACTGGGAAAGCTCGTCACTGATCAGCTGCCAAAATATCTGAAAAAGCTCGAAGGTCCGTTTAAAGACGGGTATGCGCGCACTTATAAGTATGGCGATCCGGCCGCCTGCGGTAAGGATGGCGATCCGCCACCGTGCAGCGGCACTCCGGAACGGCATCCGCGCTATAAAGAGACGAGCCGCATGTTCGGACGAGGTCGCTGATGAGCAAACGATCCATTCGCCAGCGCGGCCAGGGCACAATCGAGCTCATTCTGACGATGATGGCGTTTTTCACGATATTTTTCATGTTCGTGCAATGCGCGCTTAGCTTTGCCGTGGCCAACTATACTCAATATGCCACCTTCATGGCCGCACGGGCGTTGCAGTCGGCGGCCGCCACGCTGAGTGACCAGAAAGCCGCGGCTACGGATGTACTTACCAAGATGCTGGTTGGCACTGGTGGCGCCGGCCGATTCGGCTCGATTGCGACGGCCGAAGGCGGCGCGGGAGATGTACCAGGCGCTTCGATCGGACCTTCGCCAAACGTGCATGTGGCCCCAACTGCTGACGCCCGCGATACTTCGTGGGAGCAGGGCGTGACCTACGCATTTAAGGTAAAAATGTATCTCGCACCACTGATTCCAGGCGTCAATCAGGGTGCCGACAGCAAGGTGCTGCTCGAGAGCCAGTCGTGGATGGGCCGAGAGCCCACCGAGACCGAATGCGAAACCGTAATCGGAACCCGCAAAATCAAATCCGAGCAGAAACATGTGTTTATCTATGACAACGGCTGCTAAGCGCCGCCAGCGGGGCCAGAGTCTGGTGGAGTTCGCGTTCATGGTGCCGCTCATCCTGGGCATGCTGGTTTTTCTGCGCCAGGTGAATATGGCGATTAACTCTTCGATCGTCAACCAGCGCTATGCGCGGGCGACTCTGCACTTTCTTACGTTCAATCACCGCTGGTACCCTGAGCAGAAGTTCGTTCAAAGGAACTCTCACGGTACGTTCATGCGCCGCTGGTGGGTCGGAGTCGAGGAGCAGAAGGCTCCCGACGACGAAGATTCCAGTGCGCCAATAGCACCGACCATCACCATCGGACGTTTGCCCGGCAGCGATACGGCGGGAGTGCCTGCCCCCGATGACGTGGGACACGGAAAGGTTCGGATACGGACAACTTCCTTCATCTGCCTGGCGCCCTTTGGCAACAAGCTCGAAAAGCCGTATAGCCAGGGTGGCATGCCCAATGACGGGTTTCTCGATGGCGGAAACAGTTTCAGATACTGTGAAGACTAGGCATATTCGCCCCGGTCATTTCAGCGCCGGAAGTTTTTACCTGTGTAACGCTGGAGCCGGGTAGTTCCGAAACGTTAACTGATGAATAACAAAGCTTTCACCATCAGTATGGGTTTGGCCCTCATGGCGGTCTTCATGATCTACTCTTACATCACCTCGCAGGAGGAGGATCTGAAGAAGAAGTACGGCGGTGAGAAGAAGGTCGTGGTCGCGAAAAAGGACATTCAGGAGATGTACGAAATCACTGAAAACTCCATCGAGGAAGTTCCCAAGCCCGGCAGCTTCATCGAGCCGGGCGCCGCGAAGTCGAAGGCCGAAGTTGTCGGCTTCATCGCCATGGTTCCGCTGCGCAAGGGCGAGCAGATCACGCTCAACAAGATCCGGGAGCCTGGCATTCGCACCGGTCTCTCCAAGCAGGTATCACCTGGCAAGCGTGCCGTCGCGATTCCGGTCGATGACAACTCAGCCGTTAACCGGCTTTTGAAGCCGGGTGACCGCGTCGATCTGATGGCAACCATCGAACCGCCCGGCGGCGCCAAGGGCAGCCAGATGACTAAAATCGTGGCTCAGGATATTCCGGTGCTGGCGGTGGGTGAATATGTTTCCACCACGGCGCCCCGCAAGCTCGAGTTCGACGACACGACGGGCAAGCAGGTCGTGCGTAATCTGAATATTGAACACAACTATACTACGATCACGCTGGAAGTTGATCCAACGACCGGGCTGAGCCTGGCGCTGCTGCGTGACGGCGGCTCACGCGTAAGCGTGATGCTGCGAAACAACGACGATACCGAACGCGTGAACATCCCGGCCCAGACGCTGCTTGATGTTCTTGGTCCCGATCAGAGTCGTATTATCAGAGCACCTTCCGGACAAAAATGAACGTACTCTCGCGCTTTTCCAGATTACTGCTCTGCCTGCTTCTACTCCACGCCGCGAGTGGGGCCCGGGTGCTCGCCGCTCCGCCGAAAGCTTATGCCAAGAACATTGCCGAGCGGGCCGCGA
>JBBRLF010000174.1:0-10455 GCA_038231515.1 candidate division WWE3 bacterium
CCCGCCAGAGCCCAGTACGGCCACGCGTATTGGCTTGGTCAATAGCTCCTGAAGCGGGACTTTTTTCAAGTCGCGAGGCATTTTCGGATCCTTTCCAGCATCTGGGGCAGCGGTATTCCCAGCACCCCCGGATTCTCACCACAGATTGCCAATGCCAGCGAGGGATACAGCGCCGTTGCCGCCTCGCGAAATTCTTTGGACAGCATGGGCGGCTCGCCTGCGTGCTTGCGCACGCGCGCCTTCCAGTCGACATTGGAATCACTCGACGCTTCGCTCTTGGCTTGTTTTACGGCCTCAAACCACTGTGTCTTGCGGTAGAACAGACGAAGAAATTCTTTTGAAATTTGCGTGCCAGTTTGCGGATCAAGCAGCCGCAGCTCATCGGGGCCAATCGAGTCGACCAGCATCAGCTGGTCGTCGTCGATCGCCCATTCGAACTTGCCATCCCAAAGCTCGAGTCCTTTGCTGTCAAAAGTGCCGGCCAGCCACACGGCCAGCACTAACGAACGCGCCACCAGCTTTTCAAACGTGGCGTAATCGAGACCTGAATAATTGAGCGCCTGCTCCCACGTAAAAAAGCGGTCGGTGCCCTCGAGCTTGCTGAAAAATTCGAGAACCGGACGATCCAGACGTTTGCCTTCCATCGGCTGTGTTTCCAGACCCAGCTGGGCCACATACGCCGGTGTCAGACGCTCAAGCAGACTGGAGCCGTGCGGAACGCCAAAACGAAAGACTACTTCGAGGGGAATCAGGCGCACCCGCTTTTCCCAACCCTGCCCACTGTAGTGATAAAGAGTCTGGCTTCCCAGCTTGTATTCGAGCGGACCGATGGCGGCCACACGCTGCACTCGCAGTAAATTGGTTCCGGTACGTTCGAGAAGATGGTGTCGCAGCCCCTCGCGCTCAAGCGTGGCAAGTTCGGCTACGATAAGCTCGCGCAGGCGACCCGTAAAACCCGCGAGCCACGGTGATTTTTCCAGATTGGCCGACTTCCAGGATTCCGGATTGGCGACAGCCTTGAAAAAATAGGCGCCGATGGCAGCCAACGCGTCGCCTTTATGAGCAAGAGTATCGGGCATGCGGCCCCAGTCAAATACCGAATACGCATCGGTGTACTCGAACTCAAGCTTATCGGCCGAGACTTCCCACAGATTTTTGACGCTGCCTTCGTAAACCAGTTTACTCATAACTTTCCTCGCTCGGCGTTGCGCAGCAGAGCGAAGCGCGACGACTCGCTGACGTCGGTCGGATATTTGCCGTTCAGACACGCGGTACAAGGATTTTTCACGCGTCCGTGACTGGCGCGTTCCAGACTTTCGAGCAGCCCCGACTCTTGCTGATAAACCACGCCATCGGCGCCCAGCATCTTGGCGACCTCCGACTCGGTGCGATCGGCCGCGATGAGCTCATTGCGGTCAGGAAAATCGATGCCGTAAAAACACGGAAAGCGAATGGGCGGACAGGTGCTGACGAAATAGATTTTTCGCGCACCCGCGCGGCGCACGAGATCGACGATTTTTCGGGAAGTCGTGCCGCGCACAATGGAATCATCAACAAGAATGATATTCTTGCCTTTGAGCTCGCTGACCACCGGATTGAGCTTGAGATCGACCGCCTTTTCGCGCTTTTCCTGCGACCCCAGAATGAAGGTGCGCTTGATGTAGCGATTTTTGATCAGAATCTCGCGATAGGGCAGCTTTAGCTCTTCGGCAAGCGCTGTGGCAGCAGTTCTTGAGGTGTCAGGCACCGGTGCTACGATATCGGCCTCAATTTCGCCACGGTCCATGCGCTCGCGAATCACCCGCGCCAGGCTGCGTCCGAGCTCCAGGCGCGTGCCGTAAACCGGCGTGCCTTCGGGCTCGCTTTCGGCGCCGGCAAAGTAAACCCATTCAAACATGCACGGGCGATGAGGCTTGGTGCCATCAACGACAAAGGAATGCATCTTCAAGTCACGATCGATGTAGATCAGCTCGCCCGGCCGAATGTCGCGTTCGAACTCGTAGCCCAGAAACGAGAGCGGCATGGTTTCGCTGGCGACCATGTAGGCCGGCTTGCCATTGATCATTTTCTTACCTAGCACCAGTGGGCGCAGGCCATAAGGGTCGCGAAACGCAAACAGGCCGCCTTCGGCCAGCAGTCCGGCCACGCTGTAGCTGCCTTGCAGATTTTCGAAAACGGATTTGATCGCGGTGCGAATGTGCTCAAAGGAGTTGCCCTGAAGCTTATCGGCAAACCAATTTAAAATCGTCTCAGTGTCGGAGTTCGTAAAGCAGCGCCGGCGCATCTCAGTCTGCAGCCGTTCTTTGACCGACTGATAGTTTACAAGGTTGCCGTTGTGTACGACGCCGATGCCATAGGGATAGTTCAAGACCAGAGGCTGCACATCCTGCGCGTCGCCCACGCCGACGGTGGAGTAGCGGGTATGGCCGATCGCCATGTTTCCGGTCAGGCCTTCAATAGCCTCGCGACTGAAAACATTTTCAACCAGGCCGACGTTCTTAACGAGATGAAAGGCATTGTCGTACGTCAAAATGCCGGCTGCATCCTGGCCACGATGCTGCAGGGTGATGAGCCCGAGAAAAGCCTCTTTGGCACTATCGGGGCTGCCAATGACCCCAATGACTCCGCACATAGATACCTCGCGTGGCCGCAAGCTACAGTAAACGCATCTTATATTCAACGAATAGCACCGCAATTCGAGTGGTCGAAAATAATGACGCACTGGTTTGACACGGCCCGCAACCTAAGTTAGTCGGTTACCTGCATTGCATTAGGGGATTTTTGCAAAGGGGGGACACATGCGGGGGTTTACGCGTGTTGGTTTGTTTTTTTCGGTTTTAGGACTGCTTCTGGTCACGTCCAATTCGGTCAGCTATGCGGCAGCTAAACAGGCACCGGTCAACGAGTGCGCCTCGCTGCTGGCCGAAGCCGTGCCGATCAAATGGGTCGAGCGCATGCTCAAAGAAGGCAAGGCCGCCGACCCCCAGACCCAGCGTCTGCGCGAAGTGGTCCAGCGCATGGGCTTCTCGAATGCCGCGCTGAACTCCGCAATCATCAAAGCTCACAACGACCGCTACACCGTGCAAACGGCCCAAGGCGCCTCGACCAACCAGAAACCATCAGGCCGCTGCTGGATATTCGCCGGCCTGAACATGATGCGCTCGTCGCTCATTGCCGAAGGCAAGGTGCCCGCTAACTTCGAGTTCTCGGAAAATTACCTGCACTTTTTTAACATGCTCGAGAAGTCCAATCGCTATCTGGAAGGTGTG
The DNA here is from genome assembly GCA_038231515.1 of candidate division WWE3 bacterium. Classification (GTDB taxonomy): domain Bacteria; phylum Bdellovibrionota; class UBA1018; order UBA1018; family UBA923; genus JACQAX01. The sequence continues at coordinate 3,270 of JBBRLF010000174.1, forward strand.
ATCAAAAAAACCTATAGCGCGGGCGGCAAGAAGACGAAGCTCTCGGGCAACGAGCTGCGCTCGGCCTTCGAACCTTCCATCGGCGATGGCGGCTGGTACGAGTATTTCATGTTCCTCGTTTCCAAATACGGCGTCGTGCCCAAAGACGCGATGCCGGAAACGAAAAGTTCGGAGAGCACTGGCCCGATGCTGGCCGAGCTCAAGCGTCAGCTGGCTGAGTCGGCTCGCGAGCTGCTGCTTGAAGCCCAGGCCGTGGCCAAAGAAGGTACCGAGCTGACCGAAGCTCAATACCTGGAGCGTGTGCGCGTGGCCAAAGAGCGCGCGCTGGGCGGCATCTGGAATATTCTAGCGACTCACCTGGGCGATCCGCCAGGCGAATTCGAATATCGCGCCGACGCCAAGAACGAGCGCAAGGGCAACGTAGTGTTGACGCCCACGACGGTAACGTCATTTACGCCGCAAAAATTCGCCCAGGACTTTGTGAAGTTCGACGCACGTGATTACGTGGTGGTGGCTACTTCGAGCGCGCACGAAATGGGCGTTTTTGAGCAGAAGAAAAGCGCGATCGGACCGGCCGAAGCCGGCCAGAGCGAGTTCGACATCCGCTTCATGAATGTGGGCATCGCGCGCCTCGAGCAGCTGGCCATCGCCAGCATCGAAGGTGGGCACCCGCTTTGGTTCGCGGCTGACGTCTCGAAGGACGTCGATCATGCGACCGGCATCATGCATCCGGAAATCTACCAGCGGGCGCCAATCTATAATACGGAGTCGCTCAAGCTAAATCGCGCGCTGGCGAGCTTCTTCGGAGTGACCAGCCCGAACCATGCGATGTTGCTAACCGGCCTCGACCGCCCCGACCCGAATGGGCCAGTGGTCAAATTCAAGAACGAAAACTCGTGGGGCGACGCCGTGGGCACCAAGGGAACCTACCATCTCTATCGTGAGTGGTTCGAGCAGAACGTGTTCCAGATTATCGTGCACCGGAAATTCCTGAGCCCCGAGGAGCTTAAAGCCTGGAATGGCAAAGCACTTCAGCTCGGCGAAAACGATCAGCTGTTTTAATCAGTCAAAACCCAACAACTTGCGCACATCCGGGTCTGGGCTGGAATGCGGCGACGAAATATTCGACGCGATCGCGCGACTGAGTTCGCTCGGGCTTTCGGGCAACGTCTCGAGCAGCTCGCGCACGGCGAAGCTCGTCCACAGCAGACGCGCGGCAGTGGTTTCGATCTTCGTGTCGACACCTACCTTGGTGGCTATGCCATTCTTCACAATCCAGGCCTCATGCGCGCCCACTGTTTTGAGCCACTGGGCTTCAATATTGTAATAGCGAGCCTGGGCATAGGCCGTGGCCAGGCATTGCGCCAGGCCGGCATCGGACAGTTTGAAAGCATCGGGTTTAACTTCGACCCGGCCTTCAGCTTCGTCGTAGCGGCAGGCGCCGATCAGCGCTTCACGCGCGCGCGCTTTGGCATTGACCGCATCGAGTTCCGGATTGGGGCGCACGTCGCTCGGGAGGGGAGTTTCCTCCACTCCCGCCAGCACCACCGCGCCCAGCGGCGTGGCATGCCAGCGTTCGGTAATGTCCGCAACGCGCTTGCATTGCGCGTCAGTCAAACCTTCATAAGCACACGTTTGCGTCTTTTCGGCAAAGGCCGAGCCCAGCGGCATAAGGGTTGCGGCGAGCAGAACAAGATATTTCATTTTTACCTTCCTGGTTTTAAGCCGGCCAAACATCCTGTTCGTGCCGCTATTGGTTTTTAAAGCCCCAACTCATCAAATTTTTTGCCGGGTTCCCACGCAACGCAGGCCCTGATTTTGTAACTTTTGGGCTCGTACACATAAGCCCGTCCCCTGCTTTCATAAACGACCTGGGTCAGATTGCTGCTCATCCCGTTGGCCCCGGTTGAGATCGCGCGTTGGATGGAAGCATCGCCGCTGAAGCGCTTGCGAACGTCGCTGAGGGATTCGCTGCAAAGATAGCTGACATATTCAATCACGCCCGCCCGCACACTGACCGTGGCGTCCATCCCCGCGCCTTCGCCCAGATCGTAGAAGTAATAATCGTGGTGCGAAGACTCCTGCACGTGGCGCAGAGGCTTGCCCAGAAGATTGGCCAGATCTTTTACCTGCGTCTTGCCCGGTTCAACCAGATCGGCGTGAAAGATTTTTGAGAGAGACGCCCGTTCGTCGGAGCCGCCACGATTACGCGCCGCATACACCGGCACTGCCCGTAAAGAGAGCGTGGAAAACAGCAAGGCTGCAATGGTTGGGAAGACCCATCCCCTCATAGAGCAAGTTTAGCTCATCTTCGACGTAGGGGGGTTGATTTTTTATGGGAGATCGATACGATTTGCAGACTTGGGTCTATTTGGATGGGACCCAGTGGGGAATATTTTTCCCCTTTAACACGGAGGTAGTTTTCTATGGCCAACGGTAGCCCGATTACCGGCATCATTGAAGAAACACAAGTCATCATCGACTTCGGCAAGTACGAGGGACGTTCGGTCTCGGAAGTCGCGGAACTCGATCCGCCTTTCTACCAGCGGCTCATCGAAACGAAGGACAACTTCGCGATTCGCCGTCACCGCGACAAGACGTTTCGCCTCTACGTAAATCCGCTCTTCAGCGTCGATAACTAAGTTCCCCAGACTCCCGAAAAAACTTCAAGGGCATGCCCGCGCAGAAACGCGGGCTGCTTTGCTCCGTCCCAGCGAACTTCGGCTACCCCACCGGGAAAGCGAACTTCTACCGGGCTGTCGGCAAGGCCCTGGCGAATCGCTGCGACCGCAGCAGCCACCGCGCCGGTGCCGCACGCTTCGGTAATTCCCACGCCCCGCTCCCAAACCTGGACCTCAATAATATGACGTTCCCGCGCGCGCACCCGGACGAATTCAACGTTGGTGCGTTTGGGAAACGCGCGATGGGTTTCGAGCGACCGGCCCCATTTGATCAGATCTGCGGGCGTTTTGGGCCAGACGAAAACCACGGCATGGGGATTTCCCACATTCACGCAAATTGGATGTGCGACCTTTCCGGCCAGACGTAATCCGGATTTCAGCGCCTTGGGTACGGCATGAATGCGCGGCACCCCCATTTCACATTCGATGGCGCAGTCATCCACACCGGCATCAGCAGCGGTCGAGACGGCAAGTCGAGCCAGAGGTCCCAATGCGCGCGTGCGCCGGTCGCCCGAGGCCGTTTCAAAAACAAGCTCCGGATCGCGAAGGCCCCCGCGGGTCCAGAGATAGAGGGCCGCTGCGCGCAGCCCGTTGCCACACATCTCGGCCAGCGAGGCATCGGCGTTATAGATATCAAGAATGCAGTGCACTCGCGGCGACGCGCGCAGCACCAGCAGCTGGTCGAAGCCCACGCCCCGCTTGCGATCGGCGATGGCGGAAATCACCCCGGCCTTTAGACCGGGCAAAACCACCGCGGCCTGATCGGGCTGCCGCAGATCGATCAGAACAAAGTCATTGCCCAGCCCATGCAGCTTGGTGAATGGGATTCCCGATCTGGGTCTATTCATGATTAAAGCAATGCCACAATCCGAAGGCCCTGCCTAGCTTCATTGGGCGGATTCTTTGCTCCCGGCGGCCACGCAGTTGCCGATATCGCCGCTTGCGCCCACGATAGCCCGGCACTTGTCGACGATATCCTTGTTGTCCTGCTTACGCATGCGATCGTAAACCTTGCGGCAGTCGCTTTGAGCCGTCTGGATGTCCGTCCTCAGTTTACGGCAATCATTGTTGTCAGGCTCGGCATTGGCGCAGACCTTTGTGAGGTCCGTCTGAAGATTTTCAATCTGCGAGCCGAAATCCTGGGACGCGGTGCTGTCGAGGCCTTCCGCGTTGCTTTTACACTTTGCCAACCGACTCGCGAATTCATCTTGAACCTTGGCAATTTTTTTCTCGAGCGTCTTATGAGCGGCTGCTTTGGTACAGCTTGCGCGCAAGGCACCAAGGGAGACTGCCTGATTTTTGAAATCCGTCTGCTTCGTGGCGAAGTCGCCCTTCTTGTCGGCAGCCTCTTTTTTAGAGGTATCGAAATCGCCAGGACCGATGTCGGGTACGCCCGAAAGGCCGGCCAGCTTTTCGCCGAAGTCCGCTGGCATCTGACAGATCTGATCTGAACTCTTCGGACAGACGTCATCGAGCTTCTGGCCCTTGGCCGTTTTAGTCGGAAACTGCAGATCCACGCCACCCAACAAGCTCTTCACCTGGGCAAACTGTGCTTTGGCGATATCCACGCGTCTCTTGAACAGATCCGCCGATTGCTGAAGTGCGGCCTGGATATTGTTGTTGGAGTCGGTACGGAACTTCTTCAAGCCCGGGCAGCCGCCAGGGCAACGGGAGTCGGTGAAGGTGCCTTCGCCGCTAAGTGATTTCTCACGTTGCTTGGACGTGGCTTGCAGCTTGGTCGCCTTATCCAGGCAGTCACGAAGCCCGGCGCAGCGGGCTGGTGAGCCGTCCTGCCCTGGCACATTGAGCGGCACCGAAATCGGAGCCGAGGCGCCCGGCGGCGGCGTGCCGTTGAGCATGGCCGAAAGATTCGCATTCAAGCTCTTGACGCATTTCATCTGGGTGGCAAGTGCCACGGGCTGAGCGGACGTATCGCCACCCGCGCTTTGATTTGCGCTTACGGCCGCGTTGCTGCAGCCAAAGCCATTCACCAGGCCATTGAGCTCCTGGCCATAGACTTCTTTACCGGCATCGCGCATGGCGGTATCGAGCGTATTGATCATGCCACCGATGTTCGAGGATAGTTCCTGCGAGGTATTTTTGGCGGCTACCGCTTCACCACCCAGCTGACTCTCTGGATTCGAGAGCTGCGAGGCGATGTCGGTCTGCGCCTGCGTGCCGCAACTGTCGAGTTCCGACAGCATCTGCACACCGGCCGGACCGAAAGCGTTGAGCTCGCTGCCATAGGTTGCCCTGAAGGCTGCGGCATCCGGGATGCGAGGATTGGCGCCGTTGAAATCGGACAGCATCTGATCCAGACGGCTGGCGAAACGAGTTTTGGCCAGCTCTGCCTTGTGCCGATCCGCTGGAGAGACGCGGTTGCTGCCCCCGCTGAATTGTAGCGCGATGCCATCGCGATAAATCGAAAGCACACAGTCTTTGGGCGGAAGCAGATCGCCAGCCGCATTGGGACAGTTGTGAATGCCACTGGCCGAGGCGCCCTGGCCTTGAAGGCAGGCGGCTGTGCCACTGGCCAGTGCGGCCTTCTGATGTTTTTTAACAGCGGTCAACGTGTCGTTCAAGGTGTTGACCTGAATCTGCAAACCCGCGACGGTCTCACTGCTGCCACCGCCTTTGGCACTGCCCGAGCTGCCGTTGACTTGTTTGAGAATTGCCTCTATTTTGCCTTTGGTCTCGCCCAAGGTCTGGATTTTTCCACCAAGGGTTTCCTGCGTGCTCTGCTCCTTCTGAATCTCGGCTTTTACCGTTCCTTCGTACTGGTTCATCGCCTGGATGTTGCCGTCGAAATCTTTTTTAACGGACTGCATATTGTCTTTCAGATTTTGAAACTCATCGCTGAAACATCCCAGGATCGCTTGGGCTTTGGCTGCGTTGGCAGCTTTGCAGCCCGCGGCCTGCCCGGCTTGGCTGACTGAAAGGATTGCCGCATCAAGTTTGACGGCGCTAAAGGAGTCGCCGACTTTAAAAGCTTCGCAGCTTTCGCCGAACTTTGGCGAAGGCAGCGGACCGCTGCACACGTTGCCGGTGCCGCCCGCAAGACCGCCAGAACCGATACCATTCCAAATGCCAGTTCCATTCGCCGAACCCACGGCAGCGCCGCCCAGCGCACCACCCAGGATGCCCGCGGTGGTAGCCACGCCAGCCGACACCGCGTTGTCGGGTGTAATCGAGTTGACGTCGGGCAAGTTTGAAACGCTGGCCAAGGCATTTGCGTAGGCCATGCAGGCGTTAAAGCTTTGTCCCGCCATCGGATCTTGTCCGAAGGCAAAGGCGGTTGGGGACATGTTCACCTGGCTGGGGTTGAACCCGACCGCGGTTGAAGAGCCACCCACAAGCTGGGAGTGGGCATCAAGACAGACACACAAGCCGATCGTAAACACCAAGAGCGGGTTGCCCCACTTTAAACGCATAAACATACCCCATTCCCCCAATAGCTAAATTTTAAGGGAACACTGCGTTACTTGCAAATGGCGTCTAGCGCCGCGAGGGCGCCGGGTACCGAAAGGGCTTTATTATCATTAACTTCACCCCGTAATGCCCCTTCAAAAAGGGCACCCTCTAAAAGGGCTTGTTTTACATGCGGCGCGTCAATTTTGGGACATTTGGACCAGATCAGGGCAGCGGCCCCGGCAACCAGCCCCGCCGCAATTCCCGTATTTGAGCTGTTTTGATAACCATTTCGAGGGGTTGCAACCCGAACCCTATCCCCGGGTGCGGCTAAGTCCACGATTTTACCGAAGTTTGAGTACAGGCCGGGGGCCCGCGTAAGACTGCCATCGGCGCCCTGGCCTGCCACCACAATCATGTTTTTTAGCCCCGGCGCCAGTGCAGCCGGGTAATAAGGGCGCTGCCCGATGTCCATACCGCCATCACCGGCGGCCGCTACGATCAGCACGCCATTGGCTTCGGCCAGGCGAATGCCGTCTTCAAGCGCATGGGAGAATCGCTGGGTTCCCCAGCCGATGACGATGATTTTGGCTCCGTTTGCCACGGCATAAACAAAAGAGGAATAGAGCGCGGCGGAGGTCGTAAGCCCATAGGGATTAAATGCCTTAAGCGCCATGAGCGTGACATTGGGAGCAACGCCAATCAGCTCGGCCCCGCCGCCGGCGATGACGCTGGCCACTCCCGTGCCGTGCGCATGGTCGTCGTAGGGCCGCGGGTCAGACGACATGAAATCAAAGCCAGCCGTATCGTGCACTCCATCCCAGAAGATATTTCGTCGCAGCTCTTTGTGATTGTAGTCGACGCCGCTGTCGATGACCGCAACGATCACATTGCGCGCGCCCTGACAGCTGGCCTCTTAGCCCACGCAGCTCTGAGAAACGGCGGGCAGCCCGATGGCTTTCATGGCCCATGACGAGCCGGCAAGCTGGGCCGCGCGCGCGGCATCGACGGCTGCGAGCTCGCCGCCGCAAAAGCTCTGAGCATAAAAAAAGTAACGCCACAAGCGATAGGGCAACGTCACCAGCCCGTTAAGGCCA
>JBBRLF010000175.1:0-10306 GCA_038231515.1 candidate division WWE3 bacterium
CAGCCCACTGGCACCGTTGCGCCGACGCCGGGGATCGGTATTGCAGCGCCATTGCTGGCCACCACTCCGTTCACAGTCGCGCCGGTGTCGTTATTCGACTTTCCGCAACCTACCGTCATCGAGCTTGCTACAACCAAAAAAGCCATAAGGGACAAATTTAAAAATTTCATAAAAACTCCAGTTCGTTCGGGTTGGCCTTGTGCAGGGTTGGTGCCAAGTTAAAACCAAGCCAAAATCATTGGGTTTTAGCTGAAAATGAGCCTGAATGAGCCTTGTTAAGCCATATTTAAAGTCGCAGATATTTTATAGTGCTGCGCACTTCTTAGACACCAAAAGAAGCCAAATCGGTGACCCGGGTCCGGTGTACGGTGACCAGTGGACTGTCCCGGTACCTGCACCGGAGCCGGTACCAGAGCCGGTTCCGGACCCGTTTACCGGGCCGAAACTGGTCACCGTTAACAGGTCACGGGACCCCGGTTACGGGTGTTTACATGGATTTGAGTTCGGTCCAGAGTCGCTGAATTTTTTCGATGCGGTCGGGGTTTTCCTGCATCATTTCGAATTTTATAAGTGAGGCATCCGACGGAAATACCGCCACATTCGCCGCCAATGCCCCAAGCTCGGGCATCTTGCTGATCTCCACGACCGGACTGAAGAAAAGGTGTTTCACCTGAACCACGGCAATATCTTTCTGCAGCGTGAATCTCATGAACTCTTTGGCCAGCGCGGGCGAAGGTGCTCCGGTGGGGATGGCCAGGCTGTCGACAAAGAGCTCGCTGCCTTCTTTGGGCAGAACGAAATCGATATTGGGATTCTTGCGTGACTTCACTTGCAGCACGTCGCCCGAATAAGCTTGAGCAATGGCCACTTCGCCGCTTTCCAGAACGGGCTGGGATTCTGGCGTATAAGATTTCAAAAATTTCTTCTGCTTGCTCAGCAACGCCTTCACTTTGGCAAAGGCCTCATCGCCCGATTCATTATAGGAGTAACCCAGATATTTTAGTGCGGCGCCGATAACCGAGGGCGCGTCATCGAGCATGGTGACCTGCCCTTTGAGCTCGGGATGATCAAAGAACCAGGACATCGAGTCAACCTTGGCTTTGACCTTCGCGCGATTAACCGCAATTCCCGTCGTGCCCCAGGAGTAAGGAATCGTGTATTCATGGGTGGGGTCAAAGTCGGGTGCCCGAAAGCGTCCGGTCAAGCCTTGCAGTTCGGGCCAGTCCAGCTTGCCCAGTGGCACGATCAGCTTGAGTTCCTTTAGCGCTTTGACCAGATAGGCGGTCGGTACAATGAGGTCGTAACCGCGCGCGCCGGCCTGCAGCTTGGCCAGCAGCTCTTCGTTGGACGAGAAAAAATCCATGTTCACTTTTACTTTGGCTTTCTCTTCAAAGCGCTTGATGACCTCGGGCGAAAAATAGTTTGCCCAGCAGTACAGGTTCAGCACTTTGGGAGCCGCAGCCACGGCCGCCGTGCCCGTATCCGGACTCTTGTCGCCGCTTTTAGTGCAGGCAACCGCAGACACAACAAGAAGCAGCACGGCCCAACGGGAAAGTTTCATCATGAGTCGGACATTAGGAACTTATCAGTCCTTGCGCAAACGAAAAACGGTGAGCACCGCGCCTAAGGTGAGGAAAAGCATGGCCGACGAAATAGCGTTCATCTCGGGAGTTACTCCGAACCGCATCATTGAATAAATCCGCAGCGGCAGCGTGTCGCTGCCCACGCCTGCCGTGAAAAACGTGATGAGGAAGTCGTCAAAGGAAAGCGTAAAGGCCAGCAGTGCGCCGCTGACCACCGCGGGCAGCAGCAAGGGCAGGGTTACGCGCAGAAAAGTTCGCCACGGCGTGGCACCCAGGTCTGCCGCAGCCTCCTCGAGTAGGGGGTCCATGCCTTTAAGGCGGGCCAGGATAATAAGCGTGACATACGAAACGGTAAAAGTCGTATGCGCCAGCACCACCGAAAACAGCCCCAGCGTGATATTCAGAAACACAAACCAGACGAGCATGGCCAGGCCCATGACGATTTCAGGCAGCACCAGCGGCAGGTTGAGCAGTGACTCAAAAAATACGCGCCCCCAGAACTGCTCTTTGCGCATACCCAGAGCAGCCAGCGTTCCAAGCACGGTTGAAAGCACGGTAGTGCCCAGGCCGATGACCACGCTATTGCGCAGGGCCAGCAAAAGCTGCGGGTCGCTAAACGCGCGCTGGTACCAGTGGTAGAAGGTCGGGCCACCTCGAAACGACGATACCGAAAGCACGAAGAGCGGGAAGTAGAGAAAGAGCAGCAGAAAAGCCGTATAGGTGACCAGCACCGGCCTGCGCTTAGACATGCAGTGATACTCCGGCATCAGCAGCGGGCGTCAGTGCGGGCCCTTCCAGCGGTCGCAGGCGCTGGGTTTCGTCGGCCGCGGCCTGGCGCGAGAGGACGAACATGAACGCGCCCATTGCGAACAGCACCAGAAATGAGCTTAATGCGCTGCCAAAAGGCCCGTCGCGCGATTTCAGAAACGTTTCGGTAATGAGGGTTCCGACGTACATGCTTTGGGAGCCGCCCAATAGATCCGGAATCACGAACTCGCCAAAAGCCGGTATGAACACAAAAAGGCTGCCCGTGACAATGCCGGGAAGACTGAGTGGCAGCAGGACTCGAAGGATCGTCTGGGTTTTCGTGGCCCCCAGGTCATAGGCCGCGTCCATCAGCGTGAAGTCGAATTTGTCCAGGGCGACGTACATGGGCAAGACCATGAAGGGCAGATAGTTATAGACCATGCCGATACTGACGCCGAACTGGTTGTCGACCAGCTGGAGTGGCACTGTGATCAGCTGCAGCTTCATTAAGATTGTATTGATGGTGCCGTTTTCACCCAGCACCAGCTTCAGGGAGTAGACGCGAATCACGAAGTTGGTCCAAAAGGGAATGATGACCAGCGCCAGTAGAATCTTTTTTGCGCTATCAGAGGAGCGCGCCATGAAATAGGCGAGAGGATAGGAAAGCGCCAGACAGATGGCGGTCGTATAGGCCGCCAGCCACAGGGAACGAACCACGATCAGCAGATAGATTGGCTCGAAGGCCCGCCGGTAATTGTCCAGGCTAAGGTGCCAGTCGATCTGGCCGTAGGCGCCTTTGTGTCTGATGCTGTAGAGGAGCACGATGCCAATCGGTATGATGAGAAAAACAATGAACCACGCCAGGCTGGGTAAAATGAGCAGCGGCGGTCGGCGGCGCGATTGCTTTGAGGTCATGCCGGCAGTGGCGCCGTAGCTGGTGAGCTCGCGACCAGAATGCTGTCCGCGGCATCCCAGACTGCATAGTAACGTTCGCCCATCTTGAGCGAAGGCATTTTTGTAGCCGTTTGATTTGCGACCAGCGCGATAATTGGCGGCAGGCGGTCGGAGATCTGCAGCTTGATCTGGGTGGTGGGACCGAAATAAATTCGTTCAATCAGGGTGCCGCGCAACACATTTACGGTATGCCCGCCTGGAGTTTGCGCTTCAGGAGCCCCATTGGCGGCGTGTGCGGACGACGGCGACGTTGCAGCCGGTGCGGTGACCCGAATGCGAATTTTCTCGGGGCGTACGACCAGGCCCACGCTGTCACCGGCTGCCGGAAGTGGCCGGGCCTCGTCAAGTTTGGCAAACAAGGTTCCAAAGCCATCAGTCGCGACGGCGACTCCCGGCATGCCGCCGCTCAAGTTGGTTTGCGATGCCGGGCCGGAAAAAACATTGGTCGTTCCCACGAACCGGGCGACGAAGGTGGTGGCGGGCTGCTCGTAAACCTCGGTGGGCGTACCGATCTGCTCAATGTTGCCCGCATTCATGATGGCAACACGGTCAGAAAGGGTCAGGGCTTCGCCCTGGTCGTGCGTAACGAAAATAAAAGTGGTGCCCAGCTGTTTCTGAAGCGCCGAAAGCTCACGCTGCATCTGCTCGCGCAATTTAAGATCGAGCGCCGCCAGCGGCTCATCGAGTAGCAAGATGGCTGGTTCATTGACCAGCGCTCTGACGAGAGCCACGCGCTGCTGCTCACCACCTGAAAGCTGCTGAATGGAGCGGCGCGTGTAATCCTGCATGCTGACCATGCGAAGCATGCGGTCAACGCGTTCTTTTATTTCGGCGGCTGGCCGCTTCTTCATTCTCAGGCCAAAGGCGACGTTCTCAAAAACGTTCAGATGTGGAAAAAGCGCGTATTTCTGAAAGACGGTATGGACGTTTCTTTTGTGCGGGTGAATGTCGTTTACGACTTTACCAGACATCCTAACGAGGCCACTGGTCGGACGCTCCAGCCCGCTGACCATGCGCAGGCAGGTGGTTTTGCCGCAGCCGCTCGGTCCCAGAAAGGAAAAGAACTCGCCTTTTTTGACGCTAAACGACAAGTTTTTTACCACGACTCGGTCGCCGGTAAACATCTTGGTTACGTGCTCAAATTCAAGTTCCAGCTGATCGCTCATGAAATAAAAAAACCCCCTGTCTCTTTAACGCAAGAGACAGGGGGTTTCATTAAAAATCTAAAGGCGAATTAGCGTACGAAGTGCTTGAATTCGCGGCCGGGACGGAATTTTGGAACCGTCATGGCTGGAATCTTGATTTCTTTGCCGGTCTGAGGATTACGGCCGAGGCGCGCCTTGCGCTTGCTCTTCGTGAAAGTGCCGAAACCGATGAGCGTGACGTCGTCGCCCTTCTTGACAGACTTTTTGATGGTGTCGAGGCAGCTGTTGAGCACGTTTTCGGTGTCAACCTTGGTCAGCTTGCACGCTTTTGAAATGGTTTCGATCAATTGAGCTTTGTTCATGTCTATAACCCCTATAATTAATTTTTAAAAAGGTAATGCCTGAGTCCGCGATTGTTACGAAGCGGGCCACTGCTGTCAAGCGTCTTTCTCAGAGGCCGATCTGCAGACCGAACGAAAGTACGGGTCCAAACTGACTGACATGCGAGCTGCCGAAATTCAAAATATCGGTTTGCGGTATGTAGTCATAGAGAAGACCAAATTCGCCAACCATGCTGATCCAGCGCCGGATGTAGTATTTATAAACGCAGTTGATCAGTACGGGATAACCTTGCACGGATATCGTGCTGGTGACCTGCGTGGGTACGGCGCCGGGGGCGCCGATGGCCTGAACCACCTGCACGTTCGTAACGGTGTTGATGCCGGCATAGAGGCCCACGACGAAATCGTGGTTCTCGTCCTTGGACAAATCATTTTCGAGTCCAAACATGAGGCCGGTCGCACCGGGTAGAACATCTGTTTCGTTATCGCTAAAGGCGACCCCGAAGGCATTTGAAAACGAAAAGACCCGAAGCGCGCCGCGCAGGTCGGGGCGCCACAGCGTTACCGCGAGTTCGGCGAACCCCATCGTGGAAAGGTGCAGGTGCCCTTTGGTGTCGCCGATTTGCGCAACCAGGGGGGCGGTGCCAAAGCCGAGACGAAAAAAGAACCAGGGCAGGTGGGCGCCAACTCGGCGTTCGTGAGTGTGCTCGGGCATCTCGAGATTTGAAGCTTTGATATCGTCCGAGAAGCTGAGCAAGGTCAGATCCGCCTGCCAGATCCAGCCGAACTGCCCGATGCTGGTTTTTACTTTATACCAGCCGTCTTTGCCAAAGCTTGAGACTCGAATCTTGGCCCCGGTGGGCTTGCTTTCGATAATTTTTGCGTCGAGCGAAGGACGCTCACGAATTGCGGCTTGTTCTACCGTAACCATCGCTTCTTGCGCCGCAAACGCCGGCGGTGCCACGACTCCAAGCAAGATGAAAAAGACGGCCAGGAGTTTTCGCGACGTAGTCATGGCTGCAGTTCCTTTCCGAAAACCAGCTGATAAGTCTTTTTAAGCCCGTCGATATTCGAGGGAAAGCGGAGCAGCTTGAGGGCCTCATTGGGAGCAAGCCACTGAAAGTCCTGGTGCTCTTTTGGATCAAGTTTCGGGGTCGGCAGATCGTCTACGGTCAAGGCGTAGATGCGCTCCCGCGCAGGCCCAAAGCGGGAGGTGAAGTCGAACTCAAAGCCGGAATCGACGGGCGGTGATTTGAATTTAAAACCGGTTTCCTCGAGTGGCTCGCGGCAAGCCGCTTCAAAGTAGCCTTCACCCGCCTCGACGGTACCGGTCACTGGCTGCCAGAACTCACCGCGTGCGCGATTGGTTTTGAGCACCAGGCAGTGCTCTTTGTTCTGACTGTAAATCCAGCATTGTACTTTACGATGTAGCATCTCTTTACACCATGAATGACATCAGGCCGGTCATGAAAAGGTTCCAGGGCACCGAGGCAGTGATCGCGAAAGCCAGCCCACGACTAAAGCTGGCAGCAAAGGCATAGTGGCTTTCGGCCCCGATGAACATCCACATTAAAAGGGTTGGAATAACACTGGCCAGAAAATACTGACTGGCCTTGGGATGAAAGCGGCTGGCCCAGATTAAAAACACCATCTGTATTGCCATTAAAAACGGCGAGACACAGAAAACAAAACGCAGGGACTGGCCCAGGCGGTGCGGGGCATCGGGCAGGGAGTCGAACGCGAAAAAGACCGAGCAGGTGATGGCCATGAGCACCAGCGCCAGCGTTCCGGCAAACGTCAGAAATCCCAGATGCAGCAGCGGTACGCCGCCGCCAGTAAGACAGGCTCCTGCAATGATTACGGCCACGGTCATTATGTGCAGCAGCCAGGTCCGTCGAAACTGAAAAACTCCCGTTTCCAGTGCCTGAGTCCAAAACCGCACGGGATGCACGAACATGGAGAAAGGCCAGAGCAGGCGTCGACCAGAGACTGCGGCCAGATGGCGGCCGGGTGCCGGATCGTCTTCGTCGGTTTGCGCGGAACGGCCAAAGCGGCGCGCGGCAGACTCGGCAGAAAGATAGGCAAGGTGGAAAGTCAAAACGGTCAGTCCCAGGCGAATCTCGTCCAGATTCTTGAGCTCGGCCTCGACAATTTGGCGTTGATTTACAAAGGTTCCGGTGCGACTGCCCAGGTCGCGAATGATAAACGCCTCGCGCTCGCGCGTCAGAATGGCATGGATTTCAGAGAGCGTGGCATCGGTAAGACGCAGGTCGCCACTCGCTTTGCCGATGCTCAGTGCATTCTGATCCAGATCTACACGGCGTGGTGATCCAGTCTGAGTGTCGGTAAACTCTAACCATGCGTGAAGAGTGGACATATTGGCATGGTACCAGAAAGATGATTGTTTGTTAAAATCTCGTGTGATAACTGGTTTTTAGAGTGCCGATGTAGCTCAGTTGGTAGAGCAACGCTTTCGTAAAGCGTAGGTCTGCGGTTCGAGTCCGCACATCGGCACCACACTCCACCCCCAAACAAAAAAAGAACCAGTAAAAACTCCCAACTAACGCACTACCTCAAGCGGACTCGAACGCGAAGGCGCGACCCGCGGGATGTCGCGCTTTAAGCGCGACTTCGCGCGGGGCAGCTGCGCAGGATGCGCAGCTGAGCAACTGAGGGGAGCCTACGCAGGGAGCGGCAGGAGCCGCGACCGAAGTAGGTCGAGTCCGCACATCGGCACCATTCCTTTTTCGGGCGCTTTTCAGCCGATACTTCGTCAGAATTTTTATAAAATCCTCAGCGGCCAGTAGGCCGCTTCCGGTGTTTATAAAAATTCTAACCGCTTCGCAGGTTGAGGCCACTCGTCTCGACTGAAAATCGCCTCGAAAAAGGTTTGTCGGTGGTTTGTTGGTGTGGTGCGTTGTGTTTTTGAGGTTGGGCGCGGCTGGCGCTGCGACTGCCAGTCATACTGCACTAAAACCCTTGTCTTTAAATCCCTAGTCGCTAGGATTTGCGATGTGTCGAAAACTGATTATTTTGTACATCCTAAAGGCCTGGTCGATCCCGGGGCCACCGTTGGAGCCCACACTCGTGTTTGGGCATTTGCCCATGTTTTGAAAGGTGCGAAAATAGGCACCCATTGCAACATCTGCGACTTCGCTTTTATTGAAAGCGGCGCGGTTCTGGGCGACCATGTCACCGTAAAAAACGGCGTCCACGTGTGGGAAGGCATAACGGCGGAAGACAACGTGTTCCTGGGACCGAGCTGCGTGTTTACGAACGACATGTTTCCGCGTAGCGGACTGAAGCGTCCCAAAGCGGATTGGCTTGTGAGCACCCGGCTTCGCGAAGGTGCCACTATCGGGGCAAACGCCACGATTGTCTGCGGAGTTACCGTTGGTCGGTTCGCCTTTGTGGCAGCAGGCGCAGTGGTTACCAAAGACGTTCCTGACCATGCGATGGTGCTGGGAAATCCGGCACGTTTTCACTCCTGGATCTGCCGCTGCGGCACCAAGCTTTTATTCAAGCTCAAACGCCCCGGCACGACCTGCTCGAGTTGCGGCGATCGCTACTCTAAAGCCCGTCGTTCACTGTCCATCAAGCTTTCGCCGGGGGTTGCGGCGAGGGAATAGGACTTGGCCGTGTGGTGGGTCCGGTGATAAGTTTCGCCGATGAGTGCACGTCGCGCAAATCCTGGCCTGATCGCGGGACTCGTATTTTCCCTTTTCTGCTTCGTCGTCTACGGCCTGCGGACCTGGGAGTGGGGCCTCATGGACGACATGCAATATGTCCTCCGTTGCCAGGATTTTACGAAGCGTTTTGGATTGTGGCGGGGCATTCTCGAAAACTTTTCGAGTCACCTCGAGGGCGATCGGAGCTGGGGGTTGTTTCGGCCGGCTTATTCGTTTTATTCGTCGACCGTTTACTTGTTAGCGCCAAATGTCGTTTATTTTATGCGCTTTCTGACCTTTTCCGGGATTTTCGTTTTCTCGCTGCTCTTTGTTCAAAACATCGCGGACCGGGCTGGCAAACCCCCGGCGCGTCTTTACTACGGTTTGCTGATTCTTGCCCTGCTGGCGATTCACTCGTTATACGACGGTCTTGGGTTTATCTCGCTTCAGGAGCCCAGCGGCCTGTGCCTTGCGGCCTGCGGCCTTTATCTGTTTGCGAGCGCGCGCCCGGGCGCCACTCCCTGGTTCGCGGCACTTTGCTTTCTGTTTGCTGCCTGGTTTAAGACGCCCTTTATCTGGCTGCTGCTCGGCGCCGGAGTTTTCAATGTGCTGGTTTTGAAGAAGCGATTGCTGGGCCTGCTCAGCGTGCTGGCCGCGCTGACGAATATTGCCGTTGCGGCGAGTTTCGCGAGGTCGGGCGGGTACACCGCGCATTTCACTGCGCTGAAGCCGGGTTTGATGAGGGAAACTCTTATCCATTTTGCCGGGGAGTTCGCGGTACCAGCGCTGATCAGCTTGTTAGCTCTGGCGGCTGGCCTGCGCTATCGGCGGCGTGAGTTTTTTTCCGGCGATCGTTACGCCGCGCTCGTAGGCGGCACCGGCGCGCTTTATCTGGTGAATCTTTTGCCCTGGGGCAGCCCGAACTATCATATGGGGCCACCGGCTTATTTACTGACCCTGGGGCTTTTCATTTTCCTGGCACCCCGTTTCGAATTCCGGCCTGGTCGTTCGGGCCTGGTTGCCGGCGCCACCGTTCTTGGTTTGGCTGTTTGTGGGCATGGTTTTTGGAAATGCCTGGCTCGCGACCAGACGATTCAGGCCCTGAGAGACTGGGCGCTGGCCTTGCCTCAAGACGGAGCGGTGCTGGCGCTAAATGGTCCGGAATCCTCCGGACGGTTCCGCGAACTTCTGACCTTGCGGAGCCACGGGAAGTGGAACAGTCCGGTTGTCGAGCTCCCGGCCTCGGGAGAGGGGTCGTTCGAGGGCGGAGCGCCTTCGCCGCACTCGCCTGCGTACTACATTGTCTTTTCCGATCAGGGTGCGGGAAATTCAAAATTCATGTCCACCCCGATCGCACATTTTCCACTGGCGACGGTATATAGGTTGAAATGACGAATAAAGGCGACCCCAAGAAAGTACTGATCGTTCACGTGCCCTATGAACATCGAGGTGGAGAAGAGGTTCATGTTGATGCGCTTGCGCTGGGCTATCAAAAGATTGGCGTGACTCCGCTGCTATTTCCAACCGACCGTGAGCCGCCGGGGAGTCTGCTGAAAAAATCGTTCGAGTCGCTCAGGTCCACGAATGACTCGCCGGAAATTGTCAGCTTCTGGAATAAGCACAAGCCGCTCTACATTCATCTGCACAATTCGTTTCCCACGCTGGGGCCGCGCTTTTTGCGGTGGGCAATCGCCAGTCATGTTCCCATCGCCATGACCGTGCACAATCATCGTTTTTTTTGTACCAATGGCCTGGCCCTGCGGGACAAGCGAATTTGCAAAGACTGCTTTTCGTCGAAGGTCGCCTGGCGGTCGATGATCTATAACTGCAACGGCGATCTCAAAAAAACGATGTACCATTCGCTGGCG
>JBBRLF010000176.1:0-10306 GCA_038231515.1 candidate division WWE3 bacterium
GTTCAAGGTACGCAGTAGGGGGACTACCGTACTTTTGTTAGACCTGTTTTTTGTCATTACAATCAGCTGACGCTCAGACTCGTCAAGGAGACGCAGCAGCTTTGGTGAGTCCTCCGGGTAATGTTTGGCAAGCGCCTGGACTTCTTTTCTTACGGTCGCAAAGGAGTTGTCCCGGCCCGCGACAAAGTCAGTCGTAAATTCGTTAATCGCGCTCACCACATTGAGGCCGTTTTGCTCCTCCTCGTGGAGGCTCGCTTCTCTTTGGAGATTATCAAAGTGGAGGGTGACAAAAAACACGATCAGCAGCAGAAAGCCCAGGCTGCCGATGACGGTTCCTTGCCACAGCGCCTTGCTGGTAAGCGAGTAAGAATTTGCTTTGGCTTTCACAAGAGCGGAGTCTAGGCGACAAGGATGCAATGTCAAAGGAAGTGGCTGTCATTTGATTTAGACCAGGTGGTCGAATGGGAGTCCGCGATGGAAGGTTTTGTCCGGGAGCACAGCATGGCTGCGTTATTGGTGTTCCAGCCCAAGGCCCGCGCCGCGAGGCCGCATTGGACAGAATCGATGGAGATCGCTCCCGAGCAAAGCAGAGCGGCAAGATTCTCATCCCAGCCACTGGCCATTGCCGAAGATCCGCAAACAATCGGAGCGGTAACGTTGTCGGCTGCCGCGCCCGAACAGAGTAGGGCCGCGTTGACGGGATTCCAGCCTTTCGCAGTGGCACGGTGAGCGCATTGTAGCGGTGCAACCGTGCCTGTGCCCGCGCACAGTACTGCGGCCAGATCTCGATTCCATCCTTGGGCCATTGCAATCAATCCACATTGAATGGGAGTGTCGAAACCGTCGGCGCTTGCGCCCTCGCAAAGTATGGCCGTCGTATTGGTGGTCCAGCCGTTCAGACCGGCCGCATTGGCACAGGCAATCGGAGCCAGCGAAGCTGCGCCCGTACACAGTACGGCCGAAAGATTATCGTTCCAGCCGTTGGCCATTGCGGCAAAACCGCACTGCACCGGCGCGCTAAAACCAGTGCCCGTGGTGACCGTGCAAAGCTGAGCGGCATTGTTGGCGTTCCAGCCATTGGCTCGGGCCAAGGCACCACAGTAGACAGGGGCGTCCGAGGTTGCCCCCGCACAAAGCAGAGCCGCAAGATTGGAGTTCCAACCATTCGCGAAGGCCAGGATGCCGCAGTGGAGTACTTTAGTAATGGAATCGTCGTTGACGGATTCCACCTTGGTCTTTGCGGCCAGGCCCAAAGAGGGTTCCAGGTTTAACACCGCTATTGTGACGACGATTACTGTTTTAAGTGTCAGCGTTAACTTCATGGTTTTGTTTTATAGCAAAGTAATGCCGCAAGATTGTCATTCCAGCCGCGCCTTCGTGCAACTTCGCCGCAGCGAACGGGAGTAGAGGAGAAAGCGCCCGAGCAAAGCTGCGCGCCAAGATTATCGATCCACCCGTTGGCGCGGGCTGCCTGTCCACAGCGCAAGGGACCATCAAAGATCGCAGCATCGCATAGCGTGACGGAGTTGTTGACGTTCCAGCCCTGCGCCAAGGCTTCGCGGGCGCAGGCAATCGGACTATTAAAGCTGGCACCGGAACAGAGCTGGGCGGCATTGATTTCATTAAACCCAGCCGCCAGCGCAAGGCGCCCGCAGTGAAGTGGGGTGTCTTTAAAAGATGCGCCTTGGCAAAGCGACGCGGCATTGTTTGTGTTCCAGCCGATTCGAAGGGCGGCCTCGGCGCAGGCCTGGGGGCTGTCTGAAACCGTGCTGCTGCAGAGGGTGGCCGCAAGATTGTCATTCCAGCCACGTTGGCGTGCCAGTTCACCACAGCGTAGGGCGGCGTCGGACGAGGTGCCGGAGCAAAGCAGTGCGGCGTTTACGGCGTTCCATTTCAGAGCCAGGGCTTCGCGGCCACATCGCAACGGTGGTGCTTCGAAGGCCGCGCCCGAGCAGAGTACGGCCGCATCGTTTGCATTCCAGCCCTGTGCCATTGCCAGCTCGCCACAGTGAATAACGGGCGGCACCGGGTCGATAGCTGCGTCGCCCGGCAGCGGAATTCCGGGAAGCGGACCATCTGTGATGGAGAAGTTCGCCAGAGCGACAGAATTTCCCAGGATCAGCGCCACCCACATCCCCACCGCCCACATCGTCATTTCTCCTGGGCATGATCTAAAGTAAATATTCTGCAAATGGCGAACAATGGCGTCACCTCACCACTAATTCATACTTTCGTGAAGCGCTGCTTCAGCCGAGTGTAGTTCTTGCTTATGCATTATGCTTTTAGGGAATTTGGTGGGAATATGGTGCGCCAGGCCCCTGGCTGGCATTACATTTTGTAAGGGTAAGTTAAAAAAAGAATGGTCAAGGGATTCGACGAGCTTCTTGCGCGACGCAAGAAAGGCTCGCTCAAAATTTATCTGGGTTATGCGGCCGGGGTGGGTAAAACCTATGCCATGCTTCAAGAAGCGCAGCGGCTGAAGGCCAACGGGCTGGACGTCGTCATTGGTTATGTCGAGCCTCATGACCGTCCTGAAACCTGGAGCCAGATCAAGGGCCTGGAGATGCTGCCGCGGCGCCACCACGTCATTGGAGATCGTTCTTATGAGGAAATGGATCTTGCCGCGATTCTCAAGCGCAAACCCCAGATCGTCCTGATCGACGAGCTGGCGCACACCAACGCTCCGGGAACCAAAAACGAAAAGCGCTACCAGGACGTGCTTGAGATTCTGGAGCACGACATCAACGTGATCAGTACGCTCAATGTGCAGCATCTTGAAGCCATTGCGGAAACCGTGAACTCCGTTACCGGCGTCGAAATACGCGAGCGGGTGCCTGACCACCTTATCGCTCGCGCCGATCAGATCGTGAATATCGATGTTTCCATCGACGAGCTGCGCGAGCGGCTGCGCATGGGGAAGATCTATTCCAAAGAGAAAGCCGAGCTGGCCTTGGGAAAATTCTTCTCGCAGGCAAACCTCTCAGCCCTGCGCGAAACCGCTTTGAAAGAAGCCGCGGGCGACCAGGTTCGCAAGATCAAGGAGCACGCGCTGCTCTCGGAACAGGCCACCGCGTTGACTGTCGATTCAGTCATGATCGCGATGAGCTCCGATCCGACCAGTGCCGAAAGTCTGATTCGCAAAGGCACGCGGCTCGCAGGGCAGCTCTCGAGCAAGTGCTATGTCGTCTATGTTCAGCGCAAGCATGAACGGCCGACGGCAATCGATGCCACACTCCAACGCAAGCTTGCCAATAATCTGAAGCTGGCAAAAATGCTGGGTGCCGAGATTGTGACCTTGCAGGCCGATAACGTGGCCGAGGCGCTGGTCAACTTCGCGCAGGAAAATTCGGTCCGACATGCCGTCTTTGGCAAGTCGCGTCTGTCACCTTTGCGCGAGCGCCTGCGCGGCTCGTTTCTGCTCGATTTCATTCATGACTCGGTGGGCGTCGATGTGCACGTGGTAAGCGTGGGGGCGGGAGCATAAAATGGTGGTCCGGATTCCAGTTTCGTTGCCGCCACTACGCCATAAGATTCTGCGAAGTTTTTCGGTGCTCATCGCGCTCTATGCCGTGCTGGGTGTCTTCATGACTGCCGCCGTATTTCTTGCCAGTGGCACCTCTCCCAAGCTTCTGCATGTCAATTATGATTCCATTGCCGCAGCCCAGCAGCTGCATGTGGCGTGGCAGGCGCTGGAGAATCCCAAAGGCGCCAAAGACAAACCCGCGCAGGACTGGATAAATCAGTTTGAACGGGCTTTGACCTTCGCTGAAGGCAACGTCACCGAACCTGGCGAGCGCGACCTGACAAAAGATATTCGCTCGCTCTGGGTTGCCGCTAAACCCCGCCTGCCTGCCGTGCTGCCCAACGACTCGGTAAAACTTTATGAGCTGCTCGAACGCCTGGTGGCCGTGAATGAAAGCGGTATGTTCAGACTGGCCGAAGATGCCACGACGCTTGGGCATCGCGTGTTTCTGGCAAGTCTGCTGTTTTTCTTCGTTACGCTGGGCCTGGCGTTGCTTCTTGCCGATGGTTTGGCCGCGCGGCTGGCGCGTCCTCTTAAAGAGATCGCCGAAGCGCTGCGCGAGGGCCCTTCCTTGGGCCGGCGGCTAAAGCTTCCGGAACCTTCCAGTCTGGAAGTGCGAATTCTTACCAACGAGCTGACTGCACTTTGGCAGCGTCTGGGTCAATTCCAGAAGCTGAACCTCGAAGAACTTGAAGCGCAACGCGAACGTCTGGAAACGATTCTGGCCTCGGTGGAAGACGCGATTCTGGTGCTCGACAATCAGGGGCAGGTCTTGCATTGCAGTGATGGGATGTTGAAAGTTCTGGGTGTCAGGGCCGAGCAGGTGCTGGGTCTGGCCTGGACTGATTTGTCGACGAATTCGGCGAATTATCTGATTCTGCGTGGGTTACTTTACGCAGAGATGCCCCCTGAGAACTCAGTGGAGCTGACCGTGGCGGGAAAAAATCATGTGCTTGCCGGACGCCACCGCAGTATCGCGACCGGGGCGGGTCAGAAGCTGGGAGAACTCTATCTGCTGCATGACATTACCGAGGTCAAACAGCGCGAACGCCTGCGCAATGAGTTTATCGGTGTGCTTTCTCACGAGCTCAAAACGCCGCTGCAGTCCTTGGGTACGGCCTCTGAACTGCTGAGCGACCGCAAGGCTGAGTTGACCGAAGACACCCGCATGCTTGCGGACACGATCCATGAAGATGTTGCGCGCATTCGTGCCGTGGCCAATGACTTTATCCAGGTTGGGCTGGTCGACCTGCACTCGCTGCAGCTCAAGCTCGAGAAAAAGCCGCTCAATCATGTTTTGAAAGAATGGGCCAAACCCTTCCAGATTCTGGCGCAGGACAAAGGCGTGAAGTTTGAGTTCATTTCCTTGGGCTCGGAGACGATCTGGGCCAATATTGACGTGGTTAAACTGCCGTGGGCGGTTTCAAATCTGCTGGCCAACGCGATTCGGATTTCGGAGCCCGGAGCGATGGTCACGTTGTCGGTCACCGATCGGGCCGAGCTGGCGCAGATCGAGATTCGCGATGAGGGGCCGGGTATTCCGGCAGCCGTGCAGCAGCGCATGTTTGAGCCCTATTATCAGGCGCCTGCTTCCGAGGCGGGTACTTCGAACGGATTTTTAGGGCTGGGCCTTACTATTGCCAAAGAGGTGGTCGAGGCGCATGAAGGACAGCTGGAGTACTTCGAGCGAAAGCCGCGCGGCTCGGTGTTTCGCATTTCGTTGCCGTATCTCGTGGTTTATAGCTGAGGGTGAGTGCAAATGGTGAATAAGCTGCCGATATCAGTCTTGCTGGTGGATGATGATGGAAATATCCGGCGGACGCTGGCGTTGAGTCTTAAAGATCTGCACTGCTCGGTCGAGCAGGCCGGCTCAGTCGAAGAGGCGATGGGGCGGCTGCGGGCTCACGAATTTGATCTGGTGCTCACCGACTTCAAGATGGAAAAGCAGACCGGGCTCGAGCTGGTGAAACAGGCCAAAGCCTTACGGCCCGGCGTAACCGTAGTGGTCATGACTGCCTTTGCTTCGTTTGAGAATGCAGTGGAGGTCATGAAGGAAGGCGCTTTCGATTATCTATCCAAACCCTTTACCAATGCCCAGCTTTCACATCTCCTGAGCAAGGTGCGGGAACTCGTGGCGCTGAAACGCGAAAACCTGGATTTAAAGCAAATACGCAATCGCCGAAATTATTTCTCGGGTTACACTTCGGTGGCAAGTCAGCGCCTTGAGGAATTTGTAGCCAAGATTGCTCCGACCGACGGAACTGTCCTACTCATGGGCGAGAGCGGTACCGGCAAGAGCGAGCTGGCCCGACTCATCCACGAACATTCCGCGCGTGCGGGCAGTGCCTTTATCACCGTGCATTGTACGACGCTGACTGAGTCGCTGCTCGAGAGCGAGCTCTTTGGACATATGAAGGGCTCCTTTACCGGTGCCACTGGCGACAAGGTGGGAAAGCTTGAGCTGGCCGATGGCGGCACGTTATTTCTGGATGAGATTGGCGAGCTTTCGCCGAACGGCCAGGCGAAGCTCCTGCGTTTTTTACAAGACCGGATCTTCGAACGCATTGGCGGCAATCGTGAAATCACGGTCGACGCCCGAGTCATCGCGGCCACCAATAAAAATCTTCAGGAGTCCGTGCACAGTGGCAAGTTTCGCGAGGATCTCTATTATCGTCTGAATATGCTCGAGTGTATCCTGGCGCCGCTCAGGCATCGACGCGACGACCTGCCTGTTTTAATTGATCGTATCTTGAAAGAGCTGGCCGCTTCCCGAAAGCAAACGATGCCGCCCGTTTTTTCAAAGGCGGTGCAGGAGGCGCTGTGCCGCTACAGTTGGCCGGGCAATATCCGCGAGCTGCGTAACGCGTTGGAGCGGGCGGTCCTGCTCGCACAGGGGCGTGAGGTTCAGCTTTCGGATTTGCCGGAATCGGTCGTTGCGCAGCCCCAGCTGCAGGAAAACACCAACGGCCTGACCTCGCTCGAAGAACTTGAGAAGCGGCACATTAAGCTTGTCCTGGCTCAGGCGGCCAGTCTGGAAGAAGCGGCAAAGGTACTGGGAATCACGACGGTTACCCTTTGGCGTAAACGAAAAGAGTACGGCTTCTAACATAATGAAGTGAGCTCTTACAAATTGTAGGGCGACTGGCTTGAGTTCACATGTCTGCAAGAGCGATAACGCCTGGCCCTAATCTTGCTTTCTAGTCTACGCATGACGGATCTGATGAATCTTGGGTTTCTGCTCGCGAGCTTTGCGCTGGCGATAGCGTTCGTGCATGCCTGCGAGAGGTTTAAATGAGCGGTTCCATCATAAATACGGGGCTACTGGCAGTGGCGGGGCTGGTATTTTTCTACCTGCTTTATGCGCTGCTCTTTCCCGAAAAATTCTAAAGAAAAATTCCAACATATGACGATAAGAGACATATTTCAGTTGGCCCTATTCGTGGTGATTCTGGCGGCAAGCGCCAGGCCGCTGGCACTCTATCTCGATGCCGTTTTTGAGGGGCGCCCAACGCCGCTCAGTCCTTGCCTGGGGTGGCTGGAGCGCCTGTTCTATCGTGTTGCGGGAATCGACAGCAACGAAGACCAGTCCTGGACTGAGTACGCGGTTCATATCATGGTCTTCAGTGTCGTTAGTCTGGCCTTTACCTATGCCGTATTACGACTGCAGCACCTGTTGCCGCTGAACCCGGCCGGCATGGGCGTGATTCCGGCGCACCTGGCCTATAATACCGCCATGAGTTTCACCACCAATACGAACTGGCAGGCTTATGGTGGCGAAAGTACGATGAGCTATCTCTCACAGATGGTTGCGCTGACGCTGCATAATTTTCTGTCGGCGGCAGTGGGCATTGCGGTGGCAGTTGCGCTTATTCGCGGCATTACACGGGTTCAGAGCAAAGGTATCGGTAACTTTTGGACTGATCTGGTGCGGTGCAATCTCTATGTGCTGCTGCCCCTGTGTATCGTCTACGCGGTTTTTCTCCTGTCGCAAGGCGTGATTCAGAATTTCAACGCCTATACCGAGGTGTTTACCCTGGAAGGTGGCAAGCAGATCATCGCGCAAGGCCCGGTGGCAAGCCAGGTCGCCATCAAGATGCTGGGAACCAACGGCGGCGGTTTTTTTAACGCCAATGCCTCGCATCCGTTTGAGAATCCCACACCTCTTTCGAACTTCATTCAGATGCTGTCGATCTTTCTCATCCCGAGTGCGCTCGTGTATCTCCTGGGTCACAAGACGAAGAATTTGAAACATGGGTGGTCGGTCTGGGTTGCCATGGCGCTGCTTTTCGTGGGGGGCGTGCTGGTCTGCGCTCATTACGAGTATGCGGGTAATCCTTTGCTTGCAAAAGCAGGCTGCGCTTCGTCCGCGAATATGGAGGGCAAGGAGGCACGCTTTGGAATCTTTAACTCCGCGCTTTTTGCCACGGTTACCACCGACGCCTCGTGCGGGGCGGTCAACTCCATGCATGACAGCTACACGCCCCTGGGTGGCATTGTTCCGATGATCAATATCAAGCTGGGCGAGATTGTCTTCGGTGGCGTGGGCGCGGGTTTGTACGGCATGCTCATGTATGTCCTTCTGACCGTCTTTATCGCAGGCCTGATGGTGGGCCGTACGCCCGAGTACGTGGGCAAGAAGATCGAGTCACGCGAAGTAAAGTACGTCATGATTGCCATGATCGTCATGGCGTTTTCCATTCTGGGATTTTCGGCCTGGGGCGTGTCCGACCCTCGCGGTTTGGCGGGACTGAGTAATGGTGGGCCCCATGGATTCTCAGAAATTCTTTACGCCTATGCCTCGGGCACGGGCAATAACGGCAGCGCGTTTGCCGGTTTGAATGCCAATAGTCCGTTCTGGAACCTGACGCTGGCCTTTGCCATGTTCTTCGGACGCTTTTTCATGATGATTCCGATGCTCGCGGTGGCGGGTTCGCTGGCAAGCAAGCGCTATCATCCCCCGGGCGAAGGTACCTTTCCGGTCGACGGTGGCCTGTTTATCGGCCTGCTGCTTGGCGTGATTCTGCTGGTGGGCGCGCTGACCTTCTTTCCGGCCATCTCACTGGGGCCCGTAGTCGAACATTTTGACATGCTCCGTGGAAACTTATTCCAATAAAAGGCGATGACTTATGGCAAACACTCAGCTCTTCAGTGGTCCGCTCGTTCAAACGGCCGTAGTCGACTCCTTGAAAAAGCTTAATCCGGCAAAGATGATCCGAAACCCGGTGATGTTCGTGGTTGAAATCGGCAGCCTGCTCACGACCATCGCGTTCGTCGCGGATTTGGTGAATCATAAAATGCACGAGGCGCTCTTTAGCGGCCAAATTGCGCTCTGGCTTTGGTTCACGGTGATTTTTGCCAACTTTGCCGAGGCCATTGCCGAAGGAAGGGGCAAAGCGCAGGCCGAGGCGCTGCGCAAGGCGCGTACCGAAACCCTGGCCGCCATTCGGCTGCCCGGCGGAGCAATCAAAAAAATACCTTCGTCCCAGCTCAAAAAGGGCGATGTCGTGGTGGTCGAGGCCGGCCAGATCATTCCCGGTGACGGAACTGTTATTGAGGGTGTGGCCTCGGTGGACGAGTCCGCGATTACCGGGGAGTCCGCCCCCGTTATTCGCGAGTCCGGCGGCGACCGCTCGGCGGTCACCGGGGGCCCCACGGTGCTGTCCGACCGAATCACGGTGCAGATCTCGACGAACCCGGGCGAGTCGTTTCTCGATCGTATGATCGCGTTGGTCGAGGGCGCGGTTCGGCAGAAAACGCCCAATGAGATCGCGCTCAGTATTTTGCTCTCGGGGCTGACGATCGTATTTCTCCTGGCCGTGGTCACACTGCGTCCTTTCGCCATCTATAGTAAAACTGATGTCTCACTGGTCATTCTCGTCTCGCTGCTCGTGTGCCTGATTCCCACCACGATCGGCGCGCTGCTCTCTGCCATTGGCATCGCGGGCATGGACCGGCTGGTGCAACGAAACGTACTGGCGATGTCCGGGCGCGCGGTGGAAGCCGCGGGCGACGTGGATGTGCTTTTGCTGGATAAGACGGGAACCATCACGATTGGCAATCGCATGGCCACGGAGTTCATTGCGACCGCCGGCATCACCGCCAAAGAGCTGGCCGAAGCCGCGGTACTGGCCTCATCGGCTGATCTTACGCCCGAGGGGCGTTCGGTTGTTACGTTGGGTGCGCGCCTGGGGGTTCATGTTTTGTTGGCCAAAAACGCGGTGGTGATTCCATTTACGGCCGAGACCCGCATGAGTGGCGTAGATCAAGATCAAATCTC
Source organism: candidate division WWE3 bacterium (assembly GCA_038231515.1). Classification (GTDB taxonomy): domain Bacteria; phylum Bdellovibrionota; class UBA1018; order UBA1018; family UBA923; genus JACQAX01. The sequence continues at coordinate 9,801 of JBBRLF010000176.1, forward strand.
GGTGCGTAAGGGGTCGCCTGACGCGGTTCGAGCGCTGGTCGAGGGACGTGGGGGAGTATTCCCGCTCGATGTGGAGCAGGGAGTGGAGCGCGTGGCAAAAAGTGGTGGCACTCCGCTTGTGGTCGTGCGCAACGGCAAACCGCTGGGCGTGATTTACCTCAAAGACATCGTAAAGCCCGGTATTCGCGACCGCTTTGAGCGAATTCGCGTGATGGGAATTCGCACGATCATGATCACGGGCGACAATCGCCTGACTGCTGCAGCCATTGCGCTCGAGGCGGGCGTGGACGATTATCTTGCCGAGGCCCGGCCCGAAGACAAGCTCAAGCTGATTCGCAAATATCAAGCCGAAGGCCGCATGGTGGCCATGTCTGGCGATGGCACCAACGATGCTCCGGCACTGGCGCAGTCCGATGTGGGGCTGGTCATGAATACCGGTACGCAGGCGGCGCGCGAGGCCGGCAATATGATCGATCTCGACTCCGATCCCACCAAGGTTATCGAGA
>JBBRLF010000177.1:0-10234 GCA_038231515.1 candidate division WWE3 bacterium
CTTTGAACGTGTAGCCGTAATGCCCGCCCTGCGCCTCGGCCGAAGCCATGCCGCGGTACGTACCTGACTCGCGCGCCCACTCGGGCACCTCGTTGGTGCCAGCCAAAAGTTTTCCCAGCATCACGCCAGCCGCACCCGCCGCCAAGGCTTTGGTCGCGTCACCGCTGTTGCGAACGCCGCCATCGGCAATGACTGGTGCCTTGGTGGCCGCCGCGCAATCGGCAATGGCCGTAAGCTGCCCATAGCCCGCGCCAGTTACGATACGCGTGGTGCACATGCTGCCCGGACCGATTCCAACTTTAAGAACGTCAGCGCCCCATTTGACCAGATCGGCTGCGCCTTCAGGTGTAGCTACATTGCCCGCGATAAAAACCGGACGCAGCAGCGGCATGAAGCGCGCGCGCGTGGCGGTTTCGGCGTACGAGCGCAGCTCGCCCAGGGCACGTTCCATCATGGTGCTGTGGCCATGCGCCACGTCGATGCAAAGCACGTTGGCGCCCTGATCGATAAGCTGTTTGCCAAACACGATCTCATCTTTGGTTACGCCCACCGCAAAGGCGCGATGCCGCAGCTGCAAAACTTTTTCGAGCTGCTTCAGACGATCTTCGTAAGAAAGGTAGCGGTGAATGATGCCCAGTCCACCCAGAAGCTCCATGGCCGTGGCCATCTGATACTCGGTAACCGTGTCCATATTGGACGAGATGATCGGACAGCCCAGCTTGATGCCCCCCAGATCAACCGAAAGGTCGACCGAGCTGCGGCTCTCGATGGTGGAAAGCCGGGGCACTAACAATAGGTCGTCAAAGCCATAGGTCTTCTTGCGAATCTTCATATTGCCCTTCCCTACCCTTTTTTAAGGAATTGTTCAAATCGCCATTATAGGCTCCAGCAGCATGATCTCAGCACTCCTACCTATTCGTGACGGCGCCGCCTGCCTCGAGACGGCCCTGGAATCGCTCTATGCTCAGAGGCTTCGGCCCGACGAATGCATCGTCGTGGACGATGGCTCGACCGATTCCACCGCGGCCCAGCTCGAAAGCTGGAAACGTCGTTGGAACGTCATTCAGATCGTGCGTACGCCGGGCGTGGGCGTGGCCAAGGCGTTGAATATCGGAATTGAATTCTGCCAGGGCGACTGGATTGCCCGCATGGACGCCGATGATCGCGCTCATGGTGAAAGGCTTGCGCGTCAGCTGGCAACCGCCACCGAAACGGGCGCCACCCTGGTGGGCTGCGAGGTGGCGCACTGGGTGCTGGGTGACGACGATGAATTCAAGGGCATGCGCCGGCACATTGAATGGGCCAATCAGCTTCATTCACACGACGAGCTGGCCAGCGCGCTCTGGATCGATTCGCCACTACCTCATCCCGGCTGGTTCGTGAAACGAAGTGCGTTCGAACGCATCGGTAAGTACGACGAAAGTGGCAAGGTGCCCGAGGATTACGAATGGCTGCATCGATTCTTCGCAGCAGCTCGTGGCGACTCCAGCCTGCGCGCGGTGAAAGTCGCGGGCCAACCTTTGCTCGACTGGGCAGAGTCGCGCACGCGGCTCACGCGCACCTCGGACTACTGTACTGAAGCCGCATTCAATCTGGTAAAAGCCCGAGCGCTGCGCGCCATGTTTACCGGACGCACCCCCGATCTTTTCGTCTTTGGCCTCGGACCCAAGGGCCGCGCCATGATTCCGGCGCTGCTTGCCGAGGTCGGACCGCTACGGGCGATTGTCGACGTGAGCGTTAAAAAAATCGGACGCGCCTATAACGGCGTCGAAGTTTGGGATATCAGCCGGTGGGCGGCCACTCTTGGAAATGATCCGTTTGTGGTGATCTGTCTTGGAACCGAGGCCACGCGCGAAGCGGCGATTGGCTTGTGCACGCAACATGCCCTGAAACAAATGACGCAGTTTATCGCGCTCTAGTTTGCGATGTTCGACTTTACCCAGTCATCGTTGATGAGAGGATTCTTTTCCCCGGCCTTGGCCTTAGAATAAGACAACGGCACCCACATGAAATCGGGATGAGTGTCGATGAGCACCGCGGGGTTGAGCCCGTTTTTCCATTCCCCGCCGTAACCGCGCGTGGTCAGCACGATGTTTCCCGACTTGGTCATCAGTCCGTCTTTATCGAACTCGAGCGGCCCATCCAGCCACAGCTCGTAGCGCAGTACCCGGCTCTGATAGTACTGGCTCTCGCGCCAGTCAAACTTGGGCATGAGGTCTTCGGGACCCACCTCATCCATGGCCCAGTAAATCGTAGTCGTCACGTTCACCCGGTAGATATTTGGAAACTCGCGGTCATGACCCAGATAGTCCTCGCGTTTGATAGGAGCGGTTTCATAGGCGACCACCGGATGATTCCACACCTCGGCGCCGGTATAGCGATCCACGATCAGGCTGCGCTGATTGCGCCCCACCACATTGGCCAGCAAAAGATGAAACTGCGCCGGCACCACGTCCCAGAAGGCATCGCTGGAAAAATCCTTGGCATCCCAGACGCGCGTGCCGATAAAATCCGCGCCGGACTCCATCCAGTATTCGCTGAGCAGCGCCTTGCGATCGCCCACGCTGAACTCGATACCGCGGGCCGAGAGTGGTTTGCGCGGCTCGGACTCCATAATGGCTGCGGTTGCCCAGCCATTGCAATGGCCCCACCAGGTCAGTCCGGGTTTGCCCATGCCATGGTACTGATATTCCCAGCCCAGCAAGGCGCCACCCAGGCCCAGCGCCCGGTCAAGCTTTGCGGCGGGACTTTCCCCATTGAACTTCGTCGAGGCTATTCCGTTTTCGTTATACGGCCACCAGTGGCCCGACCAGGGCACCGGATCGGCGACCGCTTTTTGATATTTTTTTTGCAGCTTGGCGAGATTTGTTTCTTCGTAGTAGTTGGGCGAGCCCGCCTGAGCCAGGGTCGGCAACACGCTGCAAACCATAAGCAGAAATAGCTTTCTCATATCTTGTCCTGTCGAATAAGCACGCTGTAACCGCTGGCAGTCTCAACCTCGGCCGGCCACAGGTCGCCACGCTGCCACAATACGCGCATTGGCCTGGAGTAAAGATCGGGCGTCTCAAACGCAACAGACTGCTCGGGCACCACGACGTGCTGCTGCTGCCGAACAAGGCTGACACGCGGCACGCCTGCCTTGGGAAATATTCCCGGAGCCAGAATTTTGGCCCGCGCGAAATCAGGCAGCTCGATTGGAAAGGCGTCGAAGCTCACGCGCACTTCTGCTTCAGTACTCTGGTCGAGCCGCATCTGCCGGCTGATCGTCAGCAAGGTGCGTGGCGCCTTCTTGCCCCGTTCGGTGACTTCGACATAGGCCTCTTCGTCCCGCTTAACGAGCATCACGTGAAACTCATAAAATACCGGTTCCAGAAAATGATTCTGGTGCGCAGCAGGATTGTCGACCGCGTAAACCATGCCGGGACTGACCCGGCTCACGGCAATCGTCCAGCGGTCGCCGGCTTTATAAAAGCGCGCCAAGGCCAGATTTTCCAGCACCTGTTTGGCCGAGCTATCCGTTGCCAGCGCCGTCGCCTTTCTGGCGGCAACGAACCTCGATGCATCGGCGATGGCCGTTTTACGGTAAGAGTCGGCGTCGGCCAGGGCAGGCGCGGCAGCCAGGAGATACATACCAAGAATAAATATAGTCCTCATGCGACTAAGAACTAGCAGCTAAATCAAGCCGGGCAATCGAAGCAAATGTTCAGCAGATGCGCTTGCGCTCGGCAACGTCTTCTTCATAGCCGTGAAAATGGTCAAGCTCGTCGTCATCTTCGGGAAACGACCAGCAGTAGTAGCCCTGTCCATTGTCGAAGTCGACGAGCCACAAACCCTTCACCTCACACCCAAGCTTCTGCAGCTTTTCGGCCCAGCCACGCACGGTGGCGTCGATGCTACCTCGCAGCTCTTCAAACTCGGTATCTTCCTCGGTAAGATATTCCAGCTGATTCAGCAGGTCGTTCACCTGGCCTACGGTATCGACGGTTATCTTTCTGACGAGTGGAACCAGGTCGCGAGCCTCTTGTAGAGTGAAAACTCTTTTTTCGCCGGCGATGGATGAGATCGACATGGCCCTATATAGGCGTTCAATCCCGGTTCCGTCAACCGCGTCGCGGTCTACTGCCCAGCCACACCGCGATAAGCATCAGCGTGCCACCACTATAGGTGGACAAGGTGACCGACTCGCCCAGAAAAAAATGTCCCCACACGACTCCCAGCACGGGCTGCACATAAAGCGTCACAGCCATGATCGACACCGGAGTGTCGGTGAGCAAGATCATCCAAAACAGATAGGTGAACGCCGTACACCCCAGACCCAGATAAAGAATAGCGACCCAGTCACTCCAGTCGCCTCGCTGCAAAAGCGGCGCAAGCCCGGCCAGGCGCGCGGGTCCATCGACAATCAAATTGTAAGCAAGAATCAGTGGAATTCCCACCCAGATGGCCACCGTAAGAAAAACCACCGGGCTGCGACGATCGAGCACGGGTTTGGCGACGGTCGAATAAGCCGCCTCGCTCAGCATCGAGACGAGGAAAATTGAGTTTCCGATCATCCGGGCATCTGTAAATAAAACAAGTTTAGCCCAGGTGACATCGGTAAGAATTGAGGCACCCCAGATGGCCAGCCCCAGCGAGACAACCTGGGCCGTACGCAGCCTTTCACCCAGCAGCACGCAGGCCGCGAAGATCGTAACCAGCGGCTCCATGGCAATCATGATGGAAGTGTCGATGGCCCGCGAAAGATGCACGCCGGTCATCTGACACAAGGGCGAGACAAAGAAGGTCAAAAGGCCGACCAGCAAAAGCCGGCCATCGAGCCGCTGCAGGTCGCGTATCCAGGCACCCAGATAGGAGCGACTGTGTTTTCGCTTCTGCCTGTCGGGGCCCGTCAAAAGGCAGTACAGCAGCAACGGTATGCCCGCCGCAAGCAGACGCAGAAACGACACCTCCATGGGCGAGTAATGAAGCATCAGATGCTTGCTGATGGAGTAGGCCGCCGACCAGATCACATTACACAGGATCAGGCCGACCAATTTTGACCGCGACATACCGGTCGAGTAGCACGGTGCCGTCTATAAACCCAATAAAATCAATGACTAGTATTTACTTGACCATTTGTATCGGTTATTGTATTAATAGGCCCACTTCATCTGTCTTTTTTTGGAGGCCTTATCGTGCGTCGCAATCCCCTGCTCCTCGGTTTACTCGTCACCCTTACGGCCGGACTCGCTTCGGCAAATTTGAAAGTATCGCTCGTTACGGTAAGCCCCGGCCCGATCATCTTCGAATCGTTTGGTCACACCGCGGTGCTGGTCGAAAACCCCGATGTCTCAAGCGCCGCGATTCTGTATGAATACGGCGCCGTAAATCCCAATAAGGTTTTCGCGAACCCCGACCCCATGGCGGCCTTTAACGATCTTTTTGAATCCAAGGTAAAGACCATCGCCACCAAATCACCAACGCCGCTGACCGCCGTTGATGCCACGACACGTTTTCCTCTCATCTTGAAGTACCGTTATCTGCTGCCGCAAGCGGGTTCTTATCGCGAAGTGAACATCGATGAACTTGACCTGACCCAAGACCAGGCCGCGAAGTTCGTCGAGCTTGTTGAAAAAGACCTCGCGTCCGGCGAATATTTCTACGACAACTACAAAAATAACTGCGCCACCAAGGTGCGCGACCGTCTTTTTGACGACGCCGTCCTGGGGCAGGCTCCGCGCCAGGATCTCGAAGCCAAGGTCGACACCTCGCTGCAGTCAGAAGTTCTTGAGTCGATCGATGAAGCCATCGCGCTGAATCCGAAACATACCATGACCCTCATGGCACCGATAATGGAGCGCAGCTCGCGCGGCAGTCAGGCGCTGATGATGCTGCAAATGGTTGGCATTCCCAAGCAGTTCACCAGCTCGACAAACTTTCTGGATTCGATTCAGAAGGGCGACGCCAGCTTGCAAAGTTTCATGGCAGGCGAGCCTCTATCCAAAAGCTTCCATAACTATTTCATGGGCGCGGAACTTACCGAGAAGCCGGTCACGATTTCCCGCACTTTGTTTTTGCCCCAGAAGCTGCGCGCAGCGTTGCTCAACGTCACAAATCCCGTAACGGGCAAGCCCTTGATTGACCTGACGCACGAAATTCATCGCACCACGGCCGACGAGATTGCCGTGATGAAAGCACGCATTTCTCCGAGCCCCGCCGCCCCCCGGCTGTAATCGATAGCGCCTCTGAAACTTTCGCAGTATGCTTGGCCTATGCCAAATACGCTTGCGGGAAAACCGGTTCGTGAGTCCGTAGTGCAGATGACCGAGGTCGTTTTACCCGGACACACCAACCAGCTGGGCACCATCTTCGGGGGCCAGCTCATGGCCTGGATAGATATCGCGGGCTCAATCGCGGCTGGCCGTCATGCCCGTACGGTCTGCGTGACCGCCAGCATCGATGCGCTTCATTTTGTCGCACCGGTAAAGCTCGGACATTTCGTGTGCATCTTTGCCAGCGTGAACTCGGCCGGCAGAACTTCGATGGAAATCGGTGTGCGCCTTGAAAGCGAAGACCCCCGCACCGGCGTGCGCACTCACGTTGCGAGTTCTTATCTTACGTTTGTGGCGGTGGATAAAGACGGCAAGCCGCAGCCGGTACCGCCTGTTATTCCAATCACTGTGGAAGAGAAGCGGCGGTTTCAGCATGCGCAAATTCGTCGGCAGTCGCGGTTGGCACTTAAGGCCGAGCTGGGGACCTGATCACGGACGCCCGAGGTCCGAAACCTGCTACTTTCAATCAGTCGTCGAGTTCGGTATCTTCTGCGTTGGGCAGCCAGTACCGCTCAAATTCCTGTTCAAACACCAGCTTGGTCGAATCCACCAGTCGATCCACATAAAGCTTGCCGTCCAGATGATCAAACTCATGTTGCAACACGGTCGAGAGAAAATTTTCCGCGATAAACTCCGCGGCTTTTCCCTGGCGATCGAGATACTTCACCTTCACCTTATTGGGCCGCGCCACCAGGCCGCGCAGACCGGGAACGCTGAGGCAGCCTTCCCAGTAGCTGTTGGTTGCCTTGTTCATGACCGTGACCACGGGGTTGATAAAGACGTGCAGACCGACGTGCTCTTTATTCGGATACCGTGGATTGTCCTGCACCTCAACCACCGCGAGTCGAACCGAGCGATGCACTTGTGGAGCGGCCAGGCCAAGACCATCGTACTCATGCATGGTCTCGATCATGTCGTCGATGAACTGTTGAAATTCAGCCGACTTGATCTCTTTTTCAGAAACCAGCGCAGTTTCACGACGCAGAATGGGATGGCCCATACGGGCGACTTTTAAAATTGCCATATTCCATTTCTAACAGACTAAAAACGCTGGGTCAGCCATTTATTGGTCTCGGCCAATCGCTGCAGGCGCTGCTCGGATTCATGGTTAGGCTCGCCCTTTTCTTCCGAACATATGGCCAATGCCAGCTCGCTGGCCATGAGCATCATTTCTTTGTCCCAGTAGGTATTGCCCGCGACCAGAAATGGCGTGCCAGCGATAATCTTTTCGACCAGCCTGGCTTTGCCGGCTCGATAGGGAACTTCATTTTCGATTTTGTCGGTAAGGACGCCGTTTTCGACGAGCACCGAGCTGCCCAGTACCCGGTCTGAGGGAATTCCAAATCCTTTGACCCCTGCCTGCACAATCCACCGCGGTGAGCCGGTGACAACCCAGACCTCAAAGCCCGCGTTCAAGAGCGCGTGGGTGAACTCGCGCATCGGCTCGAAGACAAACTTCGTCCAGGAGTCGCGAAAAAACTCATCGCACCAGCGCATGAGATCGGCTTCCTCAACGCCCGCATTCCACTGGGCAAGCCAGCCGTAGGCCTTGGCGGCATCGCCTTCGAGGGCTTCGGTGATATAAGCATCCCAGGGATTCTTCTTCGGAGCACAGCGCGCGGTACCGCGTTCAAGCTGATGCTTGAAAAAGGCTTCGCCAACGTCGCCGCGCCAAAGAGTGCCGTCGGCATCAAATAGCGCAATACGACGCCCTTCACGCTCACGGCCAATAAAACGCGCGAGGTCGCGTGCTACGCCCGGGTCAAAACCGGAGATCAAGTTTTCTCTCCGTGCGGATAGGGACACAGACCGCTCTTGGCCCCGACTGGAATGCCCCGGCGACGGCTGATCTCATTGCGTACGGCCCAAAGCTCGGGAAAAAACTGATTGGCCAGGCCATGCATCAGATATTTTTCGGCATGTACGCCTTTAAGCGACGGCACGTCGCCGCCGATGATGCGCTTTACCAGCTGCAGATGCAGATACCGAAAATTCAGGAAATGTTCGTCCATGCCGAAGAGATCTTCGGCAATCATGAAAAGCGCAGGATGTTTCGTCGGCTCGTCGTGCAGCTCTTCGACCGTGACGTGGTTTTTTTCAAGCTGCTTCTGGTATGGCTCCCAGAGCGTGGGCGCCGCAGCAAGGATGGTATTGAAGCCTGGGCTCTCCTGCCCGCTGCCCTTGCCCAGCTGCGTACGCACTTTATGGTACTCGTTGGGTGACATTGTATTGAGCAGCTGCAGCTGCTGACAGAGCAGGACCAAAATCGAATTGCAGCGCGTAAAAAGCGCATGGGCTTCGATAAATCTGGCTTCGCCAAGCCAGGTTTTGATCTGCGTCGTCTCGTGCAGAAAAAGCTTCATCCAGAGCTCGGCCACCTGATGGACGATCTGTAACTGCAGCTCGTCGTGACAAACAAGTTTGTCGGCGCTCTTCTGAAGAGACATCAAAGTCTCGGTATTCAGATACTTTTCGTAATCGGTATTCGCCATAGCACACGCTTACACTGCCCAGGCGAAAGTTGCCAGGGTCTTACCCCCGTGATAGTTCTAAATTCTGGGGGAAACAGTATGAAGAGCCGGACCTTCGCTTTAGGTATCGCCTTGGTTTACGCACTCTCTTGGACGCCCGTCCGCGCGCAAGATCTTGCGACGCCAGGTCTTTCAACCCCGAATTCTGAAAACACGGAGTCGCATCCGACTCCAGGACCAAGTCCACATCCTGTGCCTGGGCCACATCCTGCGCCTGGGCCGCATCCTGCGCCTGGGCCGCATCCTGCGCCTGGACCGCATCCTGCGCCTGGGCCGCATCCTGCGCCTGGGCCGCATCCTGCGCCTGGGCCGCATCCTGCGCCTGGGCCACATCCTGCGCCTGGGCCACATCCTGGTCCTGGTCCACATCCTGGTCCTGGTCCACATCCCGGTCCTGGTCCGCATCCTGGTCCAGCACCGCATCCACATCCACATCCGCACCCTGTGCCGGATCCGCACCCCCATCCCGGGCCGCATCCACATCCTCATCCCCGCCCGGTGCCACATCCTTTTCCCAGACCGGTTCCGATTCCGCCTGCACCGCATCCCGTGCCACCGCGCGAGGAGCTGTTGCTCGAAGGCGAGCTCAAGCCGTACGATGCCGAAAGTCTGCCGTGGTATTTCGCCTATACGGTTGTACTCGAAGCGTACCACTCGTACGACTATCCGGAAGTCACTCTGACGCTCTACCCGCGCGTGGTATGCAACCAGGACGACGGCTGTCCGGACGTCTACGCTCCGGCTGCTTCAGCTCTTGAAGTTCGAAATCGTTATCTGGACGGCTGCAGCTCGGGCGTCTACGAGGCGTTCAATCGCACCGGCTACTCAGAAGAGATTTCGGAAGCCGTGCTCATGGACAGCTATGGCACGTCTTGCGGCCCGACCGACCAGCTTTCGCTCGACATCACGCATGCCGATGGCAACCGCGAACAGCTCGTTGGATTTCGAACGTACTAGGTTTTTTTCAAGGACCTTGAATAGGCGGCTTTACGCCCACGATTCGGATGAAGTAACCGGCGCACCACTTTAAAAAGTCGGCCTGCTGTTCAGGTGTCATCTCGCCACTGAATACCGAAGCGGCGTTCCAGTCGTAGACTTCGACCACTCGCTCGCGTTCGACCAGAAACGGCTGTTTATATTTCGTCTTGGGATAGTTGATCGGGATGATGACGAGGCGATCGCGCAGGGATTCGAGCTCGGGCTCGCTGCCCAGGATGCCGATATAGTCTTTAACCTTCGCAAGCGCAGGCAGAACATTGAGTCGCGACTTCGCCACCTCGGGCGTCCAGCCGTGCGACTTCTGCACCTCCCAGATCATGGGACTCACTCGTGCTGCCGCAAGATGCCATTCATCGGTAATCGAGGCCATAAAGGACATGCTATAGTAGATCC
>JBBRLF010000178.1:0-10228 GCA_038231515.1 candidate division WWE3 bacterium
ACGGGTCGCGGAGCAAATTTAATCTTGGCAGTCTTTGCATGGGTATTGCCGTTTTTGGCTGCAAAATCATCTTTGCGCCAATTGCTGGCGGAATATGGGCCGTCGTGCTGGTTGGCCATGGCGTCAAAGCCTGGCAGCGTGCTTTGACGGGAATGCTTTTCTTTGCCTTGCCACTGCTGGTGCAGCTGGCGGTCATGTTGCGATTTGGGGCCGGGGCACCCGCGAATTGGTTCATGGAGTATCTGGGCTTTCTGGTGCACGGACCGTCGGGGCTCGACGGACAAAATCCGGTACGTGGCCTATTTCACCGTTTGGCAACTCTGGAGTGGCGCGGTTATTCGTTCGGCACCAAAGCGAAGTTTCTTTTTCTGCTAGGTGTGCCACCACTGGTCACGGCGTGGGGCGTGCTGGTACGCAAACGTTTTTCCATTCCCAGCTCTGAGCGGCTGCTGGCTCTGTTAGTAGCGGCATTGCTTATCGTTTTCAGTATCTGGTTCTTTTGGTTTCATCCCTTTATGTTCGCCCGGCACATGCATCCGCCGCTTTATCTTTCGATGGCTTTTTTCTTCTGGCTTACGCTCCAGGCAGCCCAGTCGGTTTCGGGGCGCCGCTGGATCGCGATTTTTGCGTTTTTGGTGCTGGCCGGCGATCTGATCGGGTTGAGAAATTATCTGCCGCTGCTGCAGCCCGAGGGGTCGTACGCCCGATCCTGCCAAGAATCAGTGTTTTTTCCAATGTGTAACTACGTGCATTGGCGCCCCAAGGGCTTGTGAGAAAGCTCAGTCGCGCGAGCTGGCAGCTGCCTCGGCCTCGGCAATAGACGCGGCATAGACGGTTGCTGCTCCGGCAAAAAACCAAAGCAAGGCGCAGCTTCTTGGGGTTTCCAGGCCAATATTGAGCAAGGCATGGATTGCGCCGCTTACCGGCAGCATGATGACCATGATTTCGTACAGATTCAGCTCGCGGCCACGAATGAGCGGCCAGATGGTCCAGAGCCAATTTGCGGCTATCAGCAGAAAAAGCCCGAAACCGATAATACCCATGCGAGCCAGGATGGTGAGATAAGAGTTGTGCGGGCCGCTGATGGGTGAGGTGCTGTGGAACTGTGGATTTTCGCGCACGGTTTGCCAGTCATTTGGCAAACCCCTGACGATGAGGCTTGGTACCTCCGGAATGAAGCCTACTCCGGTCATTGGATTTTGCTTCCAATCCTGCACTGCCTGGTGCCACCAAAACTTGCGAACCGTGGACAGCGAAAAGTTCGTCAGTCGTGCGGAGGTATCCATTCCGGTCTTTTCGGTCGAGCCAAAAATGGTGTCGGCGACATGGTCGGCTATGCTGACTGCAGGCTTGCCCGTAGACGCGATGGCAAAGCCAAGTGCGAACACCGGCAGGGTGATGGCGACGGTTCGAAGCGACGAAAGTTTTTTGCGACGCAAGAGGGGAGTCGCGACCAGCATAAAGAGCAGAACCATCAGTGAAGTGCGCTGCATGGGGGCATCGATGTACCAGAGGCGCCAGTACGGAAAAAATGTTACGAGCGCCAGGCCCAGCGAAATAAACCAGTAAGCCAGCCGCTCGGCCGAGCGTACCGGCCAGCTCAGGGCTTTATCCAGGCAGACGACAAGGACGACCGAGGTCAGAGGACCCAGACTCAAGTTGGCGACGATGTCGCCCAATAAACTTGGCAGCGTGTTCATGAGCAAAACGATCAGAATGATGAGGGCGGTAATGGCCCGATCGGTGGCGGCCAGCCAAAGGCCAGCCGTCATCCACACGACGGGATACACGAAAAGCACTGCATGCTGCCATACTCGCTGCATCGTGAGAGGGTCGGAGATCTGATCGCGTCGGTAGATCAGATCAATCGCGAATAAGATTGCGCCCCAGATGAAAAATGAAGCAGCGGGCCAAAGAGGCTTTTGCCTGCTCAGCAACGTGCCTGTTCGTGCCAGGATTAAGGTCGCAAACCAGCCGAGCAAAATCAACTCAAGCGAATGGAGCGGCCCCACGTGAAAGTGCGTGAAATCCGTGGGCGAAGCGATTCCAGCCGCGGCCAGGGCCAAAAACAGATAGGCGAATCTCCTCGCCCAGGTTCGTGAAACCATTGATTTCAAAGTCATAAGTAACTTTACCATTGAGCTTGCGGTAGAGTAATGGCAATTTCTCAAGCGGAATATAGGCATCATAATGAAAGCATTTCGCAACATCATCAACCGCTTTTACCTTGACGCAAACACGCGGCGCTTTATCCGGCACAATAAAAAGGTTTATCGTCGGGCCAAGCCAGCTGCGGGGGCCCCTGTCGTATTGGTTGACCTGCACGATAATGCGACCATCGTCAGCAGATACTCGCTTGTGGCGACCTATCTTGCGGAACAAACCGGCTCGCGCCTGGAGTATTTCCGGCTGCACAACTACCGGCTCGATGCGCTGGGGTTTCAGCACTTTCGTCTTGATCGGATTTTCCGGTCTTTTGGCGCACGGCCAGGAATTGTATTTTCAAAGATGGCCGCACCCTTTCGCGACGAGGCCCGGCGCTGGGCCGCTGACGTTTTCAGCGGGCTGAAAACCAAGCAGGACGTGATCAATCTCACAATTGAAGGTCTGTACGTGGGTGACCTGATCTATGACACCTACTTGCGCGAATTGCGCTACACGGTTGACCTCAAACATGAACGGCTGAAAGAGATTTTGGAGTATGCGTATGAGGTATTTCAGGTAAACAAAGCTTATCTTGCGCGCAACAAGGTCACCGCCATCTTCACCACGCACGATGTCTATATTCAATATGGGATTTTGATCCGACTCGCGGGTGAGGCTGGAATTCCGCTTTTTAAAGTTTGTCAGTCCCATGCCGGCATTATCGAGATCAGCAAACAGAATTTCTATCAGAACTCTCCGTATTACCTGTACAAGGAGATTTTCAAATCCTTGCCCGACAAGGATCGAAGATGGGCCGAGGGGAAACGGCTGATCGAAGAGCGGCTGGCAGGCAGCATTGAATCAATTTCCTACGTCGCTGTCGGCAGTAGCCATGTCCAGTCGGGCTGGGGACGCAGCTCGAACGAACGAATCTTAAAGTTGGGCAACAAGCCTAAGATTCTGGTGATGCTCCATTGTTTTTTCGATGCGCCGCACGGTTATCGCAACATGCTTTTTCCTGACTTTTGGGAATGGGTCAACTTCACGCTGCAGGAAGCCGAGAAGACCGACTTTGATTGGTATGTGAAGCCACACCCCGCGGCTTGGATTGAAAATGACGCTATTGTGAAAAAGCTCGAGGAAATGTATCCGAAAGTAACCTTTCTCAAGAGAACTGAATCAAACAGCCAGATCGCAGCCGAGGGCCTGACTGCGATGTTCACGGGCCACGGCACCGCCGGCCATGAATTCGCTTATATGGGAATTCCCGTGGTGAACGCGGGCGACAACCCCCATGTAGCGTACAACTTTAACCTGCACCCTAAATCAATCGAAGAGTATCGCGCGCTCATTCACAAGGCGGGGCAACTGTCCTGTGACCTCAGCAAGCGGGATATCGAGGAATATGTCTATATGCACTACTCCTACGCGGCAGAGCAAAATCGCGAGTTCGAGCATCCTGAGTTTGTGCGTTTCCTCGCCACCCAGTGCAATGGCGACGCCGCCGACACCAAGGTATACGGTTTTTTTACGCGGGAAAAAATTTCAGCCGCTCTCAAGCGGCATTTCGACAAATTTATGAAGCTTCGGCCGCTTGGATAATGCGCTGCCAGGGGGTATGGTATTTTATTCTGCTTGATGCCGTCAAAATCTGTTGAAGCCTCAATGCGAGCCGCCACCAAGCCATGAAAAGGTTTTGGCGTGATTTCTTATTGGGCTTCGTCACTTTGGCCCCTATCCTAACGCTGCTATGTGGTTTTTATTATAATCACACGCACCCTTCGGGCATTGCTGGCCTGCCCGGCCTTGCCCAAGGTCCTGGTCGAGTGTCCGCCGCCGAAATGCTGCTGGGTGTGCCAAGGACCTGGAGCGACCTCAAAATTGCAACGGCTTCAGCGGCAAAAGAGCACCATGAACTCTGGAGCGATTACAAGAACAGTAAAAGCGACGGCGTCGGTTTGCGAACGACAGGGAATGTCGCATTTCTTCAAGAAGTGTACCCTGGCTATAGAGATCTTGCTGCCGCTGACCCCCATTTCTGGAGCCAATATTTCTCGCGGTCCATGGATATGAACGTCTATATCCCATCACTCAATCACTCGGTCTTTTTGCCTCGAAAAGTATTTATATCGCTGCAAGGCTGTTTTGATATCTTTGAACGTTACGGCTCCGACCTGGTCATTTTCGGAAATTCCGAGACCGCCCAAGGATTAGTGACTAAAAATCTTTATGAAGATCTGGGTGGCGCGCCAAAGATATTAAGTTGTGTGACAGGCACCATGCTCAATAAAACTGTCCAGCAAGCGGCCGAGTTGCTCGCCAAAATGCCACATAAGGCAAAGATCGCTGTTTGGGGCTATAGCTACTGGAGCGCCTTTTCAAACACGGGTGACATGCCGGTGCTGGAACAGATGCAGTCGCACCTGATTTCGGATTATCATAACGCCCACGCCCGGAGTCCCTGGTTAAGCTGGAAGCTGTCAGATCTGTTTGGTCATCTGGACTGGTCCGATGTCATAAAGTTGAATTACCGTGAGATGCGGCAAAGGGATGCTCAAAATAGCGCCAGCGCTCCGATCGTACCCTCTGTCATGACTCAAGAGGTTGTCTTCTCCACCGGCGCTGTCGGCAATGAGAAACAACTGGTCAAACTGGCGGCAAACGTAAAGCCCTTTTATCTGGCGTTAAAAAATCTGCGGGATTCGGATTGCAATCTTTCTGAGGCAGCAGAAGAGCTGAATCAGACGATAGCAGCCTTACTCAAGGTTTCAGAGAAGGTCTTTATCTATCTGACGCCGACCACACCTCTGCAAACGACTTATGGGCCGCAGTGCTTCCGGAAGGCCGTGAAAATGATGCTCCAAAAGGCAGCCGGCTCGCGAGTATTTGTTCGCACGCTGGACTGGACTGACTATGGTTTAACCTGGTCTGATTACGTCACGCCCCATCCTGAAAAAGCAGGACTCATGCAGATCAATAGCAATCATACGAATTACTTTGGTGCGGCGAAAGTCACGGCAGCAGTTGGGCGGTGGATAAAAGACAGTCTTGGCAAGGCCAAAGGTAAACCACTTTGATCTATTCCAATCCAGAGTTTTTTCTCCTGTTTATCCTGACCCTCGTGCCTAGCGTCCTTATTCCTGATAAAAAAATCCGGTTCTATCTGTTGCTGGCTATGAGTCTGGCCTTCTATTCCTGGGCCGGAATATTCGACACACTCGTCTTTCTCTTCGTTGTGTTCATGTCGTGGCTTTCAGCATGGAGCGCCTGTAAGTTTCCATCAAAGAAGCGTTTTTTTCTAACCATCGGCATTGTCATCATGGTGGTACATCTTTTTTTCTGGAAATACTTCCCTTGGGTGTCCGGGGAGATCCAAAGCCAGTTCCCTGCCTTTATCGGCGGGAAAAAAGTCAGCTTCCCGCTTCCCGTCGGCATCAGCTTTTTTACGTTGCAGGGCATCGCCTACCTTGTCGACCTTACACGCGGCGAAGCGGAATTTATCGGATTAAGTCGCTATTTTTTATTCAAAAGTTTTTTTCCGCAACTTGTGGCGGGCCCGATCGTGCGAGTGCACCAGCTGCTTCCGCAGCTGATTCAATTGCGCAGGCCGTCTGTTGACGATCTGGGAGCAGGGCTTTCGCTGTTTTGCCTGGGTTTTTTCAAAAAAATAGTCATAGCGGACCGCTGCGCGCCCTTTGTCGACTTTGTTTTCGCAAAGCCGGGCAATTACGATCGTTCGGCGCTGCTGCTGGCGGCTCTGGGGTATGCCGTGCAAATCTGGGCCGACTTCAGCGGCTATACCGACATGGGCAGGGGCTGCGCGCGGATGCTGGGGATACAGCTACCGCAAAATTTTCTGTCTCCTTATTTTGCCAGATCTCCCTCGGAATTTTGGCGGCGCTGGCACATTACGCTGGGCGAATGGATTCGCGACTATATTTATATTCCATTGGGTGGCAGCGCCGGGGGTAAGCTTCGCGTCACGTGCGTTGCCTTGCTGACGATGGTCATTTCCGGTTTGTGGCATGGGGCGAATTGGACCTTTTTGATCTGGGGCCTCTATCATGGGGGGCTGCTTGTCTTTGAACGAAGATACAAGGCGCTAAACGTTCGAGCTGCACCCGCTGCGCTTTCAATATTCATGATGTTTCTGGCGACAGTCTTTGGTTGGGTGATATTTAGAGTGCAGAAAATTTCTGACCTAGGACTGTTTGTCAGTGGCGTATTCTCGAGCCCGGGAAATGCGCGCTGGGTGGCGCCCCAGTTCGGGACAAATATCTATATTGGCGCGATTTTTTGTTGCGCCATTCAGGCTTTTTTTTATTACGATCTAAAAGGCCGATCCAGTCCCGTGCTTGTTCGGCTGAACAGGAGCGTGCAGTTCGTTGCCAGGTCGCAAGCGGGCGGGGCATTATGTGGGGCTCTAATGGCGGGCCTGGTTGTGGGCTGCATTGTATTGCGTTTTACGGCGCAATCGAAATCATTTATATATTTCAAGTTTTAGTGGGCTGGTTCACTAAGAACTTGCGCACTACCACCCCCAGCGTTTATATTTGTCGGAATTATGAAAACTAACGACATTAGTTCCTGGTTTGGTCTTGAAGGGACAGTATGTGTGGTGGCGGGTGCCAGCGGTCTTCTGGGAAAAGTGTCCTGTCGCGCGCTGGCCGATTGCGGTGCGCAAGTGGTGGCTCTTGATGTCTCGTTTGCCGAGAAGGTCCCGGGCGAGAATCTGGTGGTCGACCTGACGCAAGAGCAAGCGGTGAATTCTTTTTTTAAGGATCTTGAATCCTCGAAACATTTCAAGGGCGTCAAGGATCGGGTTTTTATCAACTGCTCTTACCCACGGACTGAAAATTGGAGCAAACTGGCCTTCGAGAATGTGACGCTCGACGATTGGAATCGGAATCTTGAGCTTCATCTCGGGTCGACCTTTCTATTCACGCAGAAGTCAGCGCGCTTTCTTGATAAGAGCGGCGGCGGGTCGATCATAAATTTCGGTTCGATTTACGGATCGGTGGGGCCCGACCTAAGCGTCTACGAGGGCACGTCAATGACGATGCCGTCGCCTTACGCGGCAATCAAGGCTGGTGCGGTGGCTCTCACTCGTTTTGTGGCAACTACTTATGGCGGTAAAAACATCCGCGCAAACGTGATCTGTCCTGGCGGTATCGAGAATGGCCAGCCCGAGTCCTTCGTCAGAAACTACAGTCGACGTACGCCGATGGGGCGCATGGGCACCCCGGCCGAGATTGCGGGCGTGGTGGCATTTTTGTCGGGACCGGCCGCCAGATACATTACCGGGCAGGTCATCACCGTCGACGGTGGCTTGACCGCCTGGTAGCCAGAATAGCTCCGATGACCACTTGCTCTCTCGGTTTGAGACGCCTATAGTCAACTTTTATGAGTAATCTGAAGCTGGATCCGAATGCCGTCGTGAGTGCCTTGGCAGGAGTGCTACCTACCGGGCGCGCCACAATCGGATTACACGAGCCGCTCTTCAAGGGCCAGGAATGGGCTTACGTCAAAGAGTGTATCGACACTGGCTGGGTTTCTTCAGTTGGAAAATACGTCGATAAATTTGAGCAAAAGCTCGCCGAGTTCACGGGTGTAAAGCGGGCGATCGCAGTGGTGAACGGCACGCTGGCCCTGCATGTCTGTCTGAAGCTGGTCGACGTCCAGCCGGGTGATGAGGTGCTGATTCCGACGCTGACCTTCGTGGCAACGGCAAATGCCGTCGTTTACTGCGGCGCAATTCCTCATCTGGTCGATAGCGAATCCGCAACTCTTGGGGTGGATCCCGGCAAACTCGCGGATTACCTTGGCGATATCGCCGAGATGCGCGGCCAGGAATGCTTCAATAAAAAGACTGGCCGCCGAATACGCGCGCTCGTCGCGATGCACACGTTCGGGCATCCGGTTGACCTTGATCCGATAGTCGAGCTGTGCGCGAAATTCAAACTGGAACTGATCGAAGACGCGGCGGAGTCGCTGGGCACCTCGTACAAAGGGCGTCATACCGGAAACTGGGGGCGTGCCTCGTCGCTTAGCTTCAACGGCAATAAGATCATCACGACCGGTGGGGGCGGTGCCATTCTCACGAACGACGAAGCTCTGGGAAACCTGGCCAAGCATCTGACGACCACGGCAAAAGAGCCTCATAAGTGGGAATTCAACCATGACCAGATTGGTTTTAACTACCGCTTGCCCAACATCAACGCCGCGCTCGGTTGCGCCCAGCTCGAGCAGCTGCCGGGTTTCATCGAATCCAAGCGCGCCTTGGCGGAAAAATACCGGGTGGCGCTGGCCCCGCTAAGCGGCTTGAAATTCTTTTCCGAGCCTGTTTTTGCCCGCAGCAATTATTGGCTCAATGCCATCGTGCTTGACGAACAGTATTCGTCGCAGCGCAATGACCTGCTTGAGCTGGCTCACATGCGCGGCCTGCTGGTCCGTCCCGCCTGGACTCTTATGCACCGTCTTCCGATGTTTCAGAACTCTCCCAAGATGGATCTTTCGACGGCTGAGAGCCTCCAGAGCCGGATTATAAACATTCCAAGTAGTGCCTCGCTGGTGTAAGAAATGGAAAAAGCCATGAAGAAACGACGAATCGTTGCAATGACCCCTTGCCGCCTGGGCAGCCAAAGGATTCCCAAGAAAAACCTGCGGCTCGTGGGTCAGAAGACGCTCTCGCAATGGGTGCTTTCGACCTGCGTGAAGTCAGGCCTCTTTGATGATGTCTACCTGAACTCGGAGTCGACCATTTTTGACAAAATGGCCTCGGACTGTGGTGCGAAATTTTATCAGCGTCCCGAACACTTGTCGACGAACAGCGCTACGAACGACGATTTCGCGCTCGATTTCATGAACAATATTGACTGCGATCTCCTGGTTCAGGTGAATGCGACCTCGCCGTTCACGACCATCGAAGACCTCAGCGGATTCATGAAGATGCTCGATGGGGGCGCCTTTGAAACGCTTCACACCGTCAAAGACGCGCAAATTGAAGCTCTTTTTGAAGGACGGCCCCTTAACTTCGATCCCCTCAAGCAGATGCCGCCCTCGCAGTCGCTTACGCCGGTGAAGGTCTTCACGTCTTCAATTATGGCGTGGGACGTCAAACGATTCCAAGCGAATATGGCTAAATACGGCTGCGCAGTTTATGGCGGCGACGGTAAAATCGGTTATTATACCTTGAAGGGGTTCTCGACCCTGGACATCGACAATGAGTTCGACTTCCAGATGGCTGAGCTGGTCGTCGGAACAGGAGCAGGTAAATATGAGCCAAAATACTACCAAGGGTGAGCAGAAGGTTGACGCCAACGTCGAGCGCATTTTAAAAAAAGACGGAGTGGGTTCGTCCTGCTTTGACGAAGCCAACCAGGAGATTGTCGGGCTTGCCGGTATTATTGAAAAATACGGGCGCGAGCACTCCTGGAGCCACACCGTCATCAATACGAAATCCAATAGCGCCACGCTCATCGCGCAGATTCCAGGCGAAGGCAATCGCCTGCACCACCACCCCGACTGGAACGAGTGGTGGTACATCGTCGAAGGTGAATGGGAGTGGCTGGTCGAAGGCGTGGCCAAGACGGTAAAGGCCGGCGATATTGTCTTCATCGAGTGCAACCGCAAACATAAAATCACCGCCAAGGGCAGCAAGATCGCGATTCGCCTTGCCGTAAGCCGGTACGATGTTGACCACGTTTACGAGAAGACGGATTACTGAAACCCTTCATGAGAACGATATTTGATATCACCATCGACTTCGAACGAAGCCACGGTTCGTACCTGGTCGATAAAAAGAGCGGTCACGAATATCTCGATTTTTTTAATATGTATTCGTCGCTGCCGCTCGGTTACAACCATGACATCTTCGATGCCTCGTTCGACAAGACCGTCTCCCGCGTCGCAAAAATGCGCGTGGCCAATAACGTGCTGCAGACTGACGAGCTGGGTTCTTTTCTCAAAGCCTTTCGCAAGTACGTGCCGTCTGATTTTATCCATCTGACCTGTACCGGAGCGCTTGCGGTGGAAAGCGCGTTGAAGTGCGCGCTGGAGTACCGCAAAGCGCCGGATGCGATGG
>JBBRLF010000179.1:0-10193 GCA_038231515.1 candidate division WWE3 bacterium
ACCAAACTGTGTCTGCGCTTCGTGAGCGATCATCCGCCAGCAGCTCTCATCAGCCGCGTGGCCAAGACGTTTCAGACCACCGGGGGCGACCTGAGGGCAACCTACCTGACCGTCTTCACCTCGCCGGAGTTCTGGTCCAAAGATTCGGTGCGCGCCAAGGTAAAAACGCCGCTGGAATTTCTGGCCTCGGGCATACGGGCTGTGGACGCCCACATTGACTCTGACTTTTCCGTCCCCCTGCGCTTTACCCAACGACTCGAGCAGATGGGCATGCCGGTTTATCGTTGTCCCCCACCGACCGGTTATAAAGACACGGCAGACGCCTGGGTAAACCCCGGAGCCCTCGTGGCACGCATCAACTTTGGCGTGGCACTTTCGCGCGGCAATGTGAAGGACGTTACTCCCCAGCTTAAAACGCTGGGAACCGATAAGCTGGGCGAAGACCCCGGTGATCTGACCACCGCGCTGGGCAAGCGCCTCTTGCATGGCGAGCTGCGCGAGTCCACGCGCGAGGCTATTCTGCATGAGGTAAAACACGACCAGGCGACGCTGCCCGAAGACCATGAGCGGGTAAAGCTAAACGTAGTGCGGGTTACCGGCTTGCTTCTGGGCTCGCCCGAGTTTCAGAGGCGATGATGATGAATCGGCGAAATTTTCTTAAACTCTCGAGTCTCACGCTGGCCGGAACCTTTTGGAACACGGCCCTGCTGCCACCACAGCTGCGGCGCGCGCTTTTCGAGGCCCAGGCGGCAGCCAGCACGACCGCGAGCAAAAAAACCCTGGTCGTCATCTTTCAACGTGGCGCCGCCGACGCGCTCTCAATCATTCCCCCCGTGGGAGACTCGCAGTACTATGCCGCGCGGCCCAGTATCGCGCTGAAGGAATCCGGCGAGGGTGCGGCACTCCGACTCGATGGCTTTTTCGGACTACACCCGGCACTGGCACCCCTCATACCGTACTGGGATTCTGGCCGGTTGGCCGTCGTGCACGAAGCCGGTCTGCCGTTCACCACGCGTTCGCATTTCGATGCCCAGGATTATATGGAGTCGGGCACGCCCGGCCTGAAGGCCACCGAAGACGGTTATCTCAATCGCACCTTGTCGGCGCTGACTGCCCCGCCCTCGCCTTTTCGCGCAGTCGCGTTGCAACCCACGCTGCCCCGCTCGCTGCGCGGCAAGGTTCCGGTGCTGGCCATGAACTCCCTTAAAGATTTTTCAGACGGTGGCGCGCTTAAGAATGTCGGCCTGGCCTTGGACTTTGAATCCATGTACCGAGGCGCGCTGGATCAGGCGCTGCATGGCGTGGGTGAGGAAACTTTTGCGGCGATGAAGACGCTAAAGCGAGTCGTGGACAACAGCCAAGGTACGGAAAACAAATATCCGGGTTCGCCGCTGGGCAAGCGCCTCCACGAAATCGCCCGGCTCATCAAAGCCGACCTCGGCTTGCAAATTGCCGCCACCGATATCGGCGGCTGGGATACGCACGTCAATCAAGGCGCGGCCACGGGCCAGCTGGCCAACCGTCTCAAAGAATATGCCGAAGCGGTTGCCGCCTTTGCCGCCGACCTGGGCCCCCGCCTTGATGACGTCGTCGTTGTGACGATGACCGAGTTTGGCCGTACCGTGCGCGAAAACGGCAACCGCGGCACCGACCACGGCCATGGCTCGGTGATGCTCGTGCTGGGCGGAGCGGTTCGCGGAAAAAGGGTTCTGGCCCATTGGAAAGGGCTGGCCGAGCAGAACCTTTATGAGGGTCGCGACTTGCCCCTAACTACTGATTATCGCGACGTAATGCTTGAGGTGTTTAAACGCCACCTGGGGGTTGCGAAGCAGTCCGAAATCTTTCCCGGCTTCACCGCCTTGGCTCGCAATACGCCCCCGCTTTTCCGCTAAAATCTAAGTTGACCATATGCGTCAGATAAGATACAGACCACCTTGCTATGAACCGGATTGCCGCGCCCATTACTGCTGCCCTTCTACTCGTAATGCTCTTGCTTACGAACGGCTGTGGCGTGAGCGACAATATGGAGAAGATGAACAAGAACACCGAGCGACTGGCCGACCAGGCCGCACAGGCGCAGTCCCAGCTCGACTCTACCAACAAGCACATGGAACGCATGGCCATTCAGATCGAGCAGGACCAGCAGTACATCAAGCTGCTTGCCGATAGCCTGTCGAAGCTGGAAAAAATCGGTACGGCCATGTTCTCGCTGGTTTCAGACCAGCTGTTCGTAAATACGCCGCCCACCAAAAGCGATGACATCGATGACGTACTCAAGGGGACCACGAAATGAAGTTTGAAAAATTACTGATGATCCTCAGCCTGGCTCTGGCTCCAAACCTGGCCTTCGCCGTGAACGTCACGGTTGACGACTCCCGTTGTGTGGATGCCACGATCAGCCGCGCGCATGAGTTCATCACCAACTACGACAACTACTCAAAGCTTCCCGGCGCCCGTTTTGAAAAATCAGTGCCTGGCTTTGGCACGATGCCGATGCTGACCATGGTGAAATCCCAGTCCCGGTTCACCGCGCAAACGGCCGCCCAAACCGATGCGCTGGTCTGGGTTGTGTTGCAGCCCACCAATGTCACCGACTCAAAAGTTTATCCTCGTTTTCTGATCCACTGCACGTCGGCCTTCGACAGCGCCGCGCATTTCACGCACGCCTGCAATCTGGCGAACGAGAAGCAACACTTTGGCCTGGCCAACTTCACGTCCACACTGCAAGTGACGGCCAATGCCGACGACTGCGCCGCGGGCCAGAGTCGGCTGATTTACCGCCTGATTCTTGAAAGCAACGCAGGCGAAGTGACGCAGATCAAAAAAGCGGCCACCTCGCTACTGGGCCCGATCATTGGCCCGATTGTGGCGTACTTTTTCAACGAAGAGACATTCTTCCGTAGCTACTATGTGAACTTCTACGATAGCTGGGCCAAGGCACTCTAAGTTATTTTTTGCGATCGAGCTTCAACGACAACGAATTCACGCAATAACGCTTGCCCGTAGGCTCAGGTCCGTCGTCAAACAGATGCCCCAAATGACTCCCACACCGCGAGCACATGATCTCGGTGCGCTCCATGCCCAGACTGCGATCAACATGCGCTTCGATCTTACCGCCCTTGAGCTCGTCAAAAAAACTGGGCCAGCCGCTGCCTGAGTCGTATTTCGCATCTGAACTGAAAAGCTCCTGGCCACAGGCGCCGCAAAGATACACTCCGGCATCTTTCACATGATAATACTCGCCCACGCCCGGCCGCTCGGTGCCCTTCTCGCGCAAAATTCGATATTGCTCTGGCGTAAGCTTATCTTTCCAATAGCTGTTTGATTTGATGTCGTCACTCATGCCTTACTCCTCTGCAAAATGTGGGAGCGCCAACTTCCGCTCGTGATAACTCGGGCCCGGCCGTTCGATCAGCGCGCCCCCCAGGCAAACCGCACCGTCGTAAAAGACCACCGACTGCCGGGGCGTTACCGCGCGCTGCGGACGCGAAAATTCAACGTGCAGCCGACCGTCGGAGACGCTGGTGATCGTACACTCCTGATCGGCCTGCCGATAACGTGTTTTGGCTTTGCAGCGAAACGGCAGCGGGCCGGGCGCTACACCTGCGACCCACGACAGTTCGGTAGCCGTAAGATAGTCGCAGTACAGCGCCGGATGCCGCTCGCCGCGTTCTACCATTACCGTATTGCTCGCAATATCTTTACCCACCACAAACCAGCGCTCGCCCTCGCCGCCCAGGCCCAGGCCCCGGCGCTGGCCCAACGTATAGTAGGCGGCGCCTGTGTGACGGCCCACCTTTTTGCCATCCAGGTTGCGAAAGTCGCCGGCTTGGGCGGCCACATACTGGCCCAGAAATTTTTTGAAGTTACGTTCACCGATAAAGCAGATGCCGGTGCTGTCTTTTTTATCGTGCGTCGGCAACCCATGCAAACGCGCAAGCTCGCGCAGCTCGGGTTTTTGCATATGCCCGATTGGAAACAGCACCTGTGAGAGGATCTCTTTCGTTACCGTATACACGAAGTAAGACTGATCCTTGCCGGGGTCCGCCCCCTTCACTAACAACTGCCCGCCGGCCCCACCCTTTTGACAATAGTGGCCGGTGGCCAGATAGTCGGCTTTAAGCTCGATAGCCTTTTTCAAAAAGACATTGAACTTGATCTCGCGATTGCAAAGCACGTCGGGGTTGGGTGTGAAACCGGCTTTATACTCGGCCAGGAACTGGGTAAAAACATTGTCCCAGTACTCTTGTACGAACTCGACGGAGTAATAAGGAATATCGAGCTTCTCACAAACTCGCACGACATCGGCGAACTCGGCAGCCGACGTGCAGACGCCCTGCTCGTCTTTCTCTTCCCAATTTTTCATAAAAAGACCCAGCACCCGGTAACCCTGCTCGCGCAGCACCAGGGCTGCAACCGAAGAGTCTACGCCGCCCGACATCCCGACGACTACGGTCGTGGCTGCATTTCGGCATTTTTGCTCGGGGGTCAAATCCAACATGGCGGCACCATAGCACAACTTGGGATTTGGGTTTATACTCTAGACGGATGAAGCAGCCAACCCCCATCGCGCCTTGCCCTCGAAGTCTTCTTCTAGCGCTAATTACGCTGGGAATAGGCCTGCCCGGCTGCCAGCACACTCCCACACGCGTCGAGGTCTACAACCTATGGAAACTACGCTGTTACGAGCTCAGTGAGTTCTACGAAGACAAGCTCAAGACCGTCCCCTACCACTCCATGGCCAACCGTGACGCCGATCGCTGCAGTACAACGGACCCGGAATTTCAGTGGGATGCCGACAAGAAGAACATGCACATCCTGGTCGCAAACTTCTTCTACCACTACGACATGGGCATTCGCCGCAAAGCGCTGGAGATGCTCGAGGCCTACCATTGCGAAAAAGACAAAACGTGCAAGCAGTTAGCCCAGCTGTTTGACCAGCACATCGCGGCCTCACTGCCGTTTCAGCCCCCAGCGTGGAAAAAAGAGCTTCATCAGCGTGCCCGGGATTTTTACCGTTATCTCCTGACAAAACGCTAAAATCTTTGTAGTTCTTTTGCCATGTACCGAACTTTTACGACGACCGTGGTCAGCCTCGTTTCGCTGCTATTCGCTGTAGGTGCGATGGCCGGCGACTCCCTTTTTGATCGCATGCAAGGGAGCTGGGTGGCCGAAGGTAGCCGCACCCAGCTGACCTCGGGCCGCAAAACCCATATCGGGGTACGCCTTCAAGCCCACGTCCAGGACAACACGCTTTATTCCCACAGTGAGATCACCGAGACTTCTGAACTTCCAGGGGCCACCCCAAAGACTTACAGCCGGGATTACTGGATTCGCCTGGCTGCCGATGGCAGCTATTCGCTCGGAGTGGGCGGGAAGCTAACCGCAGTGGGTCACTTCGATGGCAGTGTCCTTCGTGTTGAGCAGAACTTTGGCGGCGAAGCGGCCTATGTTATCCGCTCGCAAACCCGATTTGACGACCAGGGCAGCCAGTACGACGAAGTTTTCTCGAGTGGCCTCCGTAAGCTGGCCGAAACCCACCTTCGTTACTGGCTAGCGCGGTAAGAATACCCTGGCCCGAATTTGTTCAGATGATCCCGCTTGCACTCAGCAGCGCCACCAGAATTCCCATGAGCGATTCCCCGGCAATCAAGCCCGACGCCACCGGAATCACATATCGCTCTGCCTTCACCGGATTTCTCTTCTCAAAGAGAATCGCAATGACCGCACCTATGAACATCGAAAGTGAGTTGAAAAAGGGAATAACCATCGCCAGGCCCAGACCCATGGGCGAAGGAAAGTACTTTGCAGCCTTGGGAAACGCTTTTTCCAGAAGCGGAATGACGACACCAACCAGACCCCCGATTAAAATTGCGAGACGCGCGGTGGGATGCAACGCATGCAGGCCGCTGCCCAGCAGGCGAGCCACGGCAGCCCAGACCTGAGCAGAGGGAGCTGGCCACTTGTCGGTTCCGAGCGAAGCGGCATCGGGCACGAGCAGATAAAATGCAGGCACGACCACGAGAGTGCCCGCAAAGATACCGACGAACTGCGCGATGAACTGCTTGCGCGGATTGGCGCCCAGCAGATAGCCGCTCTTCAAGTCCGTCAGCAAATCGGCGCTGGAGCCGGCCGCGCCGGCAGTCACGCTGGCCGTCATTAAATTAGTAACCAGATTGGCCGGCGAGATTGCGCCGAAAAAGAGCTGAGTCACCTTGCCCATCGCACCGATTGGCGTGATATCAGATTCCCCCGTGGCCCGGCACGCGACTACGGCCAGAAAGAAAGTCATGATCACCGAAAAAATCCCCATCCAGATCGAGGTGCCAAACGAATGGTAAAGCACGGCCACACAGCCCATGCCCGAAAGTATCGTACCGGTGAGAAACCAGCTGCTGGGCACCTCAATGCGTTCCATCGGATCTTTTTTGGTGCTGCGCGACTTGGAGCGGCTAAAAAGGCTGCCCATGCCGCTGAACGCGCGCGCAATCGTGCGCCACTGCAGTAAAAACTGCAGCATGCCCGAGGTCACCATAATCGCGGCACCACCCCAGGTGCTCCACGAAACAATCGTGCGATAGCCCATCTTGGCCGGATCACCGCTAATCGCGCCCAGCTTCACCATCCAAGGCGCCAGTACCGCATAATTGAGCGTCGCGCCAAACAACATGGACCAGCAGATTTTCCAGCCCATAATCGCGCCCGCGGCAATCATGATCGTGCTCATCTCAAACGAAAGCGTCCATTTGATCAGCGGAATCCCCACGAGGGTCACCTTCGAGGCGCCGGGAAACAGCGGGACGTTGCTCGGAAAATTCAGGAATGCCGGCTTGCCCGCATCGCGGCACCACGTGACGACTGCGCCTACCAGGCCCGACAGCCCCAGCGCACGCGCCTTCTGCGAGGCCACCTTGCCTTTGGAGTGCAGGCTTTTCAAAGTTTCGGCCGCGGCCACGCCGCTGGGAAACCGCAGCTGCTCGATGTTGATCATCTGGCGCTTCATGGGTATGGCCATGAAAACTCCCAGCGCTGCGAGAAAAAACGTCCACCACATCAGCACGCCCCAGGGAATGTGGTGACCGGTCACGAGCAGATAAGCCGAGATGGCCGAGACCATCGTTCCACCCGTGGAGTAACCCGCGCTGCTGGCCGTGGACTGCATGCAGTTGTTTTCCAGGATCGACATCTCAGTTTTGAACAGCTTCGGAAAAGCGCCCATCAGCGCCTTGTAAATGGCAAAGGATAAAATACAGGCCGTGATGGCCACGCCCAGCCCCCACCCCGTTTTAAGTCCCACATAAAGATTGGAAAGCGACATCACCGCCCCGAGCAGCGAGCCCATGATCAGCGCGCGCAGGGTGAGCTGTGGCATATCATCGCCCTGATAAACGTTATTGAACCATTCCAATTCCAGGGCATGGGCAGCGGACGAAGCTTTTTTTGATGTCATGCCCCCATTCTTCCGAAGACTGACGGCTCGTCAATCTTTAATGATTAATGGTATAGTCGGCAGCATGATAAATCTGCTGCCGCCAGAGCAATTTTTGGGCACCGCAAGGCCCTTTCTCGAGCGTTCGGAGACGGAAAACAACCTGATCTTCGGTATTTCAGCCAACATCCTGCGCGACCGACCAGCCGGCGCCCTGTGCCTGGTAGCCCGAAGGGCGGGGTCCGATGCCGAGGCCAGCTTTCAGGTCGACGGGGCCGCTGTCATGTTGCCACCCAACAACCTTTTCGTAACCCGCATGGGGCCCGAGCAGCTGGCAGAGCTGGTTGATTTTCTGGCGGCCCGAAGGATCAAGGTGCCCGGAGTGGTCGGCGTCGCGGCAACAGCCGAGATTTTCGCGCAGCTCTGGTGCGCAAAAACCGGTGCGACGCCCACGGTGCACATGAGACTTGGCGCCTATGAGATCGAGAAGGTCACGATGCCCGCGGCGACAAGAGGGCACCTTCGTCCGGCCAGCCCCACCGAGCTCGAGCAGCTCATCTTGTGGTGTGACGCCTTCGCCGTCGAATGCCACTTGTCCAACCGGGACTCGCGCAAGATCGTGCAGCTGGCGCTGGCCGAAGGCCGGCTCTTTGTTTGGGATATTGGCGATGCGCTTGCACCCCTTCCAATGATGATGGCGGGCTGGGGTGGCCCCACGCCAACCGGCGTACGAATCAATATGGTTTACACACCGCCCGCCAATCGCGGCAAGGGCTACGCGAGCTGGTGTGTCGCCCAACTCACTCAGCAGCTGCTCGACTCGGGCCGGCAGCGCTGCTTTCTGTACACCGATCTGGCAAACCCCACCTCAAACCGGATCTACCAGCGCCTGGGCTACCGTTTCGTCTGCGACTTCGCGGACTACTTCTTCGCACCGGTCTCGGTGGCAACCGGCCCTTGAGGCTGCTGCGGATAGGTACAGATCTCGAGAAAAAATTCGCCCAGGTCGGTGTGAAACGGCAGAACGATAGTCGGCGTTTCTGAAACGTGGCGGGAGGTCATGTTCTCGCCGCGAATTACCGTGGGAATCGCCATATGCAGCGTAAAGCCCTGCGAGTTGAGCACGCGCTTGGCGTGGCCGAAAATAATATTAAGCAGCTCGGCCGCGCCGTCTTCGAGGTCCCGCGAAAGCTCCGTGTACTTCTCGCCGAGCATGCGATTCATCAGACCCAGAAATACGACCTTGGGATAGCAGATCGAGATTGAGCCGGTAAAACTCGGACTGGTGATGCCCAGAATAGCGGCGATCGAAAAGGTGCGCTCAGGTTCGGCGCCCTGACCCTTGAAATAGGGCTTCAGGGGCTTGGCTTCGGTGGAGCACTGCACCTTCAGCGTGTTGGCTGTTCCATCAATGAACGGCTTGAAAAAATTTACGTTTACACTCACAGTCATCTGAGTCCCTTTAACCTTTCGGAAACAGCGCCAAGACTTTTTTTACAAGCTCAGGGTCAACCGCCACTCGGCGGCCATTCTCCAACATCGTAATCCGAAACTTTTCAAGCAGCTCCTCGGGCGTCAGCGCCGGCTGGCCCAGTACAAAACGCGTGCTGTAGTCAAAATGGTCGGCTAGCGTCACCATCTGGGCGTCTTTCGAGATTCCCGCCTTTACCATCGCGGCCGGATAGCCCGAGGAATCGAAATACTCATGGTGCTGGTATACAGCCTTCATCACCGGGCCCGTCACCGTCAACTTGTGCTCTTTCATGACGGCCACGGTGGCCTCGACATGCTTTTGATAGTGCACGGTATCTTCCTCGTTGTGCTCGCCCACTGGTTTGAGCACCACTTTTTCGGGCACATCGACCAGCCCCAGATCGTGCAGCAGCCCGGCCAGCGCCACATCGGCGGGCGAGCCCACCTCGAGCGCAATCGAAAACAGCGCGCCATAAATCGCCGTGTTGATCACGTGCGAGTAGCTATCTTCGACCTCACCCATCATCGACAGAATTTGAAAGCGCAGCTCGTGGGCCGGAAAATCCAGGATGTAGTTGTGGACGGCGGCCTGCAGCTCTTCCACCGTCTTCTGGCCATCTTCGATCGCAATCGCGCCCCCGGCCTGAAACATGCCACCCAGCAGCCTGCGCGTTTCATCTTCCAGGCGATGGCGGCGTTCGCTCATGCTCATCTTGGCCTCGGGATCGAGCTGCCGCGTGCCGGCCACCGCATAGGAGTAGAAGGCCGGCAGATCTTCGATCTGGATATAGACGGACGAAATCCGGTGGCTGCGCAGCTTTTCCAGATGTGCGCCCGTGAAGATCACCTCCTCGTTAAGGAAGTGAACATACTTGTGGTTCACAGGCAGGTAGATCGCGATTTTGCAAGGCAGTGCCGTTCCCGGACGAATATCCGCCAGCCGCACGGGACGGTACGCCTTGACGATGCCATTGGTAAGCTTGTTGAGCGCGACAAAGATCGCCCGCCGCAGAGCCCCGGCTTCCATCGGAAACATAAAGGCGTCGTTAAATCCGTTTTTTACCAGCAGCTTGCGATTGTAGTTCTTGCGACTGCGGCACACGCAGAACATCTGGGCATTGGGAAAGGTCATGCGAATCGTCTGCGCGATTTCGTCGAGCGAAACGGCGGTCTTGGATTCGCCGCAGATCAGCAGATCGGGCGTGAACTTGCCGCCGCCATTGGCTGCGGATTCGATCGCCCCTGACGCCAGCTTGTTCAAGTCCATATCGATATGCTCGACCTTGCAGTA
>JBBRLF010000180.1:0-10191 GCA_038231515.1 candidate division WWE3 bacterium
AGAATACGACCGGCCAGATCTCTCCCACCGCCGCCGGAGCAAGCAATGTGATGGCTCCACCTGCTCCCGCAAAAAGCAACCCGGCAAATGGCAGCGCGGCTGCCACGGCAGCCTCCGTTGTGGCCAGGCCGACAGCTCAAGCTGCTGCGGCCACCACTGTTACGGCTACTAGCACGAGACCAGCCCCAGCTCCGGCGCGCGCCGTAGCCTCGGCAAGGCCAGCGGCTGCGACTGCTGCAGCTGTTCATGCCACCACAACTCCGACATCCGCTCCAGCCGACGTGCGCACCACAAATATTTGGGGCGGTGGCGGCAATTCGGACGGTGGCTGGGGCGTCTCGCCTTCCGAGGGCGGTGCTTCGGCCGCTGCGGCTGCGGGCGTCGGCAGAGGCGCCGCGAACTAGCCGTTTATGCTTTGACCGTTACTTCGATTCCATAATATGACTGCCATCCCAACCTTCTGGTGGCGGAGTAGCGCTGTACTGCCGACACCGCTCGATGAACTCGAGTGCTGCGACATCATTGGCGCGAAATTTCAGACCGCTTTCGAACAGGGCGATGGCCTGGTCCCACTGCCGGGCGTAATAGCAGCCCAGGGCCTGAGCAAATGCCGGCAAGGCGGCCTTATGCGCGGCATACGCGTCGGTATCAGGAAAGATCTCATAGATCTTCACGGGCTGGTTCTTACCCTTCACTTTGATCGTATCCAGTTCGCGACACGGATACGACCCGGCCTGCAACATCGCGAAGGTCGATTCGCTTACAATGACATGCGTGCCGTACATCTTATTCACGCCTTCCAGGCGCGAAGCCAGATTTACGTTGTCACCGATGACGGTGTATTCAAAAACCTTCTCCGAGCCGAAGTTTCCGACTGAAACCTCGCCTGAGTTGATCCCAATTCCAATATCAAGCTGCACACCGTACTTTCGCTCGAAGCCCGAATTAAGCACTTCGAGTTTGAGGAGCATCTCGACCGCGGTCTTCACGGCCAGCTGCGCATGATTGATATCCTCAACCGGTGCGCCCCAGAAACCCATAACGGCGTCGCCAATGTATTTGTCGAGCGTGCCGCTGTTGCTTTGTAATATATTGGTCATGGCACCCAGGTACTCGTTGAGCAGCAGCGAGAGCGCATGGACATCAAGCTTTTCGGACAGGGTCGTGAAGCCCCGGATGTCGCTGAAAAGCACCGAGAGTGACCGCTTCTCGCCTCCAAGTTTGAGCCGACTCGGGTCCTTGAGCATCGTATCGATGATGGCCGGCGAAACGTATTTGTCGAAGGCCGAGCGAATCTGCCGCTTGTCTTTTTCGGTAGCCGTAAATTTAACCAAAGTAATCAAAACATACTGCAAAAGAAACTGCAGCCCCTGCAGCTCGCCAAAGACGACCATATGATGCCGACCGAAGAGATACACCTGATCGATGTATACGACGACAAAGAGTGCCAACGCGGCAACGCCAGCCCCCCAAAGCGCGCTAAGTCGTGCGACGATCCACCCAAAGAGCAGTCCAGCAACCAGTGCCACGACGACGAACCACCCGACATTCCTGAGAATCGGATGAGTCATCAGGTCACCATTCAAAATATTATCGAGTACGGTGACCTGATTCTCCGATCCGCTGGCCAACGGCTCCAGGGGGCGTGGGCGAACATCGCCACTGGCGCGTCCGGTGTAGCCGAGGACGACGATGGCATCCCGCAGCGCCTCGGTCTTGGTCGTCCGGATGCTTTTTACCGCATGAGTCACGGGGTCCACGATTTGATATTCGATCATCTCGTCGGGTGCGAGCAAGCTGGCCATGCTGAGGTTGGGGAATAGAAAATTTGTCCCGTGAAAATTCGCCACAGCCTTGCCAAACTGATCAACCGGGATTTTCAGAACCCCGTTTGCCGTGGTCAGCTCCAGCCGAATCTCATCACGTGCAAAATCGACTTTTGGCGGCTGATCGCCGGGCGAAACGACCGCCTGAGCCATACGCAGCGGCAAGCTCGGCACCACGTTCGAGCCGATAATGAAGAGCAGCTGGGGGTGCCGATAAAGACCATCGCTGTCTTGTTCCCAATTCGTAAAACCCTGGGCAACCCCCGCCGGGGTTACGCCCGGAGTCGAGAGCTGGCCTGAAACCGCATGGCTGTAAAAAGGCAGCATCCCGTGCGCGTCGCCACGAAAGCGGGCAAAGGTCACACCCGGCGGTGCCGTGGCCACGAGGCTGTTATGAGTTTCAGGACTCAATAAAATCGCCAGACGTTCGGCGTACTGTGCTGCCGGAACGCCCACCTCATGCCGTTCCAG
This sequence comes from candidate division WWE3 bacterium, assembly GCA_038231515.1. Lineage (GTDB taxonomy): Bacteria > Bdellovibrionota > UBA1018 > UBA1018 > UBA923 > JACQAX01. Next base: position 2,298 of record JBBRLF010000180.1, read on the forward strand.
CCCGTAGCCCATTACAACCTTGCCAGGGCAGGAACGAAGCGCCTGATTGATAAAGACATCACCACTCGACTCCCGAATCGTCTGCTCCAGGGCCGCCGCATTTCCCTGACCCACGAGAGTTCCCACCCGCTCCTTGAGTCGGGGAGCAATGAGCTTCTCGCGATCCGTCCAGGTGATATCGAGACCCACGACTTTTGGGCCGTAGCTGCACAGTTTTTCGATCACCCGCGCAAAGACATCGCCCCGATCCCAGGGCCGTTGGCCGAAAGCCTGAAAGGATTTTTCGTCACCGACCACCATTACGATCTTGGAACGAGGAGCTTCAAAACCCCGTCGTGCGAACTTGTAATCGAGACTTTTGTTTCCGATTGTCGCGAGAAGAGGGCTCCAATCCGGCAGGGTTTCGTAGAGCACGGTGATGCCCGTGAAAAGCAGGGTTAGTGCCAGCGAGAGTTTTAGGGGAGTGATTGCCAGCAGGCGGCGCATTCGGTGCACGAGAATCAGGATACCGCGAACAACCAATCTAAGAAAGGCGGAACCGGATAAGAATCCGGATCCGGATCCGGTACAGATACAGGAGCAGGTCACGGGTCACGGGTCACAGTACACCGGACCCAGGTTACCGCCGCAATCCAAGCTCAAAGCTGTGAAAGAAATTCAAGCCCCTCAGCAGTGGGAGTAATCCCCTTCTCCGCCAACCACTCCGAATTGTAGAGCCGCGAAAGATACCGCTGCCCCCCATCGCAAAGCACCGTCACGATAACCTGCCCCGGCCCTTTCTCCCGCGCCAGCTTCACCGCCCCACAAACATTGATGGCCGACGACGAACCCAGCAACAATCCTTCGTGCCGAGCGAGAAAATGATTCATCTCCAAAATCACCGAGTCCCCGATGCGATAGGCATCGTCAATCAAAGCGCCTTCAAAGTTTCCGGTAATTCTCCCCTGCCCAATGCCTTCGGTAATGGAATCGCCTTCGTCGTCATCGAGATGGCCATTCTTGATCCAGGAGTAAATCACGGCGCCAAAGGGATCGGCACAGACCGTGCGAATCTTGGGATTTTTCTCTTTCAAAAATTTTGCGGTCCCAGCGAGTGTTCCGCCCGTGCCCACGGCCGCGACAAAACCAGTGATGGCACCGCCCGTTTGCCGCCAGATTTCGGGGCCCGTTGTGCGATAGTGCATGTCGCGGTTGGCCGTGTTGTCGAACTGATTGGCCCAGAAGCCACCCGGAATTTCTGCGGCGGTGCGACGCGCGATATGGGTGAAATTTTCGGGCTCGCTAAATGGGGCGGGTGGCACGGCTCGTACCTCGGCCCCCATTGCCCGCAGCAGATCCATCTTTTCCTGCGACTGCGTATTGGGAATGATGACGATCGTGCGATAGCCGCGAGCATTGCCCACGAGCGTCAGTCCAATGCCGGTGTTCCCGGCAGAGGCTTCGACGATGGTGCCGCCGGGCTTGAGCAGTCCCTTTTTTTCGGCGTCTTCGACAATGGCCAGTGCTGCGCGGTCTTTTACCGAGCCACCAGGATTGAGAAACTCGGCTTTTCCCAAAATCTCGCAGCCCGTAGCCTTGGAAAGCGTGGTCAGGCGGATAAGCGGGGTGTTGCCAATCGTGCCACAAAAGCCATCAAGCCATTCCTTTTTCATCGTTATTCAATATCATAGCTGCATGGAATTGAACCACCTCAAGTATTTTTACGAGGTTGCGCGAGCTGGCAGCTTCACCCGGGCGTCCAAGGTTCTGCGCGTAAGCCAGCCCTCGATCAGCAAGATGATCAAGCATCTCGAAGAACAGCATGACGTGAAGCTCTTCGATCGGGGACGCCGCCAAGTGACGCTAACCCAGACGGGTCGTCGGTTTTTTGAGTCGTGCGAGCAGATTTTTCGTGAAGTAGACGGGTTGGCCGGCTTTCTTGCAAACAGCCGCGAAGAATGCTCGGGCGAGCTGCTCATTGGCGCCAGTGACAACCTGTGCAATCATGTGCTGCCGAAAATTCTTATCGCCTTTGGTAAAGCACACCCCAAGGTGACCACCAAACTCTTCGCGGGCACGAGCGAAGACATCAAGGCCAATCTGCTGGCGGGCCGGGCCGATCTAGGAGTGTTCTATACCCCCGCCACCGAGCCCGCCTTTGAACAGGAGCGGCTCGCCTTCATTCCATTTGTCCTGGTCACGGCCCGTCCGGCCACCTTTGAAGAGCTCAAGCAACTGCCCTGCGTAGGCTCACGCGTGGTGGACTATTCGCGTCCCTACCCCGCTCTGCGCATGCTGCAGTCGGTGGGACTGCGTCCCACCACTTTTTTTGAAACTAACAACCAGGAAACACAAAAACGCATGGTTCTGGAGGGCTACGGGTACACGCTGGTGCCGCGCCACATGGTGCTCGCCGAGGTCGCAAGCCGCAAGCTGCACATCGTAAAAGCGCCCAAACGCATCGGCGCGCATATCATACTATGTCGTAAACGCGGCCGCAGCCTGCCCAAGCCCGCGCTACTTTTTCAGGAAGTGTTGCGCGCTACTTTACGTGAAGGTCGCGAATAAAACCGGCCTCCATCCACGTTTTAAACCAATCCATCAGCGGTGGCGGCACGGCTTCGATATCGAGGGACTCCTCGATCTTCGTGCAAAGCTCTCCGAGCCGCATGCCCTCGCTCAATAGCTCAAGCACGCGAAACTGCAACGGCTCAACTTTTTGCACTCGAACTTTATAGTTCTGACGCGAAACTACGAGCCAACGTTCCTCTTCACTGGCCGGCTGTTTTTCATCATTGCTCATGTCATCGACATTCCAATGCGAATGCAGCAGCACGACTGACGAATCAAGTTTGAGCCGCACCCGAGGCCAGGCGTCCGCGGCGATCTGATCCAGGCGCGCCGGGTCGAAGGGCGCATGGTCCTTTGCAAAAAAAGAATCCACTGTCGCCCACTCCAGCCGCGCCAGATCGGGCAGATAAGGCAGCTCTTCGGACAGCTCATAGGATTTCATGAACTCCGGCAGCTGCTCGCCCAGGCTGTTTGCCGTAAAAGTGCGCGACGGATGCGCTTCAAGATACTGAGCCACCAGTCCGCGAAAAATATCCTCGCCCAGCACCCGCTTGAGCGCGGGAAAGTCCAGCTCCAGGCATTCCAGTAGACGCGAGTAATACGCCTCGGCATAGACGTCCAGGCGCTCGATCTTCGTAAGCGGCTCTGCTTCGACGATCGCGCCCAAACATCGTGGCTGGGGCTCGCCGTCGGGACGACGCAGCGCCGGTGCGACGCCACGGCTGTCCGTGACCACCCAGCTCAGCCAGTTCTGCACCTCAGCAAGCGTTGGCGCCGCGGCGTCAGCCGTGGTTTTTTTCCGCTTTGACTTTGGTTTTGTCGGACTTGCCTTTAGTTTTTCCACTCGCCTTTACCTTCGCGATCAGCTTGTCGCACTCTTCCTGAGACTTGACGTTGACGAAGCCTTTGCCACGGCAGCCGTTGTTGCCGGAACAGGAGTAACCTGGCCCGCCACAGTCGCCTTTACCTTTACAGGAGTTGCCGCCCTTGCATTCGATGTCTTTGCCGGCAGCCGGAGCACTTGCGGCTTTTTCATCGGCATGCCCATTGGCAGCCAACCCAAAGCCAACGATACCCGCCACTACCGCATTCAAAAGAACCTGTTTGCGCATGTTCATCGTATTACTTCTTCGCTTTTTTTGCAGGCGCCTTGGCATTCGCTTCGATTTCGAGCACGACTTCGACATCGTCTCCAACCAGGAAGCCACCGGCTTCAAGCGCCTTATTCCAGGTCAGGCCAAAGTCTTTGCGGTTGAGCTTGGTCGAGGCCGTAAAGCCGATGGAGTGGTTGCCCCAGGGATCAGTGCCTTCGCCGCCCATTTCCATATCGAGCACGACCGGCTTGGTCACGCCATGAATTGTCAGATTGCCTTCGAGCTTCGCGGTTTTGTCCGTAACCTCTTTCACGCCCGTGCTCTTGAAGACCAGCTCCTTGTTCTTGTCCGTGTCAAAGAAGTCAGCCGAACGCAGGTGCTTGTCGCGCTTGGGTTCGTTGGTATTGATGCTGGTAGCATCGATATGCGCTTCGACCTTCCACGTTTCGGGCTTGCCGGGTTCGTGGTTGATCGTGCCCGAGAACTTGTCAAACTTGCCGGCGGTCTTGGAAACCAGATGGCGTACCTTGAAGTTGACGCTCGAGTGCCCCTGATCGATTTGATATTCGGTTGCCGAAGCAGCGATGGGAAGCAGAGCCGAGGCCAGGACAATACCAAGAATACGACGCATGTTGTGGTCCTTTCGAGATGATGAAATTTGAGCTAAAGCGTCGTTCAAAACCGGGTGCTTGTCTAGACCTTTCTAATAGTCAGATTGAACCGCCCCACCAGTGCACCCGCATCAAAATCGGCCGCCGCAAACGTGATAATCACCGAACTGCGCTCGCCCGCGGGCACGGCCTGTAGAATCTTGTCGGCGGCATTGTACTCGTTGCCGCTGAAGTACATCTGCGTGGTCAGCTCGTGGAAGCCCTTGCGATGAACTTTGTAATGAATGTGGGGTGGACGAATCCAGTCCGTATCGGCCTGATAGGCGCCCGGCAGAATCGTGCGAAAGCGATACTCACCATTGGCGTCCGTCACCGCGCGGCCCCAGTATTGAAAATCAGGATCAAGCGGCGCGGGATTTTCGTCGCCCGGATGGTTGTAACGGCCGCTGGCGCAAGCCTGCCAGATTTCGACGAGCGCGCCTGGTACCGGACGGCAGTTTTCGTCGCTCACGAGGCCACCGATGTAAATCACCTGTCCCTGCGCCCTCTGCGGGCGGCCCCGGACGGCAGTCAGATCGTCGTCCTTGTCTTCCTGATCCTTTACCGGATAAAACGGCCCCTCGGTTTGCGCGGGCGTGGTGTGGCAGGCCGCCTCAAAAGTCCTGGCCAGCGCACTAGTACTTGCCAATACGCCCAGCGCGCCTAAAGATGCTTTCAATACGTGACGTCGAGATGAGTTCATGTGTTCTCCTTGTGCCACCAAGGTAAGCAACGGAGAGGAATTAATAAAATTAATCGACCTTATCTTTATAATAGGTGGGACTTATGGAAACCGAAGTCGACTGCCCCTTTTGTGGCGAGGCGTTTACCATCGTGGTCGACACTTCGGTCGAGGAACAGACCTATATCGAAGACTGTTATGTGTGCTGCCGCCCTATTCAGTTCACAATAACTTGCGAAGAAGGCGAGTTAATCTCGATAGATACAGGCCGGGGCTGAATTCTGACCAAAACCTAATACTTGACACAACGCGTCAACCGTTGTATCAGATAGCCTGCTATGAGGATATTTTCGGGTTTTAAACTGACAGCGGCAGCGCTTATTCTAGTCTCCTCTTGTGCGGCACTTGGTGCGAACAAGATCAATACCGACTACACGCCCACGCGCTCGCGTCTGCTGCCCGATAAAAGCGTAGCGCTGGCTCAGCCCTGGGGCGAGTCGGTGCGCTTTCTCTTCAACCGCGGCGAAGGCGCCATCCATTTCCAGACCGAGCTGCTTGAGCTGCTGACGCCGGGGAACCTCGCCAAAACCTCTGGCTTTCAAAGCCCGGCGAAAACCCGCATCACGCTGATGACTTATGAGTTCCGGTCACAAGAAATTTTTGAACGCATCAAGGAGCTGGTGGCAGAGGGCTATCAGCTACGCGTGGTTTCGGATTCCGGCACCTTTACGCTGGCCGAGCTGCCTACTGACAAGCAGTGGAAGGCGTGGACTCAGGTACAGCGCGACTATTTTACTCGACGCTACGACCGCGACCACGATGGCAAAGTAACGCAGGAAGATTTGGACAAGGCCAACGAGACGGCGTTCGTTTCCAATGCCTTCTGGACGGAGCTCACCGCGCTTGCCAAGCAGCACCCCAAAGCCCTCGAACTCGTGGCTACTCCCTATGAAATCGTACCCGCCAATGAGCACTCTCTTTATACACGCCTGAGCCATCTCAAACGCAACGAGATCGCCGTGCAAAAAGCCGACGGTTCGTGGCAGCCCGAAGTGGCCATGCTCAGCTCGGCCAATCTGACGTATGGCTGCCTCGATTGCAGTATTGGCCAGAAGCAGGAAAATCTGGACAGCTATGTGTCCGGCGAAAAGTACACCAAAGCTCGCGGGTCAGAGGGACACATCCAGTTTGGTGCGATCATCACCGGTCATGACGCCATCGCCGCCATCAGCGGCCCGACCGAAGAGTGGATCGCATTATACAAGCAAGGCAAGCATTTCGACTCGGCGAAGCCCAAGGAAAAACAGAATCCCCGCATCGTTTTTGATGAAGCCGGGCTGCGCACCACGCTGCAGGCCTTCTATTCCGAGGGCACGATCATCGACAGCCGTGCTGCCGAAGATCCGGTCTGGGCGATCACCAGTATTCTTTCGCGTCCCGAAAATGAACTTAAAGTATTCTACGACGCGCAGTTCGTTTTTACCCACAAGAACATCGCTCGCCATCTGCGCCATCATCTGATCAGCGGCAAGATGGAAGCGCTCGGAGTGTTCGTCGACGGGAACTTCGCCACGGCCGCCTACTCGGCACTGCCCGACATGCTGTTTGCGCACAAGCTGCAGAATGCGATTCTGGTATCGCCGGAAAATGCTTTGCAGAAGTTTCCGGCCCTACCCGAAGAGCTGGCCTGGACTCAAAATGTGTTTGTGTTCAATGGCAAGCAAGGTGTGTACGGCGGCACCGGCGACAAGCTGCACTCCAAGGTTTCATATTTCGAGTATCTGGATGGCCAGAAGATACGCCACTACGTCGTTGCCTGGGGCTCGGCCAACAAAAGTACGAACGCGGGCAAGCTCAACGCCGATGGCCTTTTCGTCCTCGACAGCCTGGACCCCAACGTGGGCAAGCAGGTTCGTCCATTTTTTGAAGGCCTGAAGACCGAAAAGCGCATGCAGCCCTTCTCGCAGGCCTACCTCGAAGAGCGCCTGCTCGAAATGCTAAAGCCCGCCGAAGAGGTTTTTCATCGCTCGGCCAAAGGCTATTTCATCGATGAGCTGGCCGCCGCGCTGACCACGCCCACAACGCGGACGCGCCTCGACGACCTCATCACAACGATGCGCGACGCCGGTGCGGTGAACGCGAACGGCGAGAATTTTCTGGGCCTTATGGAATGGTATGTCCAACATGCCCCGAAAGACCGGGCCTTTACCTGGTCAGATTTGCACGTCGCACTTGAGCTTTCCAATCCCAACGTCGACATCCAGGAAGGCCTCGTCATCGCCGCCCGCCGGCTGTGGCTGGGCGAAAAGCCCGGCGTCAAAGCGGTTAACGCTTTTGAAAAAACCATGACCGCGATGAGCCGCCACGAAAAAGCCGCAAGCAGGAAGCTCGCCCCTGAGCTGCTCGAAATCATGAGTCAGTGCGAAGCCACGCTGACCCGGCTCGACTTTCCAATTTATAAAGGCGGCAAAAAACCATGAGAACACCCACCTCTCTGTTGCTGCTGCTCTCACTCACCTTGACCTGCCCGGCGCTGGCCAGCAAGCCCGTCGCAGACAAGTCGGTCGAAGCCTGCGAGCGAATCTTGAATGGTGGCTCCTTCCGCACCGTAGGCCCCTCACCTTCCACGCTGATTCCGCTCAGCCTCGTGCTTAAAGCCGCGGACAGTGAATTTCTGGCCAAGGTCTGGCGCTGGTCGATCTCGGGCAGCAAGCAGTTTCCCACGGCGGGCCTGGCCCAGATGTATCGTACAGCCGAAACCGCGGCCGACTCGCTCGTCGAGCAGATGGACACCAAGAACATGGTGGTGATCAATAAGGCGCGCAATCCCTACGACGCCGCTGTCGAAACCCTCCAGCTTCTGCGCTCGGATGATCCACCCGAATATATTCGCAACGCCGTCGTCATCCGCGACAACA
>JBBRLF010000181.1:0-10172 GCA_038231515.1 candidate division WWE3 bacterium
CTGCCAAAAAGTATCAAATTGAAGAGGCCTTCGTTCTATTGGAACAAGTGGCCTTCGCAAAGTTCGACGAAACCGTCGAAGTTGCCTTCAACCTCGGCGTCGACCCAAAGCATGCCGATCAGATGGTCCGCGGCGCAATCGCTCTTCCACACGGTACCGGTAAAACGGCCCGGGTTATGGTTCTCGCCAAAGGCGAAAAAGCAAAAGAAGCTACGGCTGCTGGCGCTGACTTCGTCGGTGCCGAAGACCTCATCGAAAAGATCACCGGTGGCTGGCTTGATTTCGATAAGGCCATTGCCACTCCCGACATGATGGGTCTGACCGCCAAGGTCGCCAAGATTCTCGGCCCTCGTGGTCTTATGCCCAATCCGAAACTCGGCACTGTGACCTTTGACGTTGCGAAAGCAGTCAAGGAACAGAAGCAGGGTAAGATCGAATATCGTACCGAGAAGACCGGGATCATCCAGGTTGGTATCGGCAAGAAATCTTTCGGTCCTACCAAGCTCAAAGAAAACTTCAGTGCCTTGCTCGCAGTTATCATTCGTGCGAAGCCCGCGACCAGCAAGGGCAGCTACATGAAAAACATTACTATCTCTGCCACCATGAGCCCCGCGATCTCCATTGATCCAGGTGTTGCTAATGCGAAGGCCGAGTAAGGAGACGCGCTGTGAATAAAGCAGATAAAGTTTCAGCAATAGCGGATTTGAAGAAGTGTTTTTCGGAATCGAATGCCGCTTTTTTCGCCGACTACAAAGGCTTGACGGTGGAGAAGGTCAACGACCTGCGCCGCCGCCTGCGCCCGCACAAAGTGCAGGTGAAGGTTATCAAGAATAACCTGGCTCGCCTTGCGGTTCGCGAAGCGAAGATGGGCGAATCTTCTGAAAAGCTCATTGACTCCGTGGTTGGCCCAACGATGGTTGCCTTCGCCTATGGCGATCCAGCAGCTGCCGCCAAGGTGGTTCAGAAGTTCGTTGAGGAGAACGAAGTGTTCGGCCTCAAGGATAGCTTGTTGAGTGCCCAGCGTTTGTCGATCAAGCAGGTAGAAGAGCTGTCGAAGCTCCCAAGCCGTCCTGTGCTTCTCGCCAAATTGCTCGGAACGCTCAATGCGCCTATCACTAATTTCGTGGGTGTGTTGGCGGCTGTGCCAAGGAGCTTGGTACAGGTTCTCGCCGCAATTGAAGAACAGAAAAAGAAACAGGCCTAATCAGCCTGAATTAACTTGCTACCGGGACATTTGAATCCCGGAGCTTTTTGGAGGTAATCATGTCTACTGCCGTTACTAAGGAAGCCGTTATTTCGTACATCGAGAGCATGAGCGTTCTCGAATTGTCTCAGTTGGTCAAAGAACTCGAAACCAAGTTTGGTGTTTCTGCTGCTGCTCCAATGGCCGTTATGGCTGGCGGCGCGTCGGCTGGTGGCGAAACCGCTGCTGCGAAGACTGAATTCACGGTTGTTCTTGCTGCCGCTGGCGACAAGAAGATCAACGTCATCAAGGAAGTCCGTGCGATCACCGGCCTTGGTCTTAAGGAAGCGAAGGACCTTGTCGAAGGCGCTCCGAAAGTCGTCAAGGAAGGCATCAGCAAGGCTGACGCAGAAGAACTGAAGAAGAAGCTCGAAGCTGAAGGCGCAAAAGTAGAAATCAAGTAAGTGATTCTGCTTTCTACCGAACGCTCAGTTTTAAAGGATTCACAGGAATCCCCGGAATCGACTATAGCAAGATTATTTTCTTTTAATTTTGCGTCTGTCGTGTATTGTCCGGCTTCATTTAACGATTTGACCTCATTGGAAATCAAGCCCCACCATGTCGGCCTATATTAGTCGACATGGTGGAAGGGCTTGATCCGCCTTGGGGTTCTGTGCGTTTAGTTTTAGAACATTCAGTCTTCATTTCAGTCTTCATTAGGAGAGAGAATGGCATCGCTGTTTACTCGTAATAAACGCGTCCGTAAAGATTTTGCTAAAGTTAAGGCTCCGGTTGAGATTCCTGATCTCATCGAGCTCCAGAAGAAATCCTATGAGCTGTTTCTGCAGAAAGATGGCAAGCCTAATAAGCGCCAGGCCATCGGCTTGCAGGCCGTGTTCAAGTCGGTTTTTCCGATTGAAGACTTCAATCGTACGGCATCGCTCGAATTCGAGAGCTATGTCCTGGAAAAGCCAAAATACGACGTTCTCGAGTGCCGCCAGCGCGGCATGACGTTCGCCGCTCCCCTGAAAGTTACCGTTCGTCTCGTGGTGTATGATGTGGACGAGGAAACTCAGACCCGCAACATTCGCGACATCAAGGAGCAAGAGGTCTATCTCGGTGAAATTCCGCTGATGACCGAAAGCGGTTCGTTCATTATCAATGGAACCGAACGCGTTATCGTCAGTCAGCTGCATCGTTCCCCTGGGGTCATCTTTGACCACGATCAAGGCAAGAGCCACTCCAGCGGCAAGATTCTCTACTCTGCACGCATTATCCCGCATCGCGGTTCATGGCTCGACTTCGAGTTCGACCATAAAGACATTCTGTACGCACGTATCGATCGCAAGCGTAAGATGCCGGCAACCATCGTGCTGCGCGCTCTGGGCTATTCCACACAGGAACTGCTCCAGTACTTCTACAAAGTGGAAACCATCAATCAGGAAGGCGAGCAATTCTTCAAACGCCTTGATTTCGACATCCTGAGTGGCCAACGAGCTGATGAAGATCTGCTTGATCCGAAGTCGGGCGAAGTTCTCGTCAAAAAGAACCGCAAGTACACCCGTGCAGTGATTGAAAAAATCGAAAAGTCGGGCATGAAACGCCTCGAAGTTCTGCGGGCCGCCGTTATCGGCCGCGTGACTTCGGAAGACATCATCGATGAGAAAACCGGCGAAGTCGTCGTTGAAGTCAACTCTGACCTCACCGAAGCGCATCTGGCCGAACTGAACAAGCGCGGCATCCGCGATTACAAGGTTATCTTCACGGATAATCTGACGTTCGGTCCGTTTCTGCGCGACACGCTGCTTGTGGACAAGATCAACTCGCCAGAAGAGGCCCTGATCGAAATCTACAAGCGCATGCGTCCGGGCGATCCACCGACGCTCGAAGCTGCTCGTACCTTGTTCGAGAACATGTTCTTCAACCTTGATCGCTATGACCTTTCACGGGTCGGCCGTCTGAAGTTGAACTACAAGTTCCCGCAGTCGAACATTCAGCCCGATGTCACGATTCTTACGAAGGCCGACATCATTGAAACCGTTCGCTACCTTTGTGAATTGAACAACGGCCGCGGTACCATCGATGACATCGATCATCTGGGTAACCGCCGTGTTCGCGCGGTGGGCGAGTTGATCGAGAACCAGTACCGTATCGGCCTCGTTCGTATGGAACGCGCGATTCGCGAACGTATGAGCATTCAGGAAATCGAAACCCTGATGCCGCACGATCTCATCAACCAGAAGCCGGTTTCAGCAGTCGTTAAGGAATTCTTTGGCTCCAGCCAGCTTTCACAGTTCATGGACCAAACGAATCCTCTCTCGGAAATCACGCACAAGAGACGTCTGTCAGCCCTCGGGCCCGGCGGTCTTACCCGTGAACGCGCAGGCTTCGAAGTCCGCGACGTGCATCCGACCCATTACGGTCGTATCTGCCCGATTGAAACGCCTGAAGGTCCAAACATCGGTCTTATCGCATCGCTCTCCACGTTCGCTCGCGTGAACGAGTACGGGTTCATCGAAACTCCGTACCGTCCGGTGACCGACAAGAAGATCGGCGACGAGATCAAGTACTTCACGGCTACCGAGGAAGAAAACAAGGTTATCGCTCAGGTCAATGCTGAGAACCTTAAAGCGAAGAAGTTTGCCACGGGGCTCGTGCCAGCTCGTAGAAAAGGCGAATTCGCACTCGTTAATCCGGAAGATCTCGAGTTGATGGACGTAAGTCCGAACCAGCTCGTGTCGATCGCAGCCTCGTTGATTCCGTTCCTGGAACACGATGACGCGAACCGCGCACTCATGGGTTCCAACATGCAGCGCCAGGCCGTGCCTCTTCTGAGGACGTCTGCCCCTGTCGTTGGAACAGGTATCGAAGGCGTCGTGGCCAGAGACTCAGGTTCCATCCTGCTCTCCAAGCACGACGGCGAGATCACCATGGTTGACGGCTCGAAGGTCGTCGTTCGTCGCACGAATACCAAGGCGACTGACGAAATCGGCTCCGATGTCGACATCTACAATCTGACCAAGTACCAGCGCTCGAATCAAAACACCTGTATCACGCAGCGTCCGCTCGTTTCGGTCGGCGATCGCGTGAAGGCCGGTGACGTTCTTGCGGACGGACCAGCTACTGACGCTGGCGAGTTGGCTCTCGGACAAAACATCCGGGTCGCCTTCATGCCATGGCAGGGCTATAACTTCGAAGATTCGATCCTCATCAGCGAACGCCTGATTCAGCAAGACACGTTCACTTCGATTCACATCGAAGAGTTCGAATGCGTGGCTCGCGATACGAAGTTGGGCAAGGAAGAAATCACCCGCGACATTCCGAACGTCGGCGAAGAAGCTCTCAAAGATCTCGATGAGAGCGGTATCATTCGCATCGGCGCCGAAGTGCACCCTGGTGACATTCTCGTAGGTAAGGTTACTCCGAAGGGTGAAACTCAGCTTTCGCCCGAAGAGAAGCTGCTGCGCGCGATCTTCGGCGAAAAAGCCGGCGACGTTCGCGATACCTCGCTGCGGGTGCCTTCGGGCATCTACGGTACGGTCATCAACGCCCAGGTCTTCGCTCGCGAAGGCACTGAGCCCGATGAACGCACCAAGCAGATCCTCGAAGATGAAATCTCGAAGATCCGCCGCGATGAAAAAATCGAACTCGAAGCGATCAAGAACAGTGCTCAGACGAAGATCTTCAAGATCCTCGATGGCTCCAAGACCACCGGCAAGCTTCTCAGCGAAGACGGCTCTCAGGAACTGTTGAAGAAGGGTGAAGAGCTCAACAAGGATACGTTGGCCAACACGCCATTCGAACTCCTGGGCTACATTCCCGTGAAGGAAGATCTCGAAGCTGAAGTCACGCAGTTCATGAAGACCGCTAAAGAGAAGATGGACATCGTCAAGGCAGTCTTCAAAGAGAAGACGGACAAGCTCAAGCGCGGCGACGAACTGGCTCCAGGCGTAATCAAGATGGTGAAGGTTTACATCGCCATCAAGAGACGTTTGAGTGTCGGCGATAAGATGGCCGGTCGTCACGGAAACAAAGGCGTGATCTCACGCGTGGTTCCGATCGAAGACATGCCGTATATGGCCGATGGCCGTCCGGTTGACATGGTTCTGAATCCTCTCGGCGTTCCGTCACGTATGAACATCGGGCAGATTCTTGAAGTCATGCTCGGTTGGGCAGCGTTCGGTATCGGCGACAAGCTTCAACATTACGTTGAGCAGTTCCAGCCTGATAACCTGCGTAAGGTCATTCGCGAGATCTACACGTCGCCGGAAATCGAGAAGTATCTCGAAAAAGCCAGCGATGCGGAACTCAAGCGAATTGCCGGCCAGGTGAAGAACGGTATCCACTTTGCGACGCCGGTTTTCGACGGAGCAGCGGAAAAGGATATTCACAATATGTTGACGCTGGCGGAACTTCCGACCCGCGGCCAGACGACGTTGTTCGACGGCATGACCGGCGATGCGTTCTCTGAAGATGTAACCGTAGGCGTGATGTACATGCTGAAGTTGCATCACCTTGTTGAAGAAAAGATCCACGCACGCAGCATCGGGCCATACTCGCTCGTTACGCAGCAGCCACTGGGCGGTAAAGCTCAGTTCGGCGGCCAGCGTCTGGGAGAGATGGAAGTGTGGGCACTTGAGGCATACGGCTCAGCTCATACTCTGCAAGAGATGCTGACGGTCAAGTCTGATGACGTGACTGGTCGAAACAGGATGTATGAAGCCATCGTCAAGGGAGAGCACGTACTCGAACCCGGGTTACCAGAATCTTTCAACGTCTTGGTGAAAGAACTGCAAAGCTTGGCCCTTAACGTTGAACTCATTGAAGATAAACAAGAGTAGTTAAACGGCGGCCGGGTCCCTTAAAAGGGGCCCGGCTTTAGCCAACTCATTTTATCGAATTTTTGTAGGTTTCCGAGGAGAATAATCCGTGAAAGATCTTCTAAACTTTTTTGACAAGCCCAAAGACCCATTGAGCTTTACCGGCATTCGCATTTCCCTGGCGTCGCCGGAAAAGATCCGTGAGTGGTCGTACGGTGAAGTGAAGAAACCCGAAACGATCAATTATCGTACGTTCAAGCCCGAAAGAGACGGCTTGTTCTGCGCGAAGATCTTCGGGCCAGTGAAGGACTATGAGTGCAACTGCGGCAAGTATAAGCGCATGAAGCACCGTGGCGTCGTCTGCGAAAAATGCGGCGTCGAAGTCATTCAGTCGAAGGTTCGTCGTGAACGCCTGGGACACATTGAGCTGGCCACGCCGGTCGCTCACATCTGGTTCCTGCGCAGCTTGCCCTCACGTATCGGCGCCCTGCTCGATATTTCACTGAAAGAGCTCGAGAAGGTTCTCTACTGCGAAGCGTATGTTGTTTCCGATGTCGGTAACAGCAACCTCGACGAGCGCGCGATCATTTCGGAAGAAAAGTTCAACCAGCTCATCAAGGAAGGCGTGACCTTTACCGCCGCTATGGGTGGTGAAGCGATTCGTGAAATTCTCAAGAAGATCGACGTTGATCTGATGGCCCGTCAGCTCCGTAAGGAAATGAAGGCGACCAACAGCGAAGCGCAGCGTACCAAGATCGCCAAGCGCCTCAAAGTCGTCGAAGCATTCAAAGAGTCCGGCAATCGCCCGGACTGGATGATGCTCGAAGTTATTCCCGTGATTCCACCAGAACTTCGTCCGTTGGTGCCTCTGGACGGCGGTCGTTTCGCGACTTCCGATCTCAACGACCTTTACCGTCGTGTGATCAACCGCAACAACCGCTTGAAGCGCCTGATGGAGCTCAATGCTCCTGAAATCATCATTCGCAACGAAAAGCGCATGCTCCAGGAAGCCGTCGACGCCTTGTTCGACAACGGCCGCCGCGGCAAGACCTTCACGGGTCCAAGCAAGCGTCCGCTCCGTTCGCTGTCTGACATGCTCAAGGGTAAACAGGGCCGCTTCCGCCAGAACTTGCTCGGTAAACGCGTCGACTATTCCGGTCGTTCGGTTATCGTCGTCGGTCCTGAGCTCAAGCTGCACCAGTGCGGTCTGCCAAAGCAGATGGCGCTCGAGCTGTTCAAGCCATTCATTTACAACAAGCTTTCCGAGTACGGCTACGTCACCACCATCAAGAGCGCAAAAAAGATGGTCGAGAAGCAGCGTCAGGAAGTTTGGGACATTCTTGATGAAGTCGTGAAAGAGCACCCGGTTCTTCTGAACCGCGCTCCCACGCTCCATCGCCTCGGGCTCCAGGCCTTTGAACCTTTGCTGATCGAAGGCAAAGCCATTCAGCTGCATCCGCTCGTCTGTTCGGCGTTCAACGCCGACTTCGACGGTGACCAGATGGCCGTCCACGTGCCGCTCTCGATCGAAGCTCAGATCGAAGCCCGCGTGCTCATGATGTCGACGAACAACATTCTGTCGCCGGCGCATGGTAAGCCAATCATCGTTCCTTCTCAGGACATCGTGCTGGGTCTGTATTACATGACCCGTGAACGGCCGTTCGTTAAGGGCGAAGGCAGCATCTTCTCGTCTCCGACGGAATGCTCGTATGCCTACAGCACGGATTTCGTGAATCTTCAGGCGAAGATCAAATGCCGCGTGCAGGGCAAGATTTTCACCACGACGGTCGGCCGCGTTCTGCTGAACGAAGTCGTCCCGACTGTGATTCCGTTTGAAATGTACAACAAGGTTTTGGACAAGAAGCAGCTCGCCGAGCTGATCGACCAATGTTACCGCCTTGCCGGCAACAAGCAGACGGTCATCCTTGCCGACCAGCTCATGGCCATGGGTTTCAAGATGGCGACTCGCGCCGGTATCTCGATCTGCGTCGACGACATGTTGATGCCGGAAGAGAAAGTCGAAGCCCTCAGCAAAGCCTATGCACAGGTTCAGGAAATCGAAAACCAGTACATCGACGGTCTGATCACCGACGGCGAACGTTACAACAAGGTTATCGATATTTGGGCGCAAACTTCGGAAGTCATTGCTTCGGCCATGATGAAGAAGCTCAGCACGCAGCGGTTGCGCGGACCAAAGGGTGAGGACGTATCCTCGCCATCCTTCAACGGTATTTTCATGATGGCTGACTCTGGAGCGCGCGGTAGTAACGCTCAGATTCGTCAGCTTGCCGGGATGCGCGGTCTTATGGCCAAGCCGTCCGGTGAAATCATCGAAACGCCTAGTACGGCTAACTTCCGTGAAGGTCTCAGCGTGTTGCAGTACTTCATCTCGACGCACGGCGCTCGTAAGGGCCTGGCAGATACTGCTCTCAAGACGGCAAACTCAGGATATCTGACTCGTCGTCTGGTTGACGTGTCTCAGGACGTTATCGTCCGTCAGATCGACTGCGGAACGCTCGATGGCATTTACGTTCAGTCCCTGATCGAAGGCGGCGAAATCATCGAACGCATGGGCGACCGAATCCTCGGCCGCGTTGTGCTCGACGACGTCATCGATCCTGTGACCAGCGAAACCATCGCCAAGGCCAACGAAGACATCACCGAAGAACGCATGAAGAAGATCGAAGAGTCAGGGCTTGATCGTATCAAGATCCGCTCTGTTCTGACCTGCGCGGCGGAAGATGGAACCTGTTCGCTTTGCTACGGTCGCGACCTCGCTCGAGGCCGCATGGTTAACATCGGTGAAGCTGTCGGCGTTATTGCCGCTCAGTCGATCGGTGAGCCAGGCACTCAGCTGACGATGCGTACCTTCCACATCGGTGGAACCGCTTCCCGTCGTGCTGAGCAGTCGAGCTTGGAAATCAAGACCAAGGGTAAAGTTAAGCTCATCAACGTGAACACCGTCCGCAGCAAGGAAGGCTTCCTCGTAGTCATGAATCGAAACGGCGAGCTCGCCATTCTCGATGACGCTGGCCGCGAACGTGAGAAGTATCCTGTGATCTACGGCGCCAAATTGCTCGTCAAAGACGGCGACAAGGTGGACAAGGGTAAGTTGATCGCCGAGTGGGACCCTTATTCCACTCCGATCATCACCGAAGCATCGGGCGTGATCAAATTCGAAGACATCGAAGAAGGTCTGACCATGCAGGAACAGGTCGATCCTGTTACCGGTCTGTCCCACAAAGTCATCGTGGACTCCAAGGCCAGCGACAAGCGGCCTAAAGTTCTGATCCGCGATGCCCAGGGCCAGGTTCAGAAAATCGAAGGCAGCTCACGTGTTGCCCGCTACATGATTCCAGTCGGCGCCAACATCGTCATCCTTGATGGCGATCAGGTTCATGCCGGTGACGTCATTGCGAAGATCCATCGTGAAACGACGAAAACGAAGGACATCACGGGCGGTCTGCCGCGCGTTGCTGAACTCTTCGAAGCTCGTAAACCGAAGGATGCTGCGATCATCTCTGAAATCGACGGTACGGTTGCTTTCGGTAAAGACACCAAGGGTAAGAGAAAGCTCATCATCACCCCTGAAGTCGGCGAACCGAAAGAATACCTCATCGGTAAGGGTAAGCATCTGGCTGTGAACGAAGGCGATTACGTGAAGGCTGGCGATCCGTTGATGGATGGCCCGGTCAATCCACATGATATTCTTCGCGTTAAGGGCGAAAAGGCCCTGGCGAAGTACCTCGTTGACGAAGTTCAGGAAGTTTACCGTTTGCAGGGCGTGAAGATCAACGACAAGCACATCGAAGTGATTGTCCGCAACATGCTCCGCAAGGTGAAGATTCAGGACGTGGGCGATACGACTTTCCTGGTGGGCGAACAGGTCGACAAGCAGGTTTTCGAGGCTGAGAACTCGAAGGTTGCTGGTGCAGGCGGGGCTCCGGCTATCGCCGAACCTCTGCTGCTCGGCATTACCAAGGCATCGCTCAGCACCGAAAGCTTCATTTCGGCCGCTTCCTTCCAGGAAACCACGAAGGTTCTGACCGAAGCCAGCATCGCCGGCAAGGTCGATTACCTGAGAGGCCTGAAAGAAAACGTGATTATGGGACGCTTGATTCCAGCTGGAACCGGGTTGCCCAAGTACAAACGCCTGTTTGTGGAATCGA
>JBBRLF010000182.1:0-10159 GCA_038231515.1 candidate division WWE3 bacterium
GGACTTTTCAACGACAAAGTCCTGGCCCTGCATGTGCCGGTTATGGAAACCGCCGTGAAGTTCTGGGAAAACAGCATTGGAGAAATGAAATGAAATTCCACCGGCCCACGCTGCGCCCCGAAAAGTTGCAGGAGTTCTTTGAGGTCACGCGAGGCCCGAATCTTGATGTGAAGGAAAAAAACCGGGTGCGCAAGCATGCCGCTGCCGCGCTCTGGTACCTTGATCGCGGTATCGTGCGGGTGTGGAATCCGGCAACCAGCGAGGTGAATGTCTGGGTAAAAAAAGCGATCCTGGCTTACTTCTCCACTTCAAAAAGTGAAGCACTCAGCGCCGGCTGCTTTGAATATTTCGACAAGCTGCCGGTAAAGCGCCGCGCGGGCATGAAAGACGTGCGCGTCGTGCCGGGCGCGGTGGTGCGGTTCGGTGCGTTTATCGAGCCGGGAGTCATTGTCATGCCGAGCTTCGTGAATATCGGTGCTTATGTTGCCCAAGGCACCATGGTGGACACCTGGGCTACGGTGGGATCCTGCGCGCAGATCGGCGCCAACGTTCATCTGTCAGGTGGCGTAGGTATCGGTGGCGTGCTTGAGCCGCTGCAAGGCAGCCCGGTCGTAGTGGAAGACGGCGCCTTTATCGGCTCGCGCTGCATTGTGGTTGAAGGCGTGCGCATCGGCCGTGAAGCCGTACTGGGTGCGGGCGTGGTTTTGACCGCCAGCACGAAGATCGTGGACGTGAGGGGCAGTGCGCCCGTGATTGTGACCGGCGCGGTGCCCGAACGGGCGGTCGTGATTCCCGGCACGCTGCCAAAAAAATTCCCTGCCGGCGAGTTCGGCACGCCCTGCGCGCTGATTATCGGTACGCGTACGGCTTCAACTGATTTGAAGACGTCGTTGACTAGCGCTTTGCGCGAGCACGGCATTTCAGTATAGGAAGAATGCGGGTTTCGGACGCCTGCTTGTCCGACGCCAGACGCCAGACGTCCGTTAGCCGTCTTCCCCCATGGCATACCGCTTGAAGCAGGCAAGTCCATGCCACCCAACGCCGGCGCCGTCATTCTGCCCATGTACGCCCCCGATCGTGAGGAAGTCGCAAGTTATTACCGCGCGGCTGCTCAAAATGGCCTGCTCTCGTTTCTTCAAGATCGCCCCGTGTATTTTTCGCAGGCCGACGGCGTTGAATTCAGGCGCGCACCCGAGTTAACTCAACCCGACGTGCTGGGTGACCTTGCGCTGCAGGGGGCAGTGGAGCTGCGCGTGGCCAACACGCAGCCCGTGGCGCCGCAACGGCCGGCCTGGCTGGCGCTTTCTTTTCGGCCGGGGGTGCAGACGGGCTGGAATCTTTTTGCCAGCGCCGAGGCCGCGCAAAGGCTTCTGACCGAGCTTGGTTTTGAGTTTTTCTGGAAGGTCTCGGGCCAGGGCGGCTTGCATCTCTTGCTTCCGCTGCGTCCCCAGCATGGTTTTCGCGCCGTCACCGATTTTGCGCGCATGCTGGCCGAGCTTATCGCGTCACGCGTGCCTGACGCCGCGACGACGCGCCCGCTACGACACTCGCGGCGGGTTTATATCGAGACGGGCGCAAATCGTCGCGAGCAGTGGCTCCTGCCGCCGTTTTCGGTGCGCGCGGGGCTGCCGCCGCGAGTTTCACTGCCGCTGACCTGGAGCCAGCTGCGCGAGGCGCTGGCGAGTCACGGAGCGGTGCCCGAGTTTGATCTGGCCACGTCGTCCGAGCTGCTGCAGGCGGGCGGTGTACTGGTCAAACGCGCACTGGCCAATCCCAATGAGCTGGAGCCTGGCTTCATCGTGCTGGAAACCGCGTTGCAATCCGCAATCTAGTCAGCTGGTCTATAAAAAATGTTTATATTCGACGCTCCCCGGTTTGACTTTTTTGCCGTCTTCGGTCAAAAGAGTCTCGCTTTCCCCCACAACTTAATAGGGTCTTTGATGTCGGATCGCCAGCAGCGCAGTTCCAACATACGCAGTACCAGCGAACGGACCACGAGGAATCGTGGGATTCAAAAACTCAAAGACGAGTTTTTCAGTCTCGCGGCTCACGAGATTCGTACGCCCATCACCGTCATAAAGGCGCAGGCGCAACTCGCGCAGCGTTTTTACACGCAGGGAAAGCTGCACGGCGAGCTGATGGAAAGAACTCTGCGAACGTTCGTGCATGAATCTGACCGGCTTGCGCGGCTCTGTACCGACCTGCTCGACATCGCTCGGCTCGATAGCGGCTGCTTCGAAGTTCATGCCTCGGATTTTGACCTGATCGAGCTGTTGCGCGAGCTGATTTCAAAAGTGGCCAGCCGCAGCGATTTGCACCGCATCGAGCTGGACGCCTTTGGGCCGCTTACCGTGCGGGCCGATCGTGAACGCAGCCAGCAAGTCTTTATCAATATTCTGAACAATGCGATTCGTTACAGTCCGCGCGGGGGCGAGGTGCGGGTCACCGTGCGCGCGGGCGCGCGCGGCCTGGTGACGGTCGCGGTAAGCGACCAGGGGCAGGGTATCCCGGCAAGCAAACTTAAAGATATTTTCCGGCGCTACAATCAGGGGCAGCAGTCGGGCCTGCGCGGGCCAAGCGGGCTGGGGCTGGGGCTGTATCTTTGCCGCGAGGCCTTGCGGCACATGGGCGGCAATATTCGCGTAAAGAGTGCCGGAGCGGGGCAGGGCTCGGAGTTTACGTTTTCGTTACCGATGGGGAGTAGCAACAATGAATAAGCAGATTTTACTGGTCGAAGACGACATCGCGATTATGGATACGCTAACGATGTTTTTGCAATACGAGGGCTACGATGTTCTGCGAGCGCGCAGCGTGGAACGTGCGCTCGAGGTGCTGGAGCGGGCCATACCCGACCTGGTGCTGCTCGATTACATGTTGCAGGATGATACGGCCGAGCCGGTGATAGAGGCGTTGCGCGCGAAGCATTCGAATCGGGTGCGGGTGATCCTTCTAACCGCTGCCGACGATCCCGCTGGCAAGGCGGCCGACATTGGCGCCGATGGCGTTATCGCCAAGCCCTTTGAACTTGATGTGCTACTGCGCACTATTCGTGATGCTTTGGCTCAGGCGGACCGGCTGGCCAAAGGAACAAAGGCTGCGGCGAGTGGCTCGGTGTCGCGAAAAACCTTGGAATCACACGTGGTTTCAGCGGGTGGCTGAAAGCCACGTGCCTCTTTAGGCCCGGGGGGTTGCGCCAATGGAATTGGTTTGATATGGTGCAGCGCGACATAGACATACGAGGGGGAGATACACGTATGACTTCAAAGCCAGGCCAAAAGCCAGCTCTACAAGTTCCGACGCCGGGGTTACGAAAATTTATTATTTATCACAATCCACGCTGCACCAAGAGCCGTGAAGCGCTTGATCGCCTTCGCAAAGCTGGTGTGGAGCCGAAGATCGTGGAATATCTGAAGACGCCAATTCAGGCCGTCGATCTGGACCGGCTACTCAAGCAGATGGGAATACTGCCCGAGAAACTCGTGCGCAGAGATGAAGAACGTTTCATCGACCTCGAGCTGGATATCAAGCCGCCCAAGTCGCGCAATGCCTGGGTAAAAATTCTCGCGGATAATCCGGTGCTCATCGAGCGCCCGATCATTACCGATGGCACCCGCACCGTGCTGGGCCGTCCGCTGGAAAATGTCGATAAGCTTTTCAAAGTCGTTTAAGACGGCTGGGTCAGCTTTTTCGGATCAAGCAGCCGTTTGATCTGACCTTCGTCGAGCAACTTTTGCTCGCGCACGATCTGCACGATCGACTTTCCGGTGGTGAGCGACTCTTTGGCAATCTCGCCCGCCTTTGCATAGCCCAGCACTGGATTCAACGCGGTGGCGATCTGCGAGGTGTGCTCGGCGTACTTGCGGCATCTTTCGACGTTGGCGGTAATTCCATCCACGCACGCCTGGCGCATCACTCTAAGGCTGTTTAACATGATGTGGGACGACTCCAGGGCGAGTGCCGCCATGAGTGGCATCATCACATTGAGCTCGAGCTGGCCGGCTTGCATGGCCAGGGCCATCGCGGTGTCATTGCCCAGTACCTTGAACAGCACCTGATTTACCATTTCGAGAATGGAGGGATTCACTTTTCCGGGCATGATGCTTGACCCGGGCTGCGCCGAGGGGAGCGCGATTTCGGCCAGCCCATTGGTGGGGCCCGAGCTGAGCAATCTCAGGTCGTTGACGATGCGAGTGAGCTCCAAGGCCGTGGCGCGCAGGGCATTCGAATAAACCATCATGGGCAGCTGCGACTGCATCGCGGCGCACATGTCTGGCGCAAGCTTGAGCTGCGGGTCTTCGAAGCTCTTTTTAAGCTCTTTTAGAATTGCGGGGCGAAAGCCTTTGGGCACGTTGATGCCCGTGCCGGCGGCGGAGCCACCAATACCCAGCTCACGCAGCCCAACCTGGGAGTCTTCTACGAGCTTCGCGCAGCGTGCGAGGGTGTCGGCATACGCCGAAAACTCCTGGCCCAGGCGAATGGGCACGGCATCTTGCAAATGGGTGCGCGCCGCTTTGAGCACGCCATCGAACTCACGTCCTTTGCGCGCAAAACTTTTTGAAAGCTGTCGCAGCTCCAGGCCAAGCGCGCGCGAAAGCGTGAGCGTCGCCAGGCGCATGACGGTGGGAAAGGTGTCGTTCGTGCTTTGAGACATATTGACGTGGTCGTTGGGATTGACCGGGTCGTACTTGCCAAGGGGTTTGCCCAGAAGTTTATTAGCCAGATTTGCCAGCACCTCATTGGCGTTCATGTTTTGCGAAGTGCCGGCCCCCGCCTGATACGCATCCACGATGAAGTGTTTGCGAAAGTCACTCTTGAGCAGCTCGCGGGCCGCCCGGGAAATCGCGCCGGCACGTCTGGCGTCCAGCGCGCCCACGGCTTTGTTGGCGTGAGCGGCGGCCTGTTTCAGTAAAATATAGCCGCGAATCAGCTCGGGATGCACCTGGGTTTGACTGATAGGAAAATTAAGCGCGGCCCGGTGAGACTGAATGCCATAGTAGGCGTCTTTAGGAATCTGCAGCTCACCCAAGCTGTCCTTTTCAATTCGCATAGTAACTATTTGATATTCGGATTGAATTGGACTGTCAGTAATATTATGTAACGCATTGCGTTGATATCGGACTTTTTTGGTGCTATATGACGTCGCAACTGCCATCCCCGTTTTTCCACATTAGAGGTTTTATGACGAAGTTATTCAACATTGTACTCGTGGGTCTGCTCGCACTTACCGCTACGGCAATGGCCGATGAAAAGGCTCCAAACTGGACGCTGGATGGCGACCTTTATCTGGGCACTTTGATTCCGTACGGCACCGAGACCACCGGGGGTGTTACCATGGGTGGCAAAGCCAAAGTGCAGTACGAATCGACCGGCCGCAACGTGCTCGTCTTCGGCGAGTTGATGGGCGAAGGTTTTAATAACGGCAACAGCAGCAACGACATCAAGTTCAGCCAGTTTTATATGAACAGCGCCGTCATGATTGGTGCGCGCGCCGTGAAGTGGAAAACTCCTTTGAATATTTCGGTTTCGCGCGACATCGTCAGCAATGAAGCCATTACCGTGCGCTATGCGTTTTCGGGCCTCTACATCAAGATGCTCGACGACACGAAGGGCGAAGGCGAGCTTCACCAGGTGCTCGAGACCATGGCCGACTTCGTGGTGGAAAACATCAGCTATCAGAACCAGCCTTACCCCTACAACAGCCAGGTGGCGCCGGCCAGCAACCGCACGATCCTTGGTTTGTATGCCGCGCTCAAATATGAAATCGAAAAACGTGGCTGGGGCAGCACGATGGCCGTCGAGCTGGTGCAGGACCTTTCGCCTTCGTACACCAAGGTTAACGCCAAGGTTGTGGGCTTCAAGCAGCTCTCGGGCGATTTGAAGAACCTGCGCCCGTATGTTGAAATCAACGGCACGCTCGACCACGACGTGATGGACCCGACCGGCTCGCTCCAGGGCGCGGTTCGCATCTTCGGGGGCATCAGCGGCCGTTTCGGGATATGATGGGCTAATGTCGGTTTGGTTTCCCATCGTCCTGCTTACGATCTCGGGTGCTTTCATGGCCATTCAGGCCACGGTTAACGTTGCCCTTCGCATAAGTTTGGGCACGTGGTTTTTTGCCTTCGTCTTTACCGTGATTCAGCTGGCGGCCTCGATACCGCCGCTCGTGGCCATGGAATGGCCACCAAAACTTGGGCTGCTCGGGGCAACGCCCACCTGGCAATATGTCGGGGGGCTGCTGGGCGTGCCGCTGCTGGCGGCGATGTCTTTTGGCCTGGGCCGCACGGGAACCTTTGAAGGTTTCATCGCTTTGCTCGTGGGGCAGCTCGGCATGGGAATTCTGATCGACCGGTTTGGCCTGTTCAATGCGCCCATGCACGCGATCTCGCTTTCGCGAGTCGGCGGCCTGCTGTTGGTCGTCGTAGGGGTTTGGCTGGCCAAGCAGTAGGCAAGTCTTTCCGGTTCTGAAATTCGGGTTTTTCGACGATACAAAGACGTGGAACTGGAAAGAAGAATCGCCGTATTCACCTCTGCCCTCGTGTTAGGCCTGCTGGTCTGCATCTGCGTGACTTTGGGTGGCACTATTCTCAAGTACGAAGAGGCGCGTCTTACCCGCGATCTCAAAGCCGTACAGGCCCTGTTCACCCAGCTGCAAGACGAGCGCTTTCGCTCGCTGGAGGCCGAGACCAAGCTGCTCTCGGATCTGCCCCAGCTCAAGGCGGTGATGAGTACGAATGACGCTCCGACTATCGTTGATGCCTTTGACGGATTTCGGGGCCTGATTCACGCTGACTTTTTGGATGGCTTCGATGAGAACGATCATCCCTACGACCAAAAAAGCAAACCTGCGCTCGAGACCATGGTAAAACGCGTGCGCGAGGCGGGCAAGCCCGAGCATGGTTATGTGGTCGATGGCGAGCAGCTCAAACAGGTCGTGGCCATTCCCGTGCGCAATGGCGACCGCGCGATGGGAACGCTGGTCGTGGGCTATCGTTTTGGCGAAGACGTGCTGACCAAGCTGCAAGACATGACTCGCGGAGAGTTTGCGCTGGTGGGCGAAGACGCGCTGGTGTTTCAAGCCACCAAGGCGGCAACGGCATTTCTGAAATCGAATCACGAGGGTCAGGTGGGCTTTGGTACGGCGGCCGTGCTCAAGACGCTGGAGCCCTTCATCAAAGAACCGGGCTCACGTGGCGACTATATCGTCGCGCTAACCCCGCTTGCGGGCACGGGGGGCGAGCCGGTAGGCAAGCTCATCTCGATGCGCGCCGTGAGCGAAGGCATGCAGATCGCCAACCGGCTGCGCACGAACATGATCGTGCTTTCGACGGTCTTCTGCTTTTTGGCCATCGCCATCAGCTTTCTTTTCGCGCGCAGCATCTCGCGCCCGCTGCGCAATCTTTCGACCCGGCTGGGCGCAGCCGATCCGGCCGATCCTGAAAGCCTTAAACGCATCACCGATTCGTCAGATGGCATCGGCGCCGATCGCGACGTGCAGAGTATGCTGGCGAGCTTTTCGCATCTGGTAAAGGCCTTGAGTACCGAGCGCGAGCGTTCCGAAGACAGCATCGCGCAGCACACCCAGCATCTGGAAGGTCAGATCGAGTCGCTTAAGCTGCAGAGTACGAAGCTGGCCGATGCCAATCGCCGTCTTTTGCAGATCATCTCGACTGGTCCGAACGCCGCCTTGGTTGACAAGGACGCGGGGGCTGCTTGAAAAAATGGCTTACCCGGCTTGGCTTTGATCCGCGAATGGCTCAGCTCATCGCACCGGTGCGCACGCACCTCTTGATGGGCATACTGGCACTGGCCATGTCGTCTTTTTTGATGATTCTCGATCCACTGCTGGGCAAGGGCATCATTGACGAGGGCATTGGCCACAAGAACACGCCGTTGTTTTGGCATCTCCTGATCATGATGGCGCTGCTGACGGTGCTTTCGCTGGCCCTCGAAAGTGTGGGCCTGTTTTTTGTGCAGATGTGCCTGGAAAAGGTGCGTATCGTTTTGCAAGCCGGCGTCGCGCGCAGTCAGCTGACGGGCAATACCAAAAAAAATCCACTCAGCGCGGGCGAATACCAGCAGCTTTCCATGGCCATCGTGCATGATGCGGCCGTATTTCTCACCTCGCTGCCAGCCCGGGCGACCCGCTCGGTGGTGCAGCTGATCTGGATCGGTTTTATCGTCACGGCGCTCAGCCCGCTGGTGGGGCTGGCCACGATTGGCGCCACGGTGATCCTCGCGTTTTTTTCGCTGCGTCTCTCGGACAAGATCGCCACGGTGAACTCCGGGTTCATGAAAAGCCTGGGTGCGCTGGGTGGCCGATTGCAGCAGATCTTTGCCGCACGTAATTTGATTCGCCAGTATCACCGCGCCAATGAAAGTATTGAAAGCCTGACGCTCAGCCAGGAGCATACGCGCGATCAGAGCACGCTGCTCTTTAGGTGGGAAACCACCTACGTCAGCCAAGAGGTGATCTGGAGCATGACCTTCACCCTTTCGGTGATTGCGATTACCGGAATGGCGGTGGTTAACGGCTCGATGACGCTTGGACAGTATATTGCGATTTCGATTTACGCGGCTCGCATCCAGGGCCCGATTCGTCAGCTGCTCAGCTTTTATAAAGAAGCGCTCAAGGGCGTGCGCCAGTTTCGCACCGTCATGGAAGTGATCGACGAAGTGGGTGCGAAAAAGACTGTGGGGTCCGACCAGTTTTCGTGGGGCGGCCCGATCGAGTTTAAAGGAATTTCGCAGGGCGGACTGGTTGACGTCTCGATTCGCATCAAGCGCGGCGAGCGGCTGCTGTTTGCGGGGCAGGACACGGCAACGCTGGCAACCGTGCTGGAGCTGATCTCGGGTGCCACGCGCCCGGTAACCGGCTCGATTACGGTGGGGGGGCACGAGCTTTCCGATATGCCGCTGCAGTATCGCCGCCGCTGGGCCGCGCTGGTCGCGGCCGACCCGCAGCTTATTCCCGGCACCTTACTCGAGAACATCTGCTTTGGCACCAAGGCTACTCCCGAAGATGTTTCGAGTGTGCTGACGTTGACGGGGTTGCGCGGCTTTGTCGACGAGCAGGGCCTTGAGATGCGCGTTGACCCTGCGCAAAGCTGGAGCGCGGCGCTGAAACATAAAATTCAGATTGCCCGCACCTTGCTGTTCAAACCAGAAATTATTCTGGTCGAGGATTTTTCAGGGTCGCTTGACGCCGATACCTCGGCCATCATCTTTCGCGCGCTGACCGCTTATGGCAAAACCATTATCGCCGCGGGGTTTCGCGACAGCCTGCTTGAGATGGCCGATCGCGTGGTGTGGGTCGAAGGCGGCCGCTGCGGTGAAGCCGAGGCGGTGGACCGGTTTTTGGCCGGGCCGCGAGCAGCCTTGCTCGTTCCCCAGGGCCATCTGCAGCTGGCGCTGCAGGGCAAAGGCGCGCTTTCGCATGCCGAGCGCTGGGCGAGTCGCAATGGCGTTGACCTCAAAACTTATTCCATCGAGCTCTTTGGTGATGAACGGCGCTCGCTCGACGAGCTGGCTGGCGTGGCCGAGGCCGTGCGCAGCACGATGCAGGATGCCGACCTGATCTTTTTCTCGGGAAAATTGCGGCTGCGCTGCGTTTTCCTGGGCAAGGCGGGGGGAGCCGGGCTTGCGGGTCAGGCCCAGCTGCTCGAAGAGAAGCTGGTTAAATGCGTGAATGCGCGCCTGAGCGAACGCCAGGTGAGTGGAGTCTTTTTTACGGTCGAGCCCGAAGGCGACGTGGCAGCGGAAAGGTTGGCGGCATGAAGGATAAGAAGTGGGACATTGCCCGGATGATTCACGCGGCTGAAATTTTTTGGATCTTCGCCTGGCTGGCGCTCGGAGTTGTGGTATTGCTTGGGACTAACCAAAGCTTTGACACCTCTCACGGAGAACGAAACATATGGCAGATCGTTTTTGGTTTTTTGCCCTGACCTCAGGCCTGCTCCTTTCGGCTGCCGCTAACGCGGGTACGGTTACCGGCAAGGTTGTGGACGACAGTGGCAATGGTATTGAGGCGGTAATTTACGCTGACGCGCCTTCGGGCGAGCACACGAAGGTCATGCCGGTTGTTGAGATGCGCCAAAAAGACAAAGCCTTCGTGCCGCGCGTGGTGGCCGTCGAGGTGGGACAGACTGTACGGTTCCCCAAC
>JBBRLF010000183.1:0-10099 GCA_038231515.1 candidate division WWE3 bacterium
CGACGGAACCTTTCTAACGGTTGCCCGGCGCATGGTAAACCAAAGTGTTCCCATCTTGGGCGTGAATATGGGCCAGCTGGGCTTTCTCACCGAGGTAAAGAAGTCGGAACTTTTTGACGCCCTTACTGCCGCGTTGGCCGGAAAACTGGTGGTCAGCGAACGCACGATGCTGGAGTGCACGCACACGCGCAAAGGTAAACGGCTTTCAAAGACCGTAATCGTGAATGATGTTGTCGTCAGTCGCGGCGCCATTGCGCGTATCTTTGATATGCAGGTGCTGGTCGACAAGCTGCTGGTAACCAATATCAAGGCAGACGGTCTTGTCATCTCCACTCCAACAGGCTCAACGGCTTATGGTTTGGCGGCCGGAGGCCCGGTCATCACACCAGAGGTCAAAGCCATGGCGATCGTGCCGATTTGTCCGCACTCCCTTACGCTGCGCCCAATCATCATTCCGGACACGTCAGAAATTACTATTATTCCCCAGTATAAGAGCGGCACCGTGGTTCTGACGCTGGATGGCCAGACCAGCGTGGATCTGAAATCGGGCGACACGATACAGGTCACGAAATTCGCCAAACACCCGCTACGAGTGCTGCGCTCGCCCGAACGCGACTACTATTCGCTCTTGCGAGAGAAGCTGAAATACGGGTACCGTGACTAAATGCTGCGTTTACTGAGAATTCGTAACTTTGCGATCATTGATGAGCTTGAGCTCGAGTTCCACGGCGGCCTGAACGCGATCACGGGCGAAACCGGCGCGGGCAAATCGATCATTCTCGATGCCATCGGTTTGATCTTGGGCAATCGCGCAAACTCTGACGTCATTCGTGCCGGCTCGGACGAAGCGACCGTTGAAGCATTGTTCGACGTGGGCCAGAACGATGTGTTCCTGCGCAAGCTGCAGAGCCACGGGCTGGATATGAGCCAGGCCGATCATGAAGTAGTCGTCAAGCGCACCGTCCATCGTAGCGGCAAAAGCAAAATATTTTTCAATGGCGAGCTCGTCACCTTGTCTCAGCTGGCCGATCTTTGCGAAAACCTTGTCGACCTTTGCTCGCAACATGAGCACCAGAGTTTGGCAAAGCCCGCATTTCAGCTTGACCTGCTCGATCGCTATGGCGGTCTGCTTGACCGCCGCCGCGAGACGCGCGAAATATTTTCAGCGTTGCGCTCGCGCGAGTCCGAACTCGCCATGCTGGGCGGCGACGAACGCGAACGCGCGCGCACCGAAGACTTTTTGCGCTTTCAGCTGACCGAGATTGACGAGTTCAATCCGCAGGCGGGCGAAGAAGAAGCGCTGACCATCGAAAGACGACGCCTCTTGAATGCAACCCAGCTTATGGAAGCTGCGGCACAGACGCAGAGCATGCTTGGCGGTTCGGACTCTTCGAATGGCGACGATGCGCAGAGTCTGCTGGGACGCGCCAGTCAACGACTGGCCAAGGCAGCCCAGCTTGATGCGTCGCTGGCCCAGGTTGTCGCCGCCATCGAACGCGCGGCACTCGAAACCGGTGAAGCCATCGCGCAGCTCGACACCTATGCTTCGGCCCTCGAGGTGGATCCTGCCCGCCTTGAGCTTGTCGAAGAGCGTCTGAACCGCTGGTCTGAGATTCGCAAAAAATATGGCTCGACTCTTGAAGAAATTCTTGCGTTGCGCGCCAAGATCGACAACGACCTCAATGAGGTTGCCCACCGACAGCAGAAAATCGCCGAAATCGAAGCAAAAATCGCCTCGCTGCGCGCCGAGTACGAGAAGTGCGCCCGCGAACTTTCCAAAAAGCGTAAAAACGTCGCGAAGACGCTGCGTGAAAGTATTCAAAAAGAGATGCGCGAGCTGATGATGCCCGATGTGCGTTTTGACATCGAGTTCACGGATCTGCCCGAAACCCAGAACAGCCCCGACGGCCTCGACCGTCTGCAATTCCTTTTCAGCCCGAATCCAGGCGAGGATCTGAAGCCCGTCGGAAAGATCGCCTCCGGCGGCGAACTTTCACGCGTCATGCTGGCCATTCGGCGCACCATCGCCGACCGCGGCGGCATCGGCGTTTATCTCTTTGACGAAATCGATGCAGGAATTGGCGGCCAAACTGCCAGCGTCGTGGGCCGCAAGCTGCAATCTGTTGCAAAGTTCAACCAGGTCATCTGCATCACCCATCTTCCACAGGTAGCAGCCTTCGCGGCTGCCCACTATTCGGTAAGCAAAAAGGTGAGTGCCGGACGTACCGCCAGTCAGATCTCCAAGCTCGAAGGCAGCAAACGCGTCGAAGAGCTTGCACGCATGCTTGGCGGCATTAACGTAACCGAAAAGTCACGGGCCCATGCCAAGGACCTGATCAAGCAGGCCGCTACTTTGTAGCGTGACGAGTCCTCAGATGTGGCGTAACCCCGATTTCAAGCTGGACTTTGATGGCCAAGTCACCCTGAGGCTGTACCGGCATCAGAACTATCTTCTGTGGGCCCACAAAGCACCGCTGCGACCAGCAACGATCAGTCTCTTTGATTCCGACGCCTACTGGGGAAAATGGGACCCGGAAACACGGACCATTTTTATCTCCAGAAAGCTGGTGCGGGATCATCCGTGGTTTTGCGTGGAATCGATTCTGGGCCACGAAATGGCCCATCAATATGCCGACGAGCACTTCAAATCGACTTCACACGGACACGACGAACTCTTTCGAAAATGCTGCCGCCTGCTGGGAGTTCCCGCTGAATTTTCCAAGGCTTCGGCTTCGCTGCAAGAACACACGGTGGATTGGAAAGCCCGCAAAGTTGAAGACACCGAGGCAGAAAAGCTGCTAAGCAAAGTTCAAAAGTTGCTCGCCCTGGCCACCTCGAGCAACGAGCACGAGGCGCTGCTGGCGATGGAAAAAGTCAGAGAGATCTATGCACGTCACAACCTGAGCGAACACCTGCGACCCGAGAGCGATGGCGACCGAAAGCCCATGGTGCACCTGACTATCTGCCATAAGAAGAAACGCTTCGCTGCGCACCAGTCGAAAATTTGCGGTATTCTGGTGGGCCACTTTTTTGTAAAGGTGCTTTACGTCAAGAATTTTGACCCGGCCACTGGCGACGAATATCAGGCCATTCAGCTGATCGGCACCCGCGAAAACGTTTTGATGGCCGAGTACGTTTATCATTTTCTGTTGAACCAGACCGAGTTCCTGCTCAAAGCGCTCAAGAAGAAACAAGGCGTGCTGACACGAGTCGAAATGAAGTCGTACCGCCTCGGCATTCTACAAGGTTTTCAAAGAAAGCTGAGTCTGTCTGACGACGAACATCTGAGGAAGCACGAGAAAGAAAGTCACTTACCCACGGCTAACGAGCCGCCCTCCGTGGGTAAGGCCCTGGCGCTGCTGAAGTCTGATAAACGGCTCGATGATTATATGGAAGCGACCTATCCCAGGATGGCAACCCGTAGCTCAAGCCGCCAGTACATTGCCCCTGACCTTTATCTGGCCGGCCAGACAGAGGGAGAGCGGATCAACCTGCATCGCGGAGTAGCCGATCAGGGTGGTCGCACGGGCAGATTTCTGACTCACGACTAAGTGACGGCCGAGTACCTGTACAAACATTGGTCAGTTGTAGCTGCCACTAGACAGAATGACTCGCCACGAACCAATCACAACATATTGATATTACGTAGCTTAGTGGCTGGCATCCAACTTGTAATAGTCTATATTCACCCAATCTAAGGCGCGGGCGGTACCCCCCTATACCCCTATACCCCTAACCGCTCGCGCCACCCCTTTCTCCAAATCAAACAGACGCAAAACCAGCAGCTCAATCTTCTCATCAACAGCCTGAGATCCGCCTTTGAGCATTTCGCGCACGCGCGCAGCCAACGCATCATGCAGCTCGGGACAAACCACTGCGGGCATGGGAATGCGGGCGGTTAGCGGTGAGTCGAAATGAATCGTGCGCACAGCCCGGCCAACCACAAAACGATAGATGTACCAGGCCATGATTCGGGAATTCAGAATACCCAGAAAAAATTCCGGCGCATGACGGCTCTTGATCGTAAGCTGATTGACGGTATCCAGAATCAGCGATTGGCAGTTCGCCGGCGGCAGCGTGGCGATGATTTTCAGCTGTGGTTCAGGTCGCAGTACGTGCGCGACGATGTTCTGCACTAGAATCGAACCAGGATTGATTCGCGCCCGGGCAATATTGGGAAACGTCGGGGGCGCGCAATAACCCTTGGGTTTGACAGCTAGCCCGTAACGTTCGATTTGCTTTCCACCAAGCGTTGCCAACGCGTCGAGTTTGCGCTGAGTGGCGAGACTTGCCTGTAGAGGCGCGCCTCGTTGATTCGAAATAAAATCATTCAGACTTGCTCCGGCGTTTCGCATTCTGCGTCCAATAAGCAGCTCCTCGTTTGAAATGCCATTCAACGCAAAGCCGAACTCTGAAAAACTGGCTCGATCGAGCTGCCCTAGTTCGCGTACCGTGTTGCCCTCGAGTAAACAGGAACGATAGAAGGCATCCCTACGACATTCGGCGCCAGCATAGAAATAGATCACCTGCTCGAGCTTTACCTCGGGCCAAACCTTGCCACAATCGACAAGCTCGTAAATACCCGGCATGAACTTTTCAAGTGTGGAGTGCCAGGTCGAGGAATAAAGCAGCGACTTGGGTACGATAAACGCATGCAGGCCGCGGGCGCTGAGCAGTTTCTGCGCACGATGCATGAAAAGACGAGTGGAGTCGCCCTTCTGATCAAGCTCGGCGCCATAAGGCGGATTACCGACAACCACGTCAAACAGCTGGTCGAAGTGCGATGCGTCCAGGGTCAACGCATCAGCACGGACAAAATTAGCATAGGGAAGCTGAGCCCTGGCAATTGCCAAAGCTTCGGCATCAATATCGGAGCCAAAAAGACATTGCCGTTGGATTTGATTTCGCAGCTCACGGCTGGACTCGCCGAAGTGGCTGCTACACCAGGTCAGCAAAAGCTCGTAGGCGGCAATTAAAAAATAGCCCGCTCCACACGCAGGGTCATGGATTCTGATTTTCAAAACATCTTCAGTCGAACGGGAATCACGAAGCAGGACTCCTAACGTGCGTTCAACCATATACCGTGCGAGAACCGGTGGCGTGTAGTAGACACCACGCGCCTTTTTCACGGATCGTTCAAAAGAGCGTTCATGCCGCGCACCCAGCGTCGTTACATCCATCCGCTTCAAGTCTAGCAAATCGTTTAGGAAAGGCGCACACTGAAAACGATGGGCTTAACTGTCTTCATCGACGCTGTGCGCACTCCCCGGCGGCCACAGATTGTGGCCCACTGGATCTTTTTGCGCGCCCTGGGCGTGATTTCTGCCGTCGCCTTTGTCTCTTACTGGCTGCAGCTTACCGGTCTGATTGGCGAGCATGGTGTGGCGCCTGCGGCACCCTTTTTAAAATCAGTGGCCGCGCAGCTGAGCCCCTTGGATCGTTTCGTGAATCTTCCAACCTTGGCCTGGATCAGCGCCAGCGATACTGCCCTCAATTTGATCTGCGGCGCCGGCGTCGTGGCCGCGGCACTGCTTACGGCAGGAGTCGCCCCGCGAATCATGTGTTTTGCGCTCTGGGCGCTTTATCTTTCGCTTTCCAACGCAGACCAGATTTTTCTGTCGTTTCAGTGGGACAGCTTACTGATTGAAACCTGTTTTCTGGCAATCTTCACCATGCCAAGCCGCACGTTTCTGCTGCGGTGGCTGCTGTTTCGCCTCATGTTCTCTTCGGGCGTCTGTAAGCTTTCAAGCCATGATGCCGTCTGGCGAGACCTGACCGCCCTTTATTACCACTATGAAACTCAGCCGCTGCCAACTTGGATTGGCTGGTACGCGCATCAGCTACCTTTTTGGTTTCAGAAACTCTCGACGGCCATGATGTTCCTGATCGAGCTGGGGGCGCCGCTGTTGATCTTCTTCAAACAGCGCCGACTGCGTCAGGTGGCCTTCGCAAGCCTGGTTGGGCTGCAGCTGCTGATTTTTCTGACCGGGAACTATTGCTTCTTTAATCTGATTACCATCGCTCTTTGCCTGTTTTTACTTGAAGACGAGGAACTCAGACGACTGCTGCCCAAGCAACTTCTTACCCGAATCACTGCACGCGCGGCCAGCACCCGGGAGTCGAAAGTTTTTGCGCGCAGCGCGAGCTTCGTTACGATCGCCTTTCTGTTTTTCGGTGCTCTGAACGTGGGCAGCGTCCTGGCCCGTCAAGGGGGAATGCCACTTGTGGCCTATGACGCATTGGGCGCGATTGCCCCCTTCCGCACCATCAACAGCTACGGCCTGTTTGCCAATATGACCACCGAGCGAATGGAGATCACGCTTGAGGGCAGCAACGACGGCAAGCTTTGGCTCGCCTATGGCTTCAAATGGAAGCCCGGCCCTCTCGACAGACGCCCAAGTTTCATTGAGCCCTTTCAACCCCGCCTGGATTGGCAGATGTGGTTTGCCGCCTTGGCGAGCTTTCGCACCAGCTCGTGGCTGCAAAATCTTGTGGTTCGGCTACTGGAAAATCAGCCGACCGTGCTTGCGCTGCTCGATACAAATCCATTTTCAGAGAAACCGCCAAAGTTTATCCGTGCGATGATTGCCCACTATCACTTCACAACTCTGAGTGAACGGGCCCACACGGGAAACTGGTGGCGGCGCGACGAGCCGTATCCCTACGCTCCGCCCTTATCTTTGCGGGACCTCTAGGCGACAGCCCGGCACCTTGACGCCAAAAATACCGCTACGATCCACGCAGGTCGGAATGTTGGACGTCTTTTGTGCATAGTTCGTCTTAACGTCGGTGGTCACTGAGCCATCAGGCGCGACTTCGCAGGGCCGGTCAATGGAACACTCCGGAGCTGCCAGCGCGGAATCATCGACGCCCGTGTTGTTGATCGCGACGATCTCGCCAGACTGACGTGCGATAACTGGCGAACCCGAGCTGCCGCCTACAGAGCTGCACCAGTGGCGAAAGGCGCCAGAAAACGTGTAGTCGCCTTCTTTCAGATTCGTACGGTCGCCCACGCGACAGGTGGATCTTCTTACAAAGCGCGTGGCACGGCGCACGCCGTTTTGCGGCACGCCGACCATCTCGACTTGCGTGCCGGCAACTGGATCAGCAGCTGCGATAACATGCGGGACAAACCCTTCGCTTACCAGCTGCGCATAAGTTGCATCGAGCTCGAAAATCGCGATGTCGGTATGATGCATGGTCGCATAGACAACCCTGCGAATCGGAACCATGCGCACATTCTTACCGGCGTCGACAAAGTAGTTGAAACGAAAGTTCATGCCGGGCGAAGCTGGCTGGTCCACCAAGATATCGCCGGGGCCCATGAGCTTGGGACCCACACAATGCCCGTTGCTCAAAACATACGCCGGTGCGTTTGCCAAAGCGCCGGTATCAAGAAAGGTGCCGGTGCAGCCACCGCCGCGCCCCATATCCACCAGACCTACGCCGTTGAATGCCTTGCTGGAGGAAATCCTGAGGAGCTCCCAGTTCACCTGACCAGAATTAACTTCGGAGTCGGGCAGCTTGTTGCCGTCGTGGTCGAAAACGACCTCCTCTGCCGGCGCAAAGGCCACGCCTGCCATAGCACACACGAGAACGGTGATTAGCCTGAACTTCATGGAAACCCCCTAGATATGAATCGCAATAGCCGACCAAGCGTACTCTTGCAAGAGGACGGTTAAAAAAAACGGCAACGCACGGCCTGGCGCAGCTGTGGGAGCACGTCTCGCAGGCCAATCTTTTTGCCGTCGCCGCGACCGCGAGGCTGGTAGGCAATTGAAATCTCGCGTATTTTCAAGCCCGAGTGGCGCACTCGGCCCACCAGACCGGCCAGCTCGGCCTCGAAGTCAAACCCGCGGCTCGCAAATTTAAGGGGCAACAAAACACTGGCGCGGGCCACCCGGGCGCAGCAATGAACATCCGAAAGCCTGAGACCCGAAAAGCGATTCGAAAACCAGGTCAAGCTGACATTGGCCAGCGCGCGGGTCAGGCGCCCAGGCAGCTCGCGATATCCTGACCGCGTGGCAAAGTGACGTGCACCAAAAACAATATCGGCCGTGCCCCCGTTGACCAGCCAGAAGGCCTCAAAAAGCGCGGCGGAGTCAAGCTCGGCGTCGGCATCCCAAAAAGCAATCGTACTGGCGGGCAAAATTTCACCGCGCGCATGTTCGACGGCGTAACGCAGAATCGAGCCCTTCCCCTGATTGCGCTCGCGACGAAGCATGCGATGCTGAATGCCCTCGCCACACAGCTGGCCCGCCAGCAATGCGTCCAAACGGGCAAGTGAGCCATCGGTAGACCCATCGTCGGCCCACCAAAACCGCACGGTGTGGCCGCGTTCGGCAAGGCCGCTGTCTTGCAGATTTCGGGCAAAACCGGCAACGGCGCCCTCCAGGCGACAGGCCTCGTTATAAATGGGAATGATAATCTCAAGCGCCATTGGTCAGATCGGCGAGCACCTGGTCGACATGACCTTTGACTTTAACTTTGTCATAGATGCGCGCGATTTTACCGTCACTGCCAATTACAAAAGTCATGCGCACGATTCCCATGAATTTGCGCCCATAAAGCGATTTTTCGCGCCAAACTCCATAAGCTTCGCAAACCTTGCCTTCGACGTCAGCGAGCAGCGGAAAAGACAGGTCATGCTTTGCCTTGAATTTGACATGACTTGCGACCGTGTCTTTGCTGATGCCCAGAACAACGGTTTTCTTCTTTTTTAAAGTCGCATAAGCGTCTCGAAAATCGCAGGATTCCTGCGTACACCCCGGAGTTAGATCACGGGGATAGAAATAGAGGATCACAGTCTTGCCCTTGAGATCTTTAAGCGAAACCGGCTCGCCGGAATCCGATTCGAGTTTGAACGCGGGAGCCTTGTCACCTGGTTTGAGCATGCTCGAAAAATAGCATCGGTTTTGGACAGTTGTCAATTTGTTGGACAGCTTGCCCTCGTAGTATCAAGGCCTTGAAGCCCGCCACCGCGGCCTGTTTCTTGAAGGTATAAAGATAGAGAGAGTATGCTGACAAAATTTTTAAACATGTGCATTTTGGTTCTTATGCTGTCGCTGCCCCTGTACGGCGCGCGTACCCATATGCAGCGGATGAAACCAGCGGCCTCGACGGCCGGCGAACACCGGGCCGACATCGCCAGGCTTACCGTGCTGCCCAAAGACGAATTTCTGATCTCGGGCCATGGAGCACCGCGCTCGGAATACGCCGAATGCAACCGTGATCTGCCGGCCTTTCTTCATTCCCTGGCGGCCAAGGGCCTCAGCCCAATCGAAAACGTTACCTGCATTCCCGTCGAAGGCGAAATTGATACGTATGCGCCTGCCTTTCGTGCCATTGCCAGCGAAGAATTGATCCAGTCCATGGCAACCGGCGCCCGCTACAACTCACTCAGCTTTTGCGAACTTGAAGCACAGCGCATGGGCGGGGAGCTGGGCAAGACCATGACTGTGCTTGAGACCGCTTGTAATCGCGTTAAAAATTCTGACATCGGCAACATCACTGAAGAGCTCTATGTCCCAACGGTCATAACTCTCGCAAAGCCAGCGCAGCCCGGCACCATGAAACAGTACAGCGCCATCGAAGTGCTCGTTGATGCCTCGGGAGCAGCTGCAAGAAAATCGCTCGGCTCTTCTGAAGCCGCGCCTGCGACCAACTAGCTTCCTGTCTTCACCGGCCGCAGAGGCCTGACAATATCCTCCCAGCTTTTCAGCTGAAAAAACTCATCTTCCTGCCGCAGCTCCAGATATTTGCGATGTTTGCGGGGATAGCCCACATTCACATACTGACCCTCGTGGCCGTCGAAACGAAAACGCATATCATCGAGATGATGCGAGTGGCCCATGATCACAAAATCATAGCCGTTCGAAATCTGCTCACAGGCGTAATTTCTGAAAAGATTAACCACCTGCTCGCTGGCCTCATGGTTATAACCGCGGCTTGCTTTGGCCATCATGCTGCCCACGCGGTCAATGAGCGCGCCGGGCGCTGCCTCAATAATACATTGCGACACGAGGTTGCGGGTCAGGAGACGAAACGCCTGATAGCCCAGGTCTTTCCAATTGATCTTGTCGCCGTGGCAGAAGTGAAA
>JBBRLF010000184.1:0-10069 GCA_038231515.1 candidate division WWE3 bacterium
CCTTCGGGTACAGGGTGTGACACCCGCAGCGGTTGCGGCCATATTGGTTCGACTAAAGACCAAGGAGATGAATACCCATGTCCGGTAATATTACCATGGAAGACTGCCTTAGCGCCCTTGAACGGGCGGGCGTTCCACCAGCCAAAGAGCTCGCCACCTATATGCAGAAGCTTTTGGAGTGGAATGAGAAAATTAATCTTACGGGCGCTAAGACTCCGGACGAATTTGCGGTAAAACATGTTGCCGACGTTTGGGCTGCGATCGAGACACTGGGCTCGGTTGCGCCGGCAGTTGCGGACATCGGTAGCGGCTGTGGAATTCCGGGGATTGTCTTAGGTATCATTTCTCCCGAAACGGAAGTAACGCTGGTCGAACGCATCCAGAAAAAGGCTCGTGTCCTTTCGTCGATAGTTTCTGAGATGGGCCTGGATAGGCGGATCAAGATTCTGGCCCGTTCGTTTGAGGAAGTGAAGACGTTTAACCGCGACACCGAATTTTGGTTTCGGGGTGTTTTGCCAGGGCCGAAGCTGGCGGTATACCTTTCGGAGCATTTTCCGCGGGGCGAAGTGGGGCAGCTTGTTTTGATGAAGGGCCCAGCGTGGCCAGAAGAAAAGCTCGATATTATGAATGAGCCAAAGGTTAAAGAGGCCTGGCTGGAACGTTTCGGAAGCGCCGCAGAGTTAAATTATTCTCTGCCGCAGGGAGCCGGAGAGCGAATTCTGGTACTCGTCTAGTTGTTCCACGTGGAACATCCAAAAGGTGCAGTATTTTCCTATTGCGAAATACTACCGGTCGGATAGCCTTAAGAGAGTGATGAGTAGCAAGAGGACTCACTAAGATTTTTCAAAGTTTCAAATGATTATCCGTCGGCTAGTCGTAGTACACAGCCTGAGTAACCACAACCACACACCATTTGAGGCAGCGAGCGCAGAAGTGCTCGCTGCCTCAAGACCGGCTCAGAGAGCCAACTTCGGGGTAAAATGGGAAGAGTAATTGCAGTAACAAATCAAAAGGGTGGAGTTGGTAAAACAACGACGACCATTAACCTCGCAGCATCTTTGGCCGTGGCCGACCGTAAAACCTTAATTTTGGATCTCGACCCGCAGGGCAACGCTTCGTCCGCTCTGGGCCTGGATCGCGCGACCTTCTCTGACAAAAATCTTTATCACGCTCTGATCGGGCAAGTGCCGATGAGTCAGATCATCAAGCCCACTGAAATTGACAGTCTCTTTATCGCGCCAAGCAATAACGACTTAACCGGAGCCGAAATCGAGCTGGTTTCGTCGTTCGCCCGCGAAAATAAGCTCAGAGCCGCTCTTCAAGAAATTCGGAACTCTTACGACTATATTTTCATCGACTGCCCGCCGTCGCTCGGGCTGCTCACGGTAAACGCGCTTACTTCGGCCGACAGCTATCTGGTGCCTCTGCAGTGCGAGTACTTCGCGCTTGAAGGGCTCTCGCAGCTTTTGCACACGGTTGGTCTGATTCGCCAAAACCTGAATCCGGGCCTTCAAGATGAGGGCATCGTCCTTACCATGTTTGACGGTCGCAATAATCTGGCTAACGAAGTCGTTCGCGAGGTGCGCACGCATTTTGGGTCGCAGGTATTTGAAACCGTGATTCCGCGCAATGTGCGCCTTAGCGAATGCACGAGTTTTGGTAAACCGATTTTATTGTATGACATCGACTCCAAGGGCAGCATCGCCTATCTGAGCCTGGCTAAAGAGCTGATTACCAAAAACATCAACGCCGCCAGAGCCAGCGAGCTCAGCGCACGAATGGCGCAGGAGGCGCACCGCAGTCCGCCGCCATTCAATAAAACGGTTCCCCCTGTTTCGAACGATAACCTATAGTAGAAAGCGTTCTAGGAAAGTGTACGAAGATGGACAAACAGAAATCGATTCCCGCAAGGCCCGTACTCGGTAAAGGACTGGC
Source organism: candidate division WWE3 bacterium (assembly GCA_038231515.1). Lineage (GTDB taxonomy): Bacteria > Bdellovibrionota > UBA1018 > UBA1018 > UBA923 > JACQAX01. Next base: position 1,936 of record JBBRLF010000184.1, read on the forward strand.
ATCGCTCTTTCCGTCGGCAATATCGCCGACGCAACAGCAGCAGCCACAGGGCGGCATGCCTGCGCCCGCTGACAGCAATCGCGATCGCCACCCCGGCATCAGCATGGCTTCGGTTGAAGAAATTGCCGCGAACGACTATCAGCCGCGAAAAACTTTTTTTGACGAAAGCATCGAAGAGCTCGCTCAGTCGATCAGGGTTAATGGTCTGATCCAGCCGCTTATCGTGCGCAAGGCAGCCAAGGGCTATCAGCTCATCGCGGGCGAGCGGCGTTTGCGCGCGGCCCGTCTGGCGGGGCTCAAACAGGTACCGATTGTGATTCGTCGCACTACCGATAAAGAAGCGCTCGAGCTGGCGCTCATCGAAAATATTCAACGCGAAGACCTGAACTGCCTTGAAACTGCGCTTGCATACTATCAACTGGTTCAGGATTTTAACCTTACCCAGGACGATCTTGCCGAACGCATGGGCAAGGATCGCAGCTCGGTTGCCAATCATCTCAGACTGTTGAAGTTACCCCAGCCGGTGCAAACCTCTCTGCGTGACGGCCTGCTGACTTTTGGTCACGGTAAGGCCCTTGCGGGCGTTGAAGGCGCCGATGTTGTTGAAAAACTGGCTTGGGATGTGGTGGATAAAAAGTGGTCGGTTCGCGAGCTCGAAAACCGGATTCAATTGCTCAAGAATTTGGCGGCGGGCCGCGCAACGGCTTCAGATGAGGCACCAGATACGAGTCTTGAGCCCGTTCAGTTACGACTAAAGAACCTGGGCCGGGATATCTCGGCAAAGCTTGCCACCAAGGTACAATTGCGCGGCGACGCAACCCGTGGGAAAATCGTAATCGAGTACTACAACGGCGATGACTTGGAGCGCGTACTGGCCCAAGTATTGAAATAAGGCGCAATGGCAAAAAAATCGGATTTGGCAGTAGCCGTAGAGAGTCACGAAGTCAGTGGCGTGATAGAAAAGGGCTGTGAGTTTGAGGGCAAGCTCTGCTTTGAGGGCACCTTGCGAATCGGCGGCACCTTTCGCGGCGAAATCTACACTAACGATGTTCTCGTTATTGGCGAAGGCGCGAAGGTTAACGCCGAAATCGAAGCCGGTACTATTATTATCAATGGTGAAGTGACGGGCAACATCGTGGCCAAGCATCGCGTCGAAATTCATCGCCCGGCGATCTTTCGTGGGAATATTGTCACCCCCAGCCTCATGGTGGACGAAGGCGTCATTTTCGAAGGAAGCTCGAAGATGGTCAGCCCGAAGGCCCCTGCCGTTAAGTCCTTCCTCGCCACCGAATAAGTTTCCCAAGAATTACCCTAAGTGTGCCCAATAATTAATTGACACATTTTTCCGCTGCGTGCTAATCCCGTTAGGCTCCCTACACCTATAAAATTATGGACGCATTCACACAAATCGCGACCCAGCTGGGTATTGATCATACGTTTTACTTTCTCTTTGTACTGGTGGCGGTACTTTACGCGCTCCTTACGCCGCTATACCTAAAACCCTATCAGCGGCTTTTGCACAACCGTAAAGAGAAGACCGAAGGCGCCCGCAAAGAAGCCGAAGGGCTCAAGGCGCAGGCCGAAGAAACTTTCGCGCAGTATAAGGCGCGTCTAAAAGAAATTAACGACAAGGCCAGAAACACGCTTCGCGATAACGAAGAGACGGCCAAAAAAGAAGAAGCAAAAATTCTGGGCGATGCGGCAAACAAGGCCAAGACAGCGCTGCAAAACACGCAAAAGGAGCTCGAGGCGCAGCGCAAGGAAATTCTGGACACGTTGGCCGGCGAGATTGCCGGAATCGCGAACGACATTGCAACCAAGGCAATGGGTCGCCCGATCAGCGCAGGCTAGGCGAGAGAGGTAAATGAGATGCATGAGCTGATACCCCCAGTAATTAACTTCTCGATTCTAATCATTGTTCTCGTCTATTTCTCGCGCAAGCCCGTGATGGAGCTGGTCGCCAATCGCCAAATGTTGATTAAGAATGAAGTCGAAGAAGCGAAAGCGCAGAAGCTCGAAGCTCAGCGCCGCTACAAGGAATTCACCGAAAAATTGCAGGCATTTGAAGCCGAGGCTCAGCAGATTCTTGATCGCGCCCATTCCGACGGCGCAACAATCAAATCCAAGTTGTTAAAAGAAGCACAAATCAACGCCGAACGTATAGTAAAAGACGCGGAATCCACTGCGCTATCCAACGTTCAGGAGTTCAAAGACGAGCTGCGCCGCGAGACCATCGCCAAGGCCGTTGATCTTGCTGAAAAAATAATCCGCGATCGTCTTTCTACCGAAGATCAGCGCCGCATCATGAACGAATACGTTGGAAAGGTGCAAAAGCAGTGAAGAGCTCAGGCACTAATAAAAGAGAGCCCGTCGCCAGACTTTACGCCAAGGCCTTGTTTGAGTTGGCTCGTGAAAAAAATGAACTCGATGTAGTTCTGCGCGACCTTAATAGCCTGGTTGATATCGTTCGGCAGTCTCCCGAACTTATTCAGGCTGTTTCGGCCTTTATGTTTCCGGTCGACAGTCGCCAGAAGCTTGCGCTTGAGGTGATGCAGAAAGCTGAGCTGAGCCAGTCCATTACGCGCTTTGTGCATCTGCTCATTGCCAAGAACCGGTTCCAGGTCATCGAGCAGATCTGTGAAGCGTTTCGCGCACTCGTGGATCAAAGCAAAAACACGGTACGGGGCACGCTCACCACGGTTGATACTTTAAGCGAAGCGGAGACGTCAGAAATATCTCAAGCCTTTGCACGCAAATTTAATAAACAAGTTGTCTTGGAACCCGTAATCGACAAGAGCCTGCTTGGCGGGCTTGTGGTTCAGGTTCAGGGCCTTACCTTTGATGGAAGCCTCAAGACAACAATTCGTCGTTTACGGGAAACTCTCGAAAGGCAGTCGATATGATTAAAATCCGTCCGGAAGAAATCACTCAGCTCATCAAGCGCCAGCTTGCCGACTATGAGAAAAAGGTCGAAGTTGCTGAAACGGGCACCGTTATCTCGGTTGGCGACGGCGTCGCTAAAATTTACGGTCTCGAAAATGCGATGGCAGGCGAGCTCGTCGACTTCGGCAACAACGTTTCGGGCATGGTGCTGAACCTTGAAACCGAAAGCGTCGGCGTGGCCGTGTTGGGCGATGACACACTTATTAAAGAAGGCACCACGGTTCGCCGTACGAACAAAATCGTACAGGTGCCGGTTGGTGAAGAACTTCTGGGCCGTGTCGTTAACTCCCTGGGCATTCCGGTCGACGGTAAAGGCGAAATCAACTCCAAGCAAAGCCGTAAAATCGAAATCAAGGCGCCCGGCATTGTTGCTCGGCAGTCTGTCAGCCAGCCGCTCCAAACCGGCATCAAGGCGATCGACTCCATGATTCCAATCGGTCGCGGTCAGCGCGAGCTGATCATCGGCGACCGCCAGACCGGCAAGACCGCTGTGGCGATCGACACGATCATCAATCAGAAGGGTAAGGGCGTTTACTGCTTTTACGTAGCAATCGGCCAGAAGCAATCCACGGTTGCTCTGGTGGTTGACAAGCTTCGCGCTCAGGGCGCAATGGATTACACGACGGTTATTGTGTCTACCGCCAGCGACCAGGCTCCGTTGCAGTTCATCGCGCCATATACCGGCGTAACGATGGCAGAATATTTCCGCGACAGCGGTCGTCACGCCCTTATTGTGTACGACGATCTGACCAAGCAGGCACAGGCCTATCGTCAGCTTTCGCTGCTGCTGCGCCGCCCTCCGGGTCGCGAAGCTTATCCTGGCGACGTGTTTTATCTCCATTCGCGGTTGCTCGAACGCGCGGCAAAGCTAAACGACAAGCTCGGTGGTGGCTCGCTTACCGCGCTGCCTATCATTGAAACGCAGGCCGGCGACGTTTCGGCATATATTCCTACCAACGTGATTTCAATTACGGACGGTCAGATCTATCTCGAAGCCGATCTGTTCTACAGCGGTGTGCGTCCGGCGGTTAACGTCGGACTTTCGGTGTCGCGAGTCGGCGGCGCCGCTCAGATCAAAGCGATGCGGCAGGTTGCCGGCACGTTGCGCCTTGAGCTGGCACAGTATCGTGAAAAAGCGGCCTTCGCGCAGTTCGGCAGTGACTTGGATGCCGCCACGCAGAAGCAGCTCAATCGCGGTGCCCGTCTGGTTGAAATCCTGAAACAGGGTCAGTATTCTCCCATGCCAGTGGAGCGTCAGGTCGTCATGATTTTCGCGGGAACGCACGGGTTTCTTGACACTTTTCCGATCGATCAGCTTAATCGTTATGAGCACGATCTGTTTCAGTTTCTGGATTCGAAACATCCGGACATTTGTAAGGAAATTTTGTCGAGCGGCAAGATCGACGACCAGCTGAAAACAAAGCTCGAAAAAGCACTCAAGGAATTTGAAACGAATTTCAGCGCCTAACAGGGCCCCGTAGGGCCTAATTTGGAATCTAAAAATGGCTAGCGCCAAAGACTTACGCAAACGCATTCAAAGCGTCAAAAACACGCAGCAGATCACGAAGGCCATGAAGATGGTTTCGGCGGCAAAACTGCGTCGAGCCCAGGAGAATATCGTGGCTCTGCGGCCCTATGCGCACGAGGTTAGCGCGGTTACTACTGGTTTGGCACAGGCGGGCAGTGAGGTGACGCACCCCCTGCTTACGCCACGCGAAGTTTCCGAGCTGCCAAGCCTTCTCGTGGTGGTCGTAACTTCGGATCGCGGTCTCTGTGGCGCATTCAATGGCAGCGTCATCAAAACCGCGCAACGTCTGCTTCGTACCGATGCTGCCAAGTATAAGAAGTTCGACTTGGCCTTTATCGGCAAGAAGGGCTACGAGTTCTTCAAGGTGCGCAAGCCCGGGAAGTACTATAACGGTTTTTTCACCGGTTTGAATTTCGCCAAATCCAGCGGACTTTCGCAGGAATTCATTGACCTGTACCTGACCGGCGAATATGACGAAATCAAGGTCATCTACAACGAGTTCAAGTCGGCTATTTCGCAAAAAGTTAACGTGGAGACCCTGCTGCCCATTCGCGCGCAGGAAAGTGCGACGACTACGGAAGCTGGAATTACCATTTATGAGCCCTCGGCTCCGGAAATTCTGGAAGCCCTGCTGCCAAAACATTTTGCAGTGCAAGTGCATCGCATGTTGTTGGAATCGCTGGCCGGCGAACATGGCGCTCGTATGGCAGCCATGGAAAATGCCACGAAAAACGCGGGCGAGATGATCCGCAAGATTACGCTCCTTTATAACAAGACCCGCCAGGCGGGGATTACAAAGGAACTTTTGGAAATTATTTCAGGAACAGAAGCCGCGAAGGGCTAGGAGAAGCAATATGACAGCGACCTCGCAGAAATTTAATATCGGTCGAATCAAGCAGGTCATCGGACCTATTGTCGACGTCGAGTTCGAAAACGGAAATCTTCCGAATATTTTCAACGCGCTTAAGGTGACGAACACCACGTTGGGCGACAAGATGGGCAATCTGACCCTGGAAGTCGCGCAGCACCTTGGTGAAAACACCGTACGCTGCGTGGCCATGGACGCGACTGACGGCTTGGTTCGCGGTCTGGAAGCGTCCGACACGGGTCAACAGATCATGGTGCCCGTCGGCCGCGAAACCCTGGGCCGCATTCTGAACGTCATCGGCGAGCCCGTCGATGAAGGCGGACCGGTCAACGCCAAGAAATATTATCCGATTCATCGGCAGCCCCCGAACTTCAAAGATCAGTCTGTTACCGTGCAGCCGTTTTATACCGGCATCAAGGTTGTGGATCTGCTGGCGCCATACGCGCGCGGCGGTAAGATCGGTCTCTTCGGCGGCGCAGGCGTGGGCAAGACTGTTCTCATCATGGAACTCATCAACAACATCGCGACCCATCACGGCGGTTATTCGGTGTTCGCAGGCGTTGGTGAACGTACCCGTGAAGGAAACGATCTTTGGCATGAAATGAAAGAATCGGGGGTTATTAACAAGACCTCACTGGTGTACGGCCAGATGAATGAGCCGCCAGGCGCCCGCGCTCGCGTCGCTCTTTCGGCACTTTCGATTGCCGAATATTTCCGCGACGAGGAAAATCAGGACGTTCTGATGTTCGTCGACAATATGTTCCGGTTCACGCAGGCCGGCTCTGAAGTGTCCGCACTTTTGGGTCGTATTCCAAGCGCCGTCGGTTATCAGCCGACTCTCGCTACGGAAATGGGCGAGCTCCAGGAGCGTATTACCTCGACTAATAAAGGTTCGATCACTTCGATTCAGGCGGTTTACGTTCCGGCCGACGATTACACCGATCCGGCACCGGCAACGACATTCGCTCACCTCGATGCGACCACCAACCTTTCGCGTCAGATCGCTGAGCTGGGAATCTATCCGGCTGTGGATCCGCTCGCTTCGACTTCGCGTATTCTTGACCCACGCATCGTGGGCGAAGAGCATTACGGCGTAGCTCGTCGCGTGCAGTCTATTCTGCAGCGGTATAAGGATCTGCAAGACATCATCGCCATTCTGGGGATGGATGAACTTTCGGAAGAAGATAAGCTGGTCGTGACTCGTGCACGTAAGCTTCAGCGCTTCCTTTCACAGCCGTTCACGGTTGCTGAAACGTTCACCGGTCTCAAGGGTAAATTCGTAAAGGTTGAAGACACCATTCGTGGCTTCAGAGAAATTTACGAAGGCAAACATGACGATCTTCCGGAGCAGGCGTTTTATCTCGTCGGCACCATCGAAGAAGCGATCGAAAAAGCGAAGACACTGAGCTAAACCATGTTGACGTTGAGCATTGTGACTCCAGACCGTAGAGTTGTGGGCCCCATACCTGTGGAAAGCGTTACGGTTCCCGGGAGCAAAGGTGAGATGACCGTCTTGCCCGGGCACGCACGCCTGTTAAGCACTATGGACACGGGCATTCTTGTTTTCGAACGCGAAGGCGGGCGGAAAGAGATTGCTGCGGTGTCGGCGGGCTTCGTCGAAGTGCACAATGATAAAGTCATTGTGCTGGCCGAGACGCTGGAACTATCACAGGAAATCGACGTTGACCGGGCGCGCCGCGCGGCAGTCAAGGCTCTGGATAAGCTCCAGGCCAAGGAATCGTTCGAGGCGGACATGGCGAAGTGGCAGCGCAAGCTACAACGAGCTCAGACACGCCAGCAGGCGGCGGAATTTTTGCTTCCACCGCATTAACGGGCTCGGGTGACTGGATTATTTTTCCCAGGCAACAATCGCATTTTGCGATCGAGCGCAAAGCCAAGTAAACTGTAAGCAGAACATTCATGGAGGAATGGCTGCGCTCGCATCTTGGTATTTTCTCATCACGACGTCTCGCCCTTTCTGTTAGCGCGATCACCAGCGCGGTTACCGCCGCTGCGATCGTGTCTGGCTCGATAACCGCTTACAGAGCGGCTTTCGAGTCACGTGTAAATATCAACGTCGGCACCGAGCTGCAGCTTCTGAGCGCAAGTTTTGGTCTTGATGAGTCAGTACTAACGAGCGACACGCCATCGGTGAACACCGTTGTGGTTAATCCGCCGATCATTAGGACGCACTCGCGGCTGCAAAATTTCACGATCGTATCTGCCGTCGAAAAGACACCAACTGATCTTGTTCATCCCGCGATTACTTTTGCCGCGGCAGGTGAAATCGAAGATGAGGCAGAAGATGTTTCAGCAGATCGTGACTCGCTTGCGGCGCTGTTCCGTCCCCAGTCTGCAGTTGTCGTGGCAAAGAAAAAGGCTATCCAACACAAAAGACAAATTGTCGTAGTCGAAAAAACGAATACTCAGCCAGCAGCTCCAGCGGTGGTCGCTTCACCAACAGCCGCGATCTATAAGGAAGCGGCTGCGGCACCACTTGAATACTCAGAGCTGATCACTTATTTCAACAATCGCCAAAAGCCACCCACAAGCCCAGAAGTTGTCCAGAACATCGTTAGCGGGGCACCCATTGATCATGCCCAAGACATCGCGCTGCCCGATGCGATGACTAAAACAATGGCGACACCAGGGCGCATTCAAATCGTTCGCTTCCCAGATCTGCCAAAAATCGGCCCTACACCCGGCAGTACCCAAACGGAAGCGGCTGCTTCTGGCGAATCTATGACTATCCAACCCGAGGTCACCGCCGACGTCGCCGACGTTACGCCGCCGCC
>JBBRLF010000185.1:0-10034 GCA_038231515.1 candidate division WWE3 bacterium
ATGTACGCTGGCCAGCCCGTCATTGCTCGCATTCAGAAGTCGCCAGGGGTCTGGTGAGATAGCGATCACCGTGCATTATGGCACGATACCGTTAAAAGCCCGGCAGAATGCGGAAACACCTCTAGAGAATAAGCCGTTTAAACGCATAGTGCTCACCCACTCCCCCATCTTACTTTCCTAAACGAGCTCACTGCAATGTTGATAATATGAGCTATGGACAATAAATGGGTTCAGTTTTGAGTGCGGGGATTAGGCTGTGTGGCGCCCAGGGCCTTGTTCCTTTTTTTATTCGGTCAGGCGATTAGCCACGTAAAACGGCGAATTTTCAATTGACTGCTCAGAGATTATTTTCAAACTTTCTCATTCGTCAGCAAATTTCGCAGGATGCTTTCGCGAGCCTTTGAATGATCCCCCGGGACTATCATAGCGGCCTTTTGATACACTCATAAGTTGACTGTTTTAATCAGATATGATAAAGATCCGCCATGAATCCTAAATCTGCCGTCTTATTGGGTGCGCTTTTAAGTTTTACACTCGTGACTTCGGGATGCCCCGGAACGGGCGAGTCTGAACTGGATCTGGCTATCGACACTGCCAAGGCATCGCTGGGTGCCGAGTACGACGCTGATCTGGTGACGTTTGACTCGTTGGGTTTCACAGCCGCCAAGATGGAGCAGACGACGCCGGACTATGGAATCGACACAGTGGCGCTTTATGGCGAAGCGGCGGCGATTACCTTTGGCCGCGAAAAGCTCAAGGCCACGACGAAAACCCAGGGTGACTATTTGCGCACCATCGTTCAAAACGGCGTGGTCGACGGAATCGAGGACTTCGCGCGCAGCCTGGTGGTGCTGGGCCAAACCGATCAGACTGATCCTTTGCTCAATCAGCCGCTGATTCGCTACAGCTACATCGACCTGGGCTATCGGGTCGAAAATATTCTTTGCCTGTCCAACATCCACAAACAGCTCGACGCGGGCGAGCCGCTCTTTCGCACGCGCTGCGATCTTGCGATGGATCTGGGATCAATTTCGGAATCGTATGCGCTGCAGGCGCTGCTGTTTTCGAATTTGAAAGCCGAGCTCAAGCAGGAGGCAGCGGCGCTTGGCACTTACCTTGCCGCCATTGATGATGTCCGCAAGCAGTTAGGCACGGCCGCCGGTACACCGGACTTCCTCAATGAGTTGAACGCGAAAGTGCAGGTTGTGAAAGATCTATTGAAAACCCGTCAGACTCAGCAGGCGAGTTTCGGCGAAAGAGTGAACAGCGGCCTGAATGTGGCCGGCGGGGCGATCGCCAGCGGCGCGTCGCTAATTGCGCCGGCAACCGAGCCAGGCGCGGACCATTCCAGCGCGGTTCAGAATTTACAGACGTTGCTGGATCAACTTGCGGCAGCTCAGGTGGACATTGACGCGGGAATGGATGGCACAGGTGCCGTGGGCGCTTTGCCTCAGGACGCCCTTGCCGGGCTTGACGGCGCGGTGAAAACCGCTGGTGACGCCATTACGGCCGCTGCCGGTGGCGACACGCAGAGCGCGCTGATGCAGGCGACCCAGGCGATGCAGACGGCGCAGATGAGTTTCGATCAGCGGTATCTGCAGCTTCAGAAATCGATGCAGAACGAGAATCGGCAGTACACCACAGTCAGTAATGTATTGAAAACCAAGCACGACACCGTGAAAAACTCGATCGGTAATATTCGCTGAATGCTGAGTTTGCGCCAAATGGCTGCGCCACAGGAATGAGTATTTGAACTTTTAAGGGAAAGCGGCCTCAACCGCCGAGGGCTTTCTGGAAACGGGCGAGGCCGCCGCTGTATTCCGAGAATAAGCCGTTTAAACGCATAGTGTTCACCCACTCCCCTCATGGTACTCAGTCAAATACGTGCGTCGCAATGTTGATAATATGAATTATGGACAATAAATGGGCTCGGTTTTGAGTGCGAGCATTAGGCTGAGTGGCGCCCAGTTCACCAAAGAAAGGAACCACGCCACATCGCCCCCAACCCTGCCCAAAAAAATGCAGCCCGCCGAACAACCAATTTACACCTGCCACCACAGCCCGATAACCCCACCAGGTATCCTAACAGCCAAAAACTAACCTCACCGGGTGACCACAAAGAAAAACAATGCAAATCCAAGTCCTTAGCTCACAAAAAAAGCCCTCAATTCCCCCACCTCCTGGCACGCCCCTGGCAATATCTTCCACAAGAGAGATTCAAAGGGAGACCATATGAAAAAGACACTCAGCTTCTTGCCACTATTTCTGCTGCTCAATCTGGCTTCAGCGCAAGCGCAAGACTACGTACCAGTCGCCCCGAACCTCGCCGAACACTCCATCGACACCAGCTGGTTTTCCTTCAACCAAAACGGCCTCAACTTTTCCGGCCAGGGGGTCGCACTCAAGACTGGAATCATACCCAGTACGTCCCACCTGAGCTGCACCAGTATTTTTCACTACCGCTACGCGAATATACGGGACTCAGTCGAGCACATTGAGTACTGCGGCGGTTTAACTCAATCTTACGGCCAAAACTATACCCAAACCTATACAGACCTTCACGTCGTCGCCACGCCGCCTCGCGCTTTTCTAGCGTATGAACCCCTGAAAAAACTGAACATGGCGCAGTTTTCCTGCATGCGGGCGCAATATGACGCTTTCAATGAGATTGCCGGAACGCCCGAAGCCGCAGCTTCGTTGAGCCAAGCCCTGGGAGCCAAGCGGGTGTCCATCGCATTCGAAGACAACACGAAAAAGGCCTTGCCCGATTCTGCTTTGAACTACGGCCCTGACGCCTCGACCCCCGGAGCCATCAAGCTGCGAGTGGTGTTGAACTCAAAGGGCGAATGCCTTCTGGCCGATGCCAGCCAGCTTGCGCTGACGATCTCAAAATGGAAAAGCACGCTTGCTTCGACCCAGAAACCAAAGCCCGCCAGCGGCTCCAGTCCAAAGGTCGAAACCGCGCCGTTAAACAAAAGCTGCCCAGCCCCGGCCACCGATTCGGCTACCCCAACGGCTCCCAAAGCTGCCGGCAAGACTGGCGATCTGAGTTAAGAGGCAGACACGCGCCATTTAATGGCGCGTGTCGTTGGCTCGTTTCCGACTTAAAATCTGGTGTCCCTCAACTGCTCCAAATCACCCACTACCCCATCTTACTTTCCTAAACGCGCTCACTCAATGGGTTCGGTTTTGAGTACGGGGATTAGGCGGAGTGGCGCCCAGCCCATCAATCTCCTCGGCGCGTACCATAGTCGGTGATCGAAACCGAGCGCCCAATTTTAAGAACGAGGTCAATCGACTCGCCCGTCGCGGCGTCGGCAAAATGGAACGTGCTTACGCGGAGGTCGATGTCATTGAAGTAGACGTGGGCGCAATACGAGCCGCTATAGCGCAGCAAATCGGATTTTCCGTTCAGCGCGTGCTTAATGAGCGTGGCCACATGCCGTTTTGTCGAGCCGGCGCGCCAGATTAAGTTGTCGGCAGCCGCCATAATCTTCTCGACGGTCGCCGGAGCAAGGCGCACACTCGCCTCAGGACGGTCTTCCGAGTCCATGTCTCCTGAGCATTGGCTGTAAGGCGCCGAGGTCACAAAACCGCCTGCGACTGGATACTCGACACCATCAAGCTTGAGGTGCACGCCAAGATTGCGCACGTCGTAGAGGTCTCCGCTTACCGACCCCATCGTTTTTTCTTCGTTCTTCGAGGTGTGATAAATCAGCTTCGCGCCAAAAGAGATGGAGTGAAGCTCTCCGAACAGACCTTCTGCGTGGGCCGCCCCGTTTAAAAAGAAGGTGAAGACCATGGCCAAAATAAAAATAGGTTTCATTTACTACTCCCGAACATATAAAATTGTAAGATGCAGTACCAGCAACGCACTGGGTCATGCAGGACAAGACAAATACCCCAAATCACCGAGAAAGCAGCATGTTTTTTTAGGTAACCTCATTGGGTGTTTACTCGTGGTCTTAAGTCACCCTACGGGGTTGCCAACACGACGGTCATCGATTTTGCCAATGACCGGCTCGAGGATCTGACCTGGGGGAGAAACAATAAGTCGTTTAAACACATAATGTTTACCACGCTCCCCTCATGGCCGATATTGGGACCGTCGCACACACAACATCACACAACACTTTGTTGCGCGAACCATTGACTCACTGAGTTAATACCTGTAAAACCCCCGCATGATGACAGTAACGAAAGACTACAGACAAATACTTAGGGACGCGCTGGAAGACAGATGCCAGAAGAACCCGCGCTATTCCCTGAGATCATTTGCTCGAGACCTCAATATCTCGGCACCCCGCCTTTCAAGAGTTCTGAACGGACACCACGGGCTCTCTGGCAAGGCCGCTCACGAGATCGCCAAGCGCCTGAATCTGTCTGCGTCCGAGCAAGAGCTTTTTAGTGTCCTCGTCGAAAGCGAGCACGCGCGGGCTTCCATCGCTCGTGAGTCGGCAAGAACACGGGCCAACGAACTGAGTACGACCTTTCAGAGTCTTGGCCTCGACTCTTTTCGCGTTATTTCAGATTGGTACCATTTTGCAATTTTAGAGCTCACCTTGGTCGAGGGCTTCCAGTCAACCCCGGCATGGATTGCGGATCAGCTCGGGATCACGCAGATCGAAGCCAAGGCGGCGGTAGAAAGACTTCTCAAACTTGACCTTTTACTTGAGACAAACGGCGAGTGGCGGGCCACCGGCTCGAACTTCGCCAACCCCGAAGGCTTGCCCAGCGACGCGATTCGCAAGTTTCACAGACAGGTTCTTGAGCGCGCCGGGCAGGCGCTTGAATTTCAAGGAGCTGCCGAGCGCGAGTCTTCCAATCTGATTATCGCGATCGACGAGAGTGCCCTGCCAAAAGCGCGAAAGATGATCCGCGAGTTTACCCGAAAGTTCGATACTGAACTCTCACGCACTCAGCGCAAAACACGGGTCTATAACATGACCGTCCAATTTTTTGGTCTTCAGCGAAGACCTAAAAAGTACCTAAACCCTGAGAAAGAAGGAAAGTAAAATGCAATACTATAACTTATTGGTGAAGTCGGCCATCCTAGCCCTGTCTCTTAATTCGATTTCGGCGCTGGCCGGACAAGGCACCGGAAATGGGGGGTCTGGATTCGTATGCAGGAACCCCGACAAGTCTGTGCGTTCCGCGTTTGTTCTCGATCTTTTTGAGGGAATCGGAAAGCATCGCCTCGATATTCTTGAATCCAACGAGTCGGTTGAGAAACAGCTCGAATCGGTGGTAAGTAGCTTGAGCTATGATTCAGGACTGCAGCAGGACGTAGTGCGGGCGCTGAAGTTCGTCGGCGCCCATCTCCGACCGCTTGCTGCCGGCGTGAAGATGCCTTTGACCAGTCACGATATTCATCCAGAGGCCTTTCCCGCCGATGATTGTTATCAGCTTGAGCAAATTGCAACATTCGATAATGACGATGTGATTTCGTATGATCCAGAAATCTATTCGGCTCTGACGCTGACTGGAAAATCTGCGCTCCGGTTGCATGAAGCGATCTACTTACTTAACCGCTCGTCCAACCAGCATCCTACGGACGGCTCGCTGTCGTCGCGCCGGATTACGGCTCTTATGTTCGCACAAGGAAATCAGAGCGCCACGCTTTCGCCCATGACCCGCGACAATCTCTACCCGAAGGGAAATCATAGCTTCGTGGTTCGACTAAGCCAAAGCACTCCACTACCGCCCGTGGCACTGCATCTCAAAGACGCCGGCGGAGTATGTGCGTTTCAGTTAACCATTTACAATCGAAATAACACAAACGAAGGCAATACGTTTTATACTGCTTCCGGGTGTAGCACCGACTATATGCTGCCCTACAATGCAGAGGCTCTCGCATTTAGAGCAGTACTAATCGACTTTTCGGCCGCTCCGCCGTACCCGCCTGCCGTTGTTGAATTCCGCTCATGGCTCTCTCAAGGTGTATCTAGCATCCCAGCCACTCTTTCTGACCAGTCTGCCACCGTAGGATACGGCCAGAAAACCGCTGGAATGGTGGTCTACTACTTCCGATAGTCAAAGGAACTACACAGCTATCGAAAAAACCCCCTTGAATCGAACAAAAAATGGGTTCGGTTTTGATTGCGGGCATTAGGCTGAGTGGCGCCCAGGCCAACACGAAGGGGATGCAGCCCCGCTCTATTTGGCGGGCACCGCTGCGTCTTTCGAAACCGTACCAACCGAATGCACTGAAGACGGCGAAATTTCGACAAGCTTGCACAAGCCATCGCTTGGCGGATTGGCCAGCGGCTCCACCACGGCGGCAGGCAGGACATATTCCGTCTGTTCGCCGTTTATAGAGTCCAGACTGACGCGCAGATTATTTCCCGCTCTGATTCCACCGGCACTTGAACCCGACGACTCGCTGCCTGCTTTTGCGTTGAGTCCCCCATGGCCCAGTCCAGTCAACGTAGGCACTGAAAGAGTCGCTTCGCAGTTGCCATTGTTACAGGTCACTTCGCCCTGCTCGGCAATTCCGCTATTAAAGGCTAAGTCCCACAAACTTGACGACCAGACGCCGACAAAACCTTGAAAAAGAGCGCCACCGCCGCCATTCATTTTGAAAGTCATTCGAATGCTCCGATCCGAACAGACCGTGGCTCGAATCGGCCAAGCTATCGAAGGCTTCGAAGTGTCCGCATTTTTGATCGACGTTAGATCGTAACTTTTTTCAAAATCATTTCGGTTGCCGGCCGTATCCGCAATGCCAATCTCGAAGTTGATCGAACCCTTGGCCTGCGCAGGAAAGGTCGCCTCGGACACGCAGTGGTATTTGGGCACACTGCCTTTACAGTGAGTGAAACTTGTCGCGTAACTCTCGCCACCAATATGGTAGCTAAAAATGTTCCAGCCACCGACCTGAATTAAACTGCCGGTTGAATCCACTCCCGACGGATCGGTTGCATCGAACTCAAGCTTGCCCTGCCCCGAGCCAGTTTGGGTAAATTTAAAGTTGGACACTTCCGGCGCATCGCGATCAAGCTTTATACCTGTGAACTTGAGTGTGCTGAACGCAGGAGTGTTGTCCGCATCCAGTGTTTCCTGAACCCCGTTTTTGTAGGTAACGTCAAATACCAGCTTGGGCGTAAGTGTATTGCCAGTCCGGGGAGCGATAATATCCCATTCGAAGGCGGCTGGACTTCCTGACTTCAATATCTGAGCGCTCTGCATGAAATCAGTGGCTCCATCGCCCAGAAGACGAAAATAGGCCGCTCCTTGAAGCTGGTCCATTCCCGGACCTGAAACCTTGATATGCACCTTGGTTCCAGGGGCATAGGGAGGTTTCGGATCGACGGCGGTTCCAAGCCCGGTACCGCCGGCATGACTTTCGAAGCCCACGAGCGCATTTGCGGCGAGAAAAATTAGAAGAGGTAGCGTTTTCATCGTTTCACTCCATCATGCACTGATGCAGTTGTACGGTTGCCCGCGCGATTCGTCAGCTGCGCCACGGCCGGCAGCCGAGCCTGTTCCGCAGTGAGGTCGTACTTGCACACAAAATCGACTCCTTTACCCCGGCAGTGCCCCTGGACCACCCGGCCGGTTTCAGCCGTTCCCACCAGCAGTATGGCCTGGTCAATACCCGAGGTGTCGTGCACGCTGAGCTCGATCATTCGACCCCACTTGCCCTGACTAAAGAATTTGCCCTGAATGACCGGGGAATCCGTATTCACCGCGACTCCCTTCAACTCAGGCGCATCGAATTGCTGCCCGGGGCGATAAAGCCAGCTCTGGCCGCTGCTTCGTTCGACTTCCAGATGTAGCTGCGGGCTTGCCGTGTCGGCAAACCGAGGCACCGAGACGACACCGCTGAATTTTCCTTTTGCCTGTCGCGCCAGCGCTCCGTGAGCCAGAATCTTGAGATTCTTTCCCAGCCAACGATAGCGCACCTGCACGGCATCCTGAACGGCGGATCCCTCAACTCGAATTCGCTGCTCGGAGCCGGCCACCCAGGGCTTTTCCGGATGCGCCCAGGTTACCAAAAGCCCACCCGCGCCCGTCGAGGCCGCCTGACCGGGCAGCGCTCCAAGCGCTACCAGCAAGATCAAGACGCACTTCAGCCGCAATCTTACAAAACTGGTTTTATTGACTTTCATTAGTCTCCTATCGGCCAATTTGGCAGTAGCTTCGATGGGCAGAAGCTACCTGGGTCTAGGGTATTGCGCCTGATTTCCACGTTCCAGGCTTCGTATTTCGTAACCTGGCGGACCTGAGATTAAGCCGCTTAAACGCATAGTGTTCACCCACTCCCCTCATGGTCCTCTGTCAAATACGTGCGTCGCAATGTTGATAATATAAATTATGGACAATAAATGGGTTCGGTTTTGAGTGCGGGGATTAGGCTGGGTGGCGCCCAGCCGGGATTGGATTTCTGGATCGGTTCCAATTGCAGGTTTATATGATGGTCGTGCAGTTGATCTACAGTGTGTAACGAACAACGCCGGTTCTACTGCCACGGTAATGATCGACAATGTTCGGGTGGTTCCGCCGTTTGGACCTTCAGAGTCTGGTCCGTGATTCGAGTCATTGGATATGAATAGGAAGCACAAATGGGAATGTATCGGGAAATTAAAGATGATCCTTATAGCTTCGAATGTGGCAATGGCATATTGTTGAAAGACAATATCAGAATCAGATTCGATAGAATTGGATCAATAGAGCGGGGGTAAATACTGTGACATTGTTTGCCAAAAATAAAATTGGATTGCTGATAAAACGACAGCCGTTGTCGCGAGCGATTTGGATTATTCTTTTGGTTGATTTTCTCGTAAGCGCCAGTTATTGTATTTACGGTTTTTCTCTCCACGGTCCACAATGTTTATGGACCGTGTGGCCTAAACTGTTTCTCGTGTTATTTCTTATCCCTGCTGCTCCTGGTCTTGTGTTGTTTTCTCTTAAATCCTATCGAAATATTTTCCTTACATACTGTTTGCTTTGGTTCTGTGCCCTTCCTTTGATTTGGGCTGTCATAAATGGTCCCGTTCATGGATTTAGCGGCTTCTTGAATTTGTGCAAATGTGAACACGCTTCAGATTCGGATGCGGGATCCTTTTCAACTTGCGATCCTTTAAAGGTATGGAAATGAAAATTATTTTGGTTTGTGGATTGCGCAACTCGCACTAGTTCAAAATGGATTGTTGGATCGGTTCCGATTCCTACCTTATATAATAGTATCCGAGGACGCGTGCATGTTAGGAAATTTTGGAAATGCCATCTGGAATTGATGATGTTCCACCATGGGCGCGGCATTGCGTTTCCCAGCGCAGGTTGTGCCTTCATAGTTGGGTTTTGATAGGTGAAATATAGCCATCGTTGAAGAATAAAATTGGTATCTTCCCATGTTGGGAGTTTTGATGCGAGTCGACCATGTGCCGTAGTTTAGGTTTACTTGAGTGAGAAATATTCTCACTTGAACATGAACATGAGCATGAGCATGAGCATGAGCATGAGCATGGAATGTGCCAATCGCCGGCAGCTCTAACTTGCCAATATTACTCGACCTGCCCATCAGGCACGCACGACTATGTCCGGCCCGCTGGACTAAATATTCTCATTTTTGGATTATTCGAAGACAGCAGCAAAAGGACTTACTGAAATTGCATGAAGCATGATGATAATATAAGTTATGGAAATCAATTCAGTAAAAGGACAGTGATCATCGTTAAAGAGGATCAATCGCAAATCATAAAACAAACGCCGCGGTGGCTTATCTTTGTCACTTGCTTCTGCGTATTCGTGGGCATCACCCTTCGATTCACAAATCTCGAGAAAAAGAGCTTCTGGTGGGATGAAGCAGGCACCTTAATGTTTGTCACTGGCCACAGCTTAACCGAACTAGGTTCGCTTTATGAAAAGACAAACAGCGTTGATGCGGGCACGGACCTTGTCCCACGGCTAGTTGAAACTCTGGGCTGAGTGGCTCGAGTTTTTTCATGCGACTTGAGCGTTTGTGTCGGCTTCTTTTTGCTCAACACCAACACACAGGTGCTGCAAACGGATCACGAGTGCAGCAAGCCCAG
>JBBRLF010000186.1:0-10025 GCA_038231515.1 candidate division WWE3 bacterium
AGCAACACGGCAGCACTTTGTCCCGCCGCCCAAAGCCCGCGACGATTGAGTTTGCGATCGTCAAGAGGGACCACTGAAGTTCGGCAGAGCTCGAGCTCCAAAAAGCGATAAAATACCAAAGTACCGCTTAAGGCCGTCAGATAAAGCACGGGCAGAACGGGCGAGGCAAACCCCTCACTCTTGAGCTGCAAAAACACGGCTAGTACGCTGGCAGCCAGTGGCAACATCAGATGGTTCAAGCTCATTGCCGGCACGATCAGCAGGGCCACGACAATCTGCAAACTACCCGCCACGCTAAGCGAAACATGGCCCCAGGCCACCCCGAGAACATAGGGCGCAGCCACCGCGGCAAAGCCCGCGCGAATACCAATTTGCCGATAGGAACTCAGCACCTCGTCAAACATGCGATCTTCGCGGGCGGCTCGCTCATTGGGATCGACAAGGTCGCCCGCAAAATAGATCGCCTCTTCTTTGACAACACCAGCCACGACTTCCGCGGAATCGCCGAAGTACCTCGTGCCAAAAAGCCAGCTCTGCGCAAGAAATGCCAGGCCCAACGAGATCAAAAACAAAAAAGTCTGTTTCAACGACGGCGGTGCCTGCGTGATTAGCGCGCCCAAAATCAACGTCGTCCAGAGTGCCGCGAGAAAAGTCCGGTAGCAGGTTCCGCCTTTTCTCATGCCAGCTGCCTTGCCGCGAGCATCGAACTGCCGAGCGGCTTGTGGTTTTCGAGCAGATAGGTCGTGATGCCGGCGCGGACCAGCCGCAGCGCGAACTTTTCGATGGCGGCATCGGCGCGCCAGGCATTGCTGTCGACGAAGAGCTTCAGCTCGCCATGCACCTTGCCCTCGACAAAGCTCGTCGGATGCACCAGCACGCAAACCACGTCCAGGCCTTCGTACTTGAGCTTGAGAAAAGACCGCAGCAAAGTCTCCGGATTGCTGCCATAGACGGGCCCGACATATAAAACAGTTGAAGCGGCTGGCAGCAGATGAAAATATCGGTCAATGAGGTTTTTAGGATGCGGGTCGGGCGCGGGCATCTGCTTGAAGATAACTCGTGCGATCAGATTCGTATGCGCCTCGCCCCGGCCCATCTCGACGTGGTGCGTGTTGGAGAAAAACTGCAGCGCATTGCCATTGGCCATTTGCTGAGTAACGAGCGCCAGCGCCGCATCTTTGGCATATTCCCAGGTTGACTCTGATTTGCGCCCCATATGATCGCGCGCATCCATATTGAGCAGCACCGAGATTTCGGTATTGGCGATTTTCTCGAACTCCTTAACCAGCAGGCGGCCATTGCGCACCGAAAGTCGCCAGGCGATAAACCGCAGCGGATCACCGCGCAGGTAATCGCGAATTCCCGCAAAGTTGACCGAGGTGCCGCGCGTCGGCAGGTCATAAAGCCCATAGTGAAACGACTCGCGCGAGCCGTGCAGCGGCAACTGCGGTATCGGCTCAAGTCTCGGATAAACCTCAACAGACTGTTTGACGTCCGAGGTGATCAGAAATTCAAAAACCCCCAGCGGGTCGCTCACCACCACGGTCAACTCACCAAAGCCAAAGACTCCCATGCCAGCGTCGCAGGTTTTCTCGTAGCTGCCACGCATGGAGCTGGCCGGACGAAGCGTCTCATCCAGCCAGGCGATCTCGCGCCCGGACTGCGCGCCGTCGAAATGGTCGAGGAGAATCAGGTCAGCGGCCGCAAAGGCGCTGCGATTTTCGACTTCAAATTCCACGGCTATCTTTTCGCCCTCTAAGGCCTTGACCGGCGGCAGGCGCCGAATATGAATGCCTTCAGCCAGCGACCGGGCCCGTAGATAGAGGTACCCGGTAAAAAGCAGCAGCGCCGCGGCCAGCACGTTTCCCACACGATCATAAATTCCGATCAGCAGCGAAAGCGCGATTGTCGCGGCAAGAAAAGACAGCTTGTTGAAATAGCGGCGCCGGGCATAGTAGGCGTAGCGGCGATAGGCGGGATGCACCTGATCGCCATCGGCGGCGCGTACCAGCTCACGCCATTTTCGTGCCCGCACCGTCTGCATGGTCAGCTTACCGGCACTTGGATTTCCTGAATAATGCCCGTGAGAACTTGATCGGCGGTCTTGTCCGAGAGTCGCGCCTCTGCCGTGGGGATCAGCCGATGTCCGATGACGGGCTTTGCAAGATTATAGACGTGGGTGGGACGTACGTAATCCAAACCGTCAATCAGGGCCATGGCCTGGGCCGCGCGAATCAGCGATATCATGGCGCGCGGGCTGGCACCCAGCTTCAGCTCTTTGCTCGCGCGAGTCGCGGCTACCAGCTTTTGCGCATAACGATAGATATTGTCGGCAACCTTGATTTTCGGAATCTGTTCGCGCGCCGCCCGCAAATGCTGCTCGGTCTCGACCGGCTCCAGGGTGTGAATCGGATGCGCGCTGTTCTGGTTCTTCACCAGCGCAATCTCATCTTCGGGCCGCGGGTAGCCCATGGATATTTTCATCATGAAGCGGTCCAGCTGCGCCTCGGGCAACGGAAAAGTACCGTGCTGCTCGATAGGATTCTGCGTTGCCATGACAAAGAAAAGGGGATGGAGCTTCCAGGTCGTACCTTCAGCCGTGATCTGCCCCTCGCCCATCGCCTCAAGTAGCGCTGACTGCGTACGCGGGGTGGCCCGATTTATCTCATCACCCAAAAAAACAGTTGTAAACAGTGGACCACGCATGAATTCAAAGGTCGCCTTGGCCTGATTGTAAATCGCTGAGCCCACGACGTCGGTAGGCAGCAGGTCGGCGGTGAACTGCACCCGCTTGAAGTCGACCTTGGCCGAGATCGCGATTGCGCGCGCCAGCATGGTTTTCCCAGTGCCGGGAAAATCCTCGATCAGAATATGGCCACCTGCGAGCCAACAGCAGATCGTCTGCTTGATCTGCTCGTCCTTGCCAATGATCACTCGGCGGACGTTTTCGAAAATATTGCTGATCACTTGCAACGATTCATTCATCGATCTGCACCGGGCAAAATATTCCCCACAAAGCTATAAAGGTTCAATATCTTTTCGGTGGAATGACGGCAGAGGTTGAATAGGCCGGGCGACGATGCGCCCGACCTGGTGAAATCACGGCAATCGTTACTGGTTGGTATTCTTTTCGGTATCCGTGGTCGAATCCGTCTTTGATTCCGTGTCTGTGGAGCTGCCACTTTCCATGCCGCCCGCCTTCGCGCCGCTCGCCGCCGAGCTGCCACTTGGAACACGATGGTGCTTGTGATGGTGCTGCTTGGTTGTCGTCGTCGTCGATGTATCCGTTGAGGTCGTACCCGGGTCCATCGTACCAGCACTGTCGTTTGCGCTGGGTGCGCGATTTTCGTCGGGCGCAGTGGCACTCGGGGCAGTCGGATTCGTCGTGGTAGTTTCCGGGTTGCTCGTAGTGGTTCCAGGGTTCGCGCGGGTATCGGTGCCGGTGGTGGTTTCACCCTGGCCATAGGCAGTCGCGCCCAGCGCGAGCGTTCCAACGATCAGCATCATTCGCAGCGAATTATTCAGTTTCATTTTCCATCTCCTGTAAATTTGATTCAAAACGAAGAGCTTGAGCAAGAAAAAGGCCACTCCGTTTTAGAGGACCAGTCTCGTTTCGAGCGGCATCCGCTTTGCAAAGCGCGTCAGCCAAATGGCGCAATCTGACAAAAAGCAGACTCTGCTGCTCTTCTCCGCACTTCTCGGTCTTCGGCTCGCTCTTGCGGCTACTCTGAAATTGAGTGACGAAGAGGCGTTCTACTGGGCGCTCTCGCGCGCGCCTCATGCCGGCTATGTCGGGCACCCGCCGCTCATCACCTGGCTTATCAGCGCGTCAACCTGGCTTTTGGGATCCACCGCATTTGCGGTGCGCCTGCCTGGAATTCTCTGCGTTTCGCTTGGCTTGGCCGTGCTGCTGCGTTTTACGGCACGCCTCGGTTGGTCCAGCGGCGCCAAAACGACTGTGTTGTTATGTCTGTGCTCGCCTCTTCTTTTATCTAGTGGAATTCCAGCGGGCCCCGATCTGCCGCTATTTGCATTCTGGTGCGCGCTTTTGGATCAAACCTATATCATCTGCACCACGTCGGCTGCAGGCCGGAAGCAGTGGATCAAACTTGGAATATTCGCAGGGTTCGCGCTTCTTTCAAAATACACGGCTGCAATGGCGGGCTTGGCAGTAGTGCTTTGCCTGCTCGCATCGCTCCACGCAAGGCACACTCTGCTGACGCGGTGGCCCTATCTCAGCGCCGCAGTTGCGCTGGCCATCTTCTCGCCGGTGCTCTTTTGGAATGCCGGCCATAACTGGCCTTCGTTTGAGCTTCAATTCGCCGCGCCGCGGGCCAAAGCCCACGCGGATCTGACGCGCTGGGCGCTCTTTTGGCTATCTCAATTTTTTCTGATTGGCCCGGCACTTTTAGGCGGCTGGTTCGTGTTGCTGCGCTCGGCGACCAAAACCAGGGCAACTTTCACCATTCGTTTTCTCGCGATTTGGGCGGCCACGCCGGCAGCTGTTTTTTTCCTGCAGCCGCTCTTTGGCCCATTCAAGGTTCACTGGGCACTCAACGCCTATATTCCAGTACTGGTGTATTGGGCCAAGGCGAACGTTGAGATATTGAACCGACCGCTGGTTCGTATTTCCGTGGGACTGGGCTGCTGGCTTACACTGATCAGCATCGGATCATTCTATTTTCCCATCCCACCCGAAGTCCTGAGTCTTCTTGAACGCCAACCCATCGCGCCGGCGCACGACGTAGCCAACGACCTGAATGCCTGGCCGGAGTTCGCAAACACGTGGCAAGGGCTGCCCGCACGCTTTCTGCATCTTACCGATACTCGTTTCGACGATGCTGGGAGCGACATTTTTCCTTCCCATAGCTGCCAGCCAGTAGCCGGACTCTTGAAAAGTCGAGGACTTGCTGTTGCCAAAAAGGTGCAGCTGCACCTCTGTGAGCCTGTGTTATAATTATTTTAGTCTACGCCCTATATGGGCCTGGAAGGAGGTGGTGGAATGACCTGTGAAATTATGTGTTCCGCCGCCAGAGGACTTGCAAGCTAAGCTCTGGTGGTGACTTTGGGGGTGGCTGGAAACGGCCACCCCTTTTTTTCGCTCCGCTTGCTTAACGGTCACGGCCGGAATATTGATTGTGAAATGATTGTCGAAGTTAAAAACGTTTCCCGCTCATTCCGCTCGCCCAAGAAAACCGAGGGGTTCACGGGAGCGATGAAGCTTTTATTCAAGCCCGAGTATTCCACGCACGAGGCTGTGAAAAACGTGAGCTTTTCGCTCGAGCCCGGCTCGTTTAATGGACTCATCGGTGCCAACGGAGCAGGCAAAACCACGCTGCTCAAAATTCTTTCGGGCCTCATCGCACCCACCAGCGGCGAAGCGCGCGTGCTGGGCTTTGACCCGTTTCAGCGGCCCGTCGAATTTCGCCGCAAGATAGCGCTGGTCATGGGACAAAAGGCCCAGCTTTGGTGGGATCTGCCTGCCGTTGACGCCTTCGATCTTTTGCGCGCCATCTACGAAATTCCGATGCCCGTCTATAAAGAACGGCTGCACACGCTGGCTACGCTGCTGGATGTGACCAAGCACCTGAACACGCAGATTCGCCGCCTGAGCCTGGGCGAACGCATGAAGATGGAGCTGATCGGCGCGCTCATCCATTGGCCAAACGTCATCTTCCTCGACGAGCCCACGATTGGACTCGATATTCTGGCCGCTCACAAACTGCGTGAGTTTCTCAAGGAGTTCAATCGCCGTGAAAAGGCCACGATTATCCTCACCAGCCACAATATGGAGGATATTGAAAAGCTCTGCTCGCGCGTGCTGATCATGCGCACGGGCGAGATCATCTATGACGGCACCGCGCACGGACTCACCGAAAAGGGCGAGTGCCGGCTGCGCGTGCGTCTCATGCAAAGCCCGACGGTCGAAGAGCTTGCGCAGCTGACTGGCGTAAACGCCTCGGCAATCGCCGTGCAGGCCCCGGATACCGGCCCCGACGAGGAAGATAAAGACGAGAACGACCACAAACCCATCTTTTTCACGATCAAGTACGACGACATCGTCGCGATTCTGCAAAAGATCATGACGAAATTCACGATCATCAACATGGGCATCGAAGAGCCCAGCCTCGAGAACGTGATTCAGCGGCTGTTTCAATGAGCTGGCGGCTGGCGGCCCTCAAGAATGGCTTTCAAGACGCCACGGCTTATCGTATCGAATTTTTATTCGAGGTACTGGGCTCGGCTTTCGTGCCAGCGGCGATTCAGTGGGTGCTTTGGTACGCAATGTTCAAGATCGGCGGCGCACACGAAATCGCCGGCATGAACTATTCCGACATGGTTCAGTACACGCTGGTCAGCCTGCTCTTCACCCAAATTCGCGGCGGCGACCATGACTTCGAGCTGCAAGAGATGATACGCTCCGGCCAGCTGAGCAACTATCTGCTGCGCCCCGTAAGCGTGATCGAGTTCGTCTATATTCGCGGCATGGCCCCCAAGCTGCTCATCGCTGGTGTCTGCCTGGGACTGGGCACCACGGTCGGCCTTTTTTTCGGCATGTCTCCCGTGCGGCTGCTGGGCGCAATGGTCATGGCACTGATTGGCAACGTGCTGCACTACCAAATCGGCGCGGCCCTGAGCACCACCGCTTTTCTGTGGGAAGAGGCGTATAGCTTTCTCATGGTCAAGAACATGCTCGTCAGCCTGCTTTCGGGCGAGCTGATTCCTCTGAATCTTTTTCCAAAAAACATGCAGTGGATGTGGAAGATCACGCCATTTTACCTCTACGTTTTCGGACCCACGCAGTATGCGCTGGGACACTGGACGCATACCTATTTCCTGGAACAGCTGGCCTGGTCCTGCGTGTGGCTGGTTGCCGGCTGGGCATTCATTAAGGTGACCTGGGGCCTGGGCATGAGCCGCTACCTGAGCCTGGGAGGCTGACCGATGAAGCTCATGCAATACGCCCGCATCTACCGCATTCAGGTCAAAAACAACTGGGTGCGCGAAGCCGTTTACCGGGTTAATTTTCTTACGGCCATGGCCACCGACGTCATCTGGATTGGCGTCGAGCTCTTACTCTTCACCGTGATTTATGCAAACGTGCCCGTGCTGGCTGGGTGGACCAAGCCGCAGGTTTACTTTTTCCTCGGCATCTTCTTTTCATCAGACGCGCTGTTCACCACCTTTTTTCAACGCAACTTTTGGAACTTCTCCGACCTGGTCAACAAAGGCGAGCTCGATATCTTGCTCACCAAACCCGTGCATCCATTATTTCTTGCGCTCTCGCGTTGGATCAACATCACCGCAATTTTTAATATCGTGCTGGGGCTGGGCATTGCCATTCGGTACGCCCACCCCGCTGGCTTTTCGGGCGGCTGGAAATGGCTGCTCGTGGGGGCGTGGCTGCTCATCGGAATGACGACGCAGATTCTGCTGCGTTTCGCGTTTTCAATCTGGGTTTTCTGGACCGAACGCAGCTGGGCGATTTCGCGCCTGTATTATCAGTTCTTTCAATTCGCCACCAAGCCCGACACCCTTTATCCCAAGGCCATTCGCTACCTGATTTTAACCGCCCTGCCCTTTGCGTTCATCAGCAGCATTCCGGCGCGCGCGCTGCTGCATGGTTTGAAATGGACTGAGTACGCTAACGTTGCGGGCGTCCTGATCGCGTTCTTCATCCTGAATGCGATTCTCTGGCAAACCGGCCTGAAGCGCTACCAGAGCGCCAGTAGCTAAGCGCTTATTTATTTTTAACTTTTGACGCAGTGCATGATGGAATTTGCCGTTCGCCGCGCTACCTGTCTTGCCCGGGGGTAACGCATGAGAAAGATTCTTGGAAGTACGCTTTCGACCTTGCTCACTTTGGGACTGCTGTCGTCGCAATTCTTGCTAGCTGCCGATCAAATTCCTGACTGCCCAGACCTGGACGGCAGCGCGCTGCCGGTAGTCAATAACTACGTGCTGCAATGGAAGCAGTCGAAGCCTAATCAGTTTCGCCATCGCGCCCGCGTACGCGGTTATCTCACCAGGCTTTATCCGGACCACAACGGTCACCACCACTTTCAAATTCAGCTTGGTCCGAACCAGACTGACACGCTTGAGGTGATCTACAACGAAGACTTCGGCCCGCTGCCCTCGCTGCAAAAAGATGCGAAGGTTGAAGCCTGCGGCGACTTCATCGTCTCAACTGCACCATCCAACGGCAATCCAAGAAGTCCCGATGATGCGATCATCCACTGGGTACACACCAATCCATCTGGCCGAGGCCATCCACCAGGTTATCTGGTGATTGACGGAGTGCTTTGTGGGCAGGATGGGGAACACGCTCCGGCACGGCCGGTCGCGGGTCACTAGTAGCTCGCACCAACGCTATTCGAACATACCCCGACGTATCAGCTTCGCCATTTCGGCGCGTAACCCCGGCTCGTTGTCTAAGCGGCGTCGCAGCGCCGTCGAAGTTTCAAGCTGTACTCCGGGGCTGCGGCAACGATTGACGATGTTGCGTGGATTATCGCCGCCAAAGCGTTTGCAGGGTGATTCAACTTCGATGCCCAGCCCGGCGGCGGCACCCGTGAGCAGCTCGGACATTTTTCCGCGTTGTACCTGGTTTCCGCCACCGACGCAGACTACTGAACGCGACTTCTCCAGAAAACCATGAATCGAAAGACAGCTGGGCGAACCTTCGACCAGCGCCAGCGCGCGGGGCTCATCAAAATGCGTACTGGTGATGTGCAGCTTGGAGTTGCCTTCGCGTTTGATTCCTTCAAAAAGATAGAGACTCCAATCGTCGCCCGCAATGGCCTGCGCCAGGTCACTGGTACCGATTTCGATGTCGCCCCCGTGAATCGCCATTATCGTAACAGGTGCGCGACGCTGATGGACCACCACGCGATAATCCACGCCTTCACGCTCGCTCTTTGAAAGCTCGTCATAGCTTTTATAAAAATCAGGACCGGCCGCCAGTACCGCCATTACGGGGAATACCAAGGCCAGCTTCGAAAAAATCAGCGGCCCAATCATTCCACCACCACCGAAACTTCTCCAAGCTTTTCTACGGTCAGGCGAACTTTCATGCCAGCCACCAGCTGTACGGCCTGAGTGGCCGCACCGGCTAACACGATGCTGCCCGCCGGCAGCGACAGCCCGCGGGCGTCCAGAAGCTCACAAAGCTGAACCACCGAGTTTACCGGATTGTCCGAAATTGCGCTTGAAGGGGCGGCTTGCACGACCTTGCCATCGACTTCCATCGACATCGCCAGCTGCGCCAGGCTTGCGAGATCGAAGTCTTTGGGGTTCCGCAGCTGGCTGCTCAGCACAAAATAAGCCGAAGAACTATTGTCAGCCACGACATCGGGCAGGCTGAAATATTTGAAGCCCACAAAACGGGAATCAAGAATTTCCATTGCCGCGCAAATTCCCGAACAGGCGTCCAGTGCCTGCTGCGGCGTAACGCGCCCGCGCAGTTCGCGCGCCATGACGAAGGCGATTTCGGGTTCGATCTTGGGATGAATCTTCGCCTTGAGCGAAAAAGTACCGCCCGCCTTGACCTGCATTCGATCAGTCAGAACCCCGTAAATCGGAGAATCCAAATTCATCTGCTCACGTTTGGCCCTGGAGGTCAGCCCCATCTTGAGCCCAATCACTTTTTCGCCCCGAATCAGGCGAAAGCGAATCCCCTCATCCTGAATCCGATATGCGTCGGCTAGCTTGAGATCGGGAACCTGCGCAGTCAGGCGCTCGACTTCGCGCGCTTCAAGCAGGGCATTGTCCAGGATTTTGGCGAGTTCTAATAGCATAGGTAAAAGCTCATATAATTAAAATACCTCGATTGGGAACTAGATTCTCGGCTCGTAATATGATGAATATTAGCATGGCCGAAATTTCTGAAATCGCCTCAATTTACGACATTTCCCCCGAGATTTCAGAACGTACGGCCGTCTTTCCAGGCGACTGCCCCTTTGAGCGCAAGGTTGCGCTCGACTTCAAGACCGGCGGCAATCTGCTCCTGTCCAGCATCAAGACCA